>JAHEID010000219.1 GCA_024639555.1 Deltaproteobacteria bacterium
CCATTACAACATCCTTCATCGGTTCCCAGATGCTTATATCGTCTCCAACCAGCTGCAATAGGTCCTTGTCCCCGGAAACTACGATAACCTTGTGTCCTGCAGCAGCAAGCTGTAGTGCCGCAGATGCTATAAGGTCATCTGCCTCAACGCCCTGCTCTTCCATAGTCAGTATATTGTGGGCTTTGACGATTTTTTTAATATAGGGGATCTGGACTGCAAGATCGTCCGGCATTGGCGGCCGGTTGGCTTTATACTCCGTATACATTTCATGGCGGAAATTAGGACCCTTTGAATCAAAGGCAACAGCCAGAAACTCAGGTGATTTTTCCCTGATGACCCTGAGCAGTATATTGGTAAAGCCGTATGCTGCATGGGTCGGGAGGCCATTGGCGGTGGTCAGTGGTGCTACGGCATGGTAAGCACGATAAAAATAGGCGCTGCCATCGATGAGATATACTGGCGATTTTTCAGACATGGCCGGATAGTAACAGCTGGAAAATTATTTGACAAACAGAGACGAGATTTTCTTTTACTTCCAGCCTTTTAGAGAGAATTTTTTTACGGAACCTGCGCAAAGCCTCCATTTCGGCCTGAAAAACCATGGTATCTCCACTTTGCAGACAATAGGACCCGACAGGGTTATAGTTGATCTTACTTGTCCCGGCTTCCATAATTGCCAGCAGCAGGAGATTGCCATACTCCCTGAAATTAATTGCAGAAACCTCTTTTCCTGCCAGGCCCGATTTCTCCGAAATAACAACATCCTCGATACGCACAATGTTTTCTTTATCGCGCAGCATAATATCCAGATAATTAACCGTTTTCGGGCGTACCATCTGAGACGCCATGCGCAGCCCGCCGATAAAATTAGGCATTACCACATCCGCACCAAGAAGTTTCAGCTTGCTGCTGAATTCGACACTCCGGCAGCGCGTTATGATACGCAGTCTGGGATTCAACTGCCGGCAGGTTACTACGATGCAGAGGTTGTCTTTGTCATCGGCTAAAGCAGAAATGATTCCCATGGCCTTTTTAATACCCACCGCAAGCAGATCTTCATCGCGGGTTGCATCGCCTGCCATTGCAGGGAAATTGCCATACCTCTCCTGCAGTTCAAGAATTTTCTCCTCGGTCTGCTCTATCAACACGAATTTAAGACCGCTGAGCTTCAGTTCCTCCAGGATATAATGCCCCACGCGGCCACCGCCGCAGAGGATAACATGGTCAGACAGTTTGTCGATTTCCTTGCGCATTCTCTTTCTCCAGAAAAGATTTCCTAGCTCACCTTCCACCAGAAATGCTGTCAGGGTTGAAATAAAATAAGCTGATACCCCTAAACCACAAACCAGGATAAATACGGTGAAAAACCTGGCTCCCGGGACATTGGCCACATCAATGACTTCTCCGAAACCAACGGTGGTCAGGGTAATGATTGTCATGTAGAAACAGTCTGCCACGCTCCAGGACCCGCTACCAAGAGCAAGTGCTGAAAGCCCATAATAGCCCATTGTTCCCACACAGAGAATTCCAAGAAGGAGACTGCCGGCAATGACCAGACTTTTCTTCATGTTTTATAAGAATTAACCGGGATTTTGATTAATATGATTTCATTTAACTCATAGCAGATACTGCAAATAATCTCTTTGAGTTTTTCAAACATTGATACACACTAATCCAATATTTCCTGCTCCTGCGAGCCCATTACAGGCACTTCGATACCGCTGCTGCCGGCAATATGATATCCACTTGAATTTGCAGGCATAACAGAATAGTAACAGGTGGATTTTGAATTGGCAAATTGTTGGTGAGTATCTGGAATGATTAATGGTATAATTTAAAAAAATCTGCTAGTTATTGTTTATCCCGGTTAACTAATATTTTTAAAAAAGCTGTTTAAAAAATGCTTTAAAAACATATCGGACATGCAAAAAAAAGATTCTTCCAAAAACATTGCTGTGGTCCTTCTCAACATGGGCGGGCCGGAACGCCTGGAGGATGTTGAACCGTTTCTTTTTAACCTCTTCTCAGACAGATTGATTATCCGCCTTGGTCCGGCCTTTATGCAGAAGACTATAGCCCGTTTCATTTCCCGGCGGCGGGCCCCGAAAAGTTCAAAGGCATATGCCAAAATCGGCGGCGGTTCCCCTCTGGGAAAAATCACCGGTGACCAAGCAACAGCCCTTGAAAAGAAACTTGCCGGATCAGATGTTTCCAGGGTTGCTGTTTGCATGCGATACTGGCATCCACGCGCAGAAAAAACCCTGGTGCAACTTCAAAGGGAAGGCTTCAAACGTATCATTGCCCTGTCCCTTTATCCCCATTACTCTATTGCCACCACAGGCTCTTCTGTCAGCGATCTCCTTGAGGCTAATAAATCATTATCTTCCCCTTTTGAGATAGAAACCATCGAATCCTGGCCGCTACAGCCCGAGTATATCAACGCGCTGGCAACAAACATAATAAAAGGCTCAGAATTATTTGCCGGAGAAGAACCGCAGGTGGTCTACAGTGCCCACAGCCTGCCGGTAAAATTCATTGAGGAAGGAGACCCTTATGTAGAGCATCTCAAGCAAACCATCCAGGCTGTGGAATCACAGACAGCGATGCCGGGCATATTATGCTACCAGAGCCGCAGCGGGCCTGTGGAATGGCTCTCCCCGTCACCGCCTGAGATACTGGAACAGCTTTCCCGGGATGATTGTAAAAATGTTCTGATGGTGCCGATCTCTTTTGTATCGGACCACGTAGAAACTTTATACGAAATAGACATGCTCTACAGTGAAATGGCCCGGGGCCTGGGTATAAGGATGGAAAGAGCGGCCTCCCTGAACTGCATACCCGGGTTCATTGACTCGTTAAAAGAGCTGGTCATGAAAAAAATAAAGGAACTGGAGTGGTAAACCGAAATTTTCCGTATTGCATGTTATGATCACTCAATACATAATAATAAAACGTTGTATTTTATTGTTCATTTCGTTGTCGTCATACGAATCGTG
>JAHEID010000220.1 GCA_024639555.1 Deltaproteobacteria bacterium
TCCTCATCTGGCGTTATCTTCCCCAAAAAACAAGGTTAAAAGCCTGCTGCATCATGCTTCTAACCTTTGTATTATTGCAAGCACCGTGGTTTGCCTGGAAACAGGCACATGCTGTCAAAGGCACTCTTTCCCCTGCAGCTGCCTCTCTAGCCCTTGGCAGTTATCCCGACCTTATTTACAAAAATCCCGGGTTGCGCGGTTATCCATATAGAGAAGATCCTGAGTACGATACAATGTCCCGAAGTGCTGAGGCTGCAGTTCAGATTTTGCTCCAGCGGGCTCAAAAAGAACCGTGGTCCTATATTAAATGGTATCTTTTCAAAAAACCTGTCATGTTCTGGTCCTGGTCATCAATCGTTGGAATGGGAGGCCCTTTTATTTATCAGGTAGTCTCTTGTATCTATTTCAAATATAATATAGCTGCATACACCATGCTCATCTCCAGATGGATGCATCCTGTCTTACTGGTTAGCGCATGTTTCACTATTCTTTCCTTGTTGGCCGGATTTCTGAAACGATATCAACCTTCCTGTAGTGGGCCAGGCATTCAGATTGTTGCTTTGGTCGCCTTGTATTTTACAGCAATTCATTCCATACTGGCTCCTCTCCCACGCTATTCTATGCCCTTACATGGCTGCCTTTTCCTGCTGGGAACCTGTGGATTTGTATTTATCTCCAGTTTTGGTAGAAGAAAATACCTCAATAAACAGAAGAAAACTCTGCAATGAAAAGTATAATTCAAAAAGGGGCACTAAATAATGATCGCAGTTGTGATACCGTGCTACCGCACCAGAAATCAGGTTCTTGCAGTAATAGAAAAAATAGGGCCCGAAGTTTCACGTATATATGTTGTGGACGACAACTGCCCTGACAACACTGGTGATTATGTCAGCAAAAACTGCCAGGATTCCAGGGTAGCTGTAATTAAAAATGCAAAAAATCTGGGTGTCGGCGGTGCAACCATAGCAGGATACCGCAAGGCCCTGGCAGATAACGCCAGCATTGTCATCAAACTGGACAGCGACGGCCAGATGGACCCAACTTTGATTCCGGCTTTTGTCGAACCTATTCAGGAAGGCCGGGCCGATTACTCCAAGGGTAATCGTTTTTACGTCCTTGAATATCTTAAAAAGATGCCCGGCGTTCGTGTATTCGGCAATGCTGTTTTATCGTTGATCACTAAGTTTTCCACCGGCTATTGGAACATTATGGACCCGACAAACGGCTTCACTGCTATCCACAGCAAAGTCCTCAATCTTTTGCCTTTGGATAAACTCGATAACCGCTATTTTTTTGAATCTGACATGCTTTTCAGGCTTAATATCGTGCGGGCTGTAGTCATCGATATCCCCCTGTTGTCTACCTATAATGACGAGCCGAGCAGTTTGCCCATACCTTCTGTTTCCATTCTCTTTCCAGGCAAACATCTATTGCGTTTTGCCAAAAGAATTTTCTATAATTACTTTTTGAGGGAATTCAACCTGGGAACGATTCAGTTGGTGGGTGGCAGTATCCTGATGGGAGGAGGTACTATCTTTGGCGCATATGAGTGGTATAAAAATTATCAGGCCGGAATTGAGACAACCAGCGGGACCGTAATGCTCGCAGCTCTGCCAATCCTTTTGGGGTTCAATCTTTTAGTCGGGGCTGTCAATTACGACATAAGCAGCATGCCACAGACCGTAATCCATAAGGTGCTGTAGCCATTTGGCCTGTTATTTACCCCTTCACTTTCCACGTCGTCCCCTCAGGCCCATCCTTTAGTTCCACCCCTTGGGCAAGCAGTTCATCTCTGATTGCATCCCCCCGGTTCCAGTCTTTGTTTTGCCGGGCAACGGTTCTTTCCTTGATGAGCTTTTCAATAGATTGGCTGTCGAGATCGAGTTTCTCCAGAAGTTTATCCTGCATGGCCTTGACATGCTCTACAGGGTCATCAACAAGCAGACCCATGATATTGCCAAGTTCTTTAATTTTAGCTGCTGTATTGTGCAGCAAATCAAGGTCTTGCTGACTTGGCAGTCCGGGCAGCGCCCTGACAATCTTATTAAGTATCTTTACAGCATCAAAAAACTGGGCTATGGCCTGGGCCGTATTGAAATCATTGTCCATGACCTTCTGGAACCGCTCTTCCAGGCCTGCCAGTTTAGCCGCATCCTTTTTTGAAATCACCTGGCCTTTATCAGCAGCACCAGCCTCAGGCAACCGGGCAATCTCCGCAAGGCACTCGTAAAGCCTTTCCAAGCCTGCCTCGGCATCCTGAAGAGCTGCTTCCGAATAATTGAGCGGACTCTGGTAATGGGTTGAAAACACAAAGAGACGCAGGGCTTCAGGCCTGAAGCGTTCAAGGACATCCCTGATGGTGAGAAAGTTGCCCAGGGATTTTGACATTTTCTCGTCCTTGATGGTTACAAAACCGTGGTGCACCCAGATATTTACAAAAGGACTGCCCGTGGCACCCATGCTCTGGGCAATTTCATTTTCATGATGCGGGAAGATAAGATCCTTGCCGCCGCCATGGATATCAAATGAGTCGCCCAGGTATTTCTTGCTCATGGCAGAGCACTCTATATGCCAGCCGGGCCGCCCAGGGCCCCAGGGGCTCTCCCAGGTCGGCTCACCCGCTTTGCTCGACTTCCAGAGGGCAAAATCCATGGGGTTGCGTTTTTTCTCGTTGACCTCGATACGGGCTCCGGCCTGCATGTCATCCAGGCTTCTCTTGGAAAGAACGCCGTAGTCCTTAAATGTTTCAACTGCATAGTAGACATCACCTTCCGACTGGTAAGCCGTACCCTTTTCAATAAGATCCGCAATCATGTCTATGATCTCCTGGACATGCTCTGTTGCTTTCGGCTCTATCGTCGGTGCGGCCACACCAAGCTGCGCCATGTCCTCATGAAACATACGGATGAACCGTTCTGACAATTCCTCAGTGCTTGTTCCCTGCTCCCGGGCCCTGTTGATGATCTTGTCATC
>JAHEID010000221.1 GCA_024639555.1 Deltaproteobacteria bacterium
AAACAGATGTATGCAACCGGGCTCCAGGTAGCCAAAGATCCCGGTGTCTGGTGGGTGTACATTGGTTGCGGGCTTATGCTTTTCGGGCTTTATGTTGCTTTTTTCATGTCGCATAGAAGAATATGGCTGGTATTGCGGCCAGACGGGGGCCAGACGGAAATCCTTCTAAGCGGATCAGCCAACAAGAACCGGGTCGGCTTTGAGCGGACTTTTGAGAACCTCGGCGAACAACTTAAAAGCAATAATAATCAGGCTTGACACCAGCCGCTCAGGTAACTCATATTTTGGATAAAACTTCTCTCTCATATAGCAATCGGAGTATCTGGCATGGATAGTTCACAGCTTTTAGGCATCACCACCTTCACGTACCTGTTCGCTTCCTTTCTCTACATCGGTGCCCTGCTTTTCCGAAGCACCAAAGTTGGAGTATTCGCGACCTGGTTTACTGCTGCCGCATTGGTAATTCAGACTGCCGGGCTCGGCCTGCGGTGGATGGAATCCTACCAGATGGGTATTGGGCACGCTCCGTTGACCAACATGTATGAATCAGTAGTGTTCTTTGCCTGGACCATCGTCATTATTTATCTCGGTATCGAATGGAAATTCAAGACTCGAACCATCGGTGCCTTTGCATTGCCGCTTGCCTTTCTGGCCATGGCCTATGGATCATTTGCTCCAATAAACAAAGGCATCAGCCCCCTGGTGCCGGCCCTGCAGTCAAACTGGCTGCTGGCCCACGTCATTACCTGTTTTGTCGGCTACGCTGCCTTTGCCATCGCTGCAGCCCTGGGAATCATGTATCTGATCAAATCCTATTTTGGTAAAGATACCGGCAATGAGGACGGTTCTCTACTCCCTTCCTTGAAGGTGCTGGACGACATCATCCACAAATCGATGATTTTTGGCTTCATCTGGCTCAGTGCCGGCATCATCACCGGTGCGATATGGGCTAACTCGGCCTGGGGAACTTACTGGAGTTGGGATCCCAAGGAAACCTGGTCGCTTATCACCTGGTTCGTCTATGCAATAACACTGCATGCCCGCTATACCAGAGGCATCAGTGGTAAGACCATCGCCTGGTTGTCGCTGATCGGCCTGCTGGCGGTGATCTTTACCTACTACGGGGTGAACTTTCTGCTGTCCGGGCTCCACAGCTACGGGTCAAACTAATTTATCACATTTTTTCAAATACTTACTCATCTTTTTATGATTTTGTAGTACCTTGACATATGCTCATAAACCCGTTATAAAAAGGGAATGAATTGCGATTCAGTTGCACTATTGCCGAAAGGTGGAGATTAATCTAAACAAGGAGCAAAGGTCATGAGTAGAAAAGTTTTGATGTGCGTTTTTGTTGCGGTCTGCCTCAGCATTGCCGGCATCAGCATCGCCGACAACGGTCCGGCCGATATGGTCCTGCAGGCCGAGAAAGACAAGGCCAAAAAACCTAAACCGGCGGTATTTCCACACGCCAAGCACCAGGAAGTCGCCGAATGTGCTGATTGTCACCACAGTGCCAAGGACGGTAAGGCAGTTCCTTACCAAGAAGGACAGGAAATCGGCAAATGTGAAGATTGCCACTATAAAGGTTCTTCGATGCCGAAGAAACTCGATAGTTACAAAGGCGCCGCTCACCAGAACTGTAAAGACTGTCACAAGAAGGTCGTGGAAGAAAAACCTGAGCTGGCTGAAAAATTCGCCAAGTGCATGCCCTGTCATCCAAAGAAATGATAGGCTAGACAAATCCACCAATAAAAAAAGGCTGCTCTTCTCAGAGCAGCCTTTTTTTATGTTTTAAATAGTGTTTTGGGCTCGACCTTTAAAGTAGTCTGATAACAAAGTCAGTCTGAGACTCACGAGTTGAGACTGCCTGCTAGCCTGAATGCATCTTGGAGATATCGCCCACCTTGAGAATGAGCCGGTTTATGGCTGTCAAAAGATTCAATCTGTTGTTTTTTACCGCCTCATCCTCTGCCATCACCATGACATCATCAAAGAACAGATCAACCGGTTCTTTCAAATCCATGATCTCGGTTAGAAAGCCAAGGTAATCTGCTGAAACCAGTTTCTCTGCTCCACTTTCTTCGAGCTGCTCATAAGTACTGAAAAGTTTGTGTTCAGCCTCCTCCTGGAAGAGATTAGAATCAATAGTAACGTAATCGTTATCCTTGATGATGTTCCTAATCCGTTTGAACGAACCGGCGAGCAGATCGAAAGACTGATTGTTTCTGATTCCCTCGAAAGCCTCAATCTTTTTCAGACAGTCATTTACATCAATAAATTTCACCGACACGACCGCGTCAACTGCGCTCTGCTCGGCTCCCTGGCGGACACAATCATTGACGAAACGTCCCTTTACGAACTGAACTATTCGTTCAACGGTTTCACCAGAACCGTCCACACGGTCTCCATAGAGGGCCAGGGCCTTGGCGAATATGGATGGAAGTTCAACCTCATATGAGCGATTCTTAATTTTATGAAGGAGGGCCAGACTAAGTCTTCTCAGACCAAATGGATCAGCAGTACCGGTGGCACTCTGGCCGATGCCGAAACAGCCGGCAATGGTATCTATGCGATCGGCCATCCCTACAAGTGCCCCCGCTTCTGACTTCGGTAATTCAGCCCCGGAGCGAAGCGGCATATAGTGTTCTCTAATAGCTGCAGCGACGGCGTCATTTTCACCATCATTAACAGCATAGGCGCTACCCATCACCCCCTGCAGGCTAGGAAACTCACCTACCATATCGGTGGTCAGATCGGCTTTGCATAGAAGGGCGGCTCGGCAGGCGTCATCTGCCAGACTTGGGGCAAGCATCTCACTCAGTAGCCCGGTGAGCTTGATGATTCTCTCGGTTTTCTCTTTGATAGAGCCAAGTTTTGCCTGGAAAATTACCCCATTGAGATCATCAACCCGATCTTCGAGCCGTCTTTTCTTGTCCGATTCAAAGAAAAAATAGGCATCTT
>JAHEID010000222.1 GCA_024639555.1 Deltaproteobacteria bacterium
TTACTTGAACAGGGCCCCAGCGTGTTTTCACAGTGCCTGTTTCCCTGGGCAGGGTCATCCTTTTTTCGCGCCGGAACCTGAGGCCGATGGCTGTGGTTTCCGTTAATATGGTATGCTTGATTTTCAAAGATCTGTCAGGGTCGGTGATCACCTGCAGCAGAAAGCCCGGGCGCCCTTTTTTCATGTGGATAGGGGTCAGGCTGACATCCAAAGCGCCAAAAGAAAAAAGTTGTTGGCACAGGTGAGGATAGCATTCAGGCGACCAGTCGTCCAGGTTGGTCTCAATAATTTCCACCTCCTGGCTTTCAGACACCTGCCGCTCATAGCCAATGACAAGCCTGAACAGGTTGGGGCGGTCTCGTCCCAGTTTGCGGCTGCCTGCGCCATATCCTGTCTGCAGAATCTTCATGGCAGGGAAATCGCCAAACCCGCTGCTTAAGGATTTAAGCAGAGCTGCTCCGGTAGGAGTGACTAACTCCTGGTCAATAGCTACCCCGTATACCGGTATGTCCTTTAAAATTTCACAGACAGCAGGCGCAGGCAGCGGCAGCAGGCCGTGTTTGCAGCGTATCCAGCCCCTTGGCATGGGCAGGGGAGAGGTGACAAGCTGTTCAATACCAAGAGCATGAAGGCCAATAACCGATCCTATGATATCGATAATGGAATCAAGCCCTCCAATTTCATGGAAATGAACCGCATCTGCCTGGCAGCCATGAATTGTGGCCTCTGCTTCCGCTAGACAGGCAAATACACGCAGGGATTTTTCCTGTATCGTCCCATGCAGCCCGCTTTGCTCAATCAGTGCCCTGATGTCCTTCCAGGTCCTGGCCGCCTCAGGCTTGCCTGCTTCTATCTCCAGCCGGGTCGCGCTTATGGCATGGTCCTGCTGTTTGAAACTCCGCAGCGAGAATTCTTCCAGGCCCAGTTTTTCGAGTTCTGCCTGCAGCTCTTCAAGCCCCAGTCCGGCATCTATCAGGGCGCCGAGGAACATGTCGCCACTTACCCCGGAAAAGCAGTCTGCATAAGCTATGAGAGGTTGCCCCGTAGCTATCATTCGTCCGATTGTGACTCCTGCTCAAGTTTTTTGGCGCTGCTGTAATGTGTCAGCTTTTTCAGGATTTGCCTGCGGTAGAGAAAACACGGTAATGCTACTATGGCAGAGAAGACAAGGAGAAGCAACAGTTCGAAATAATTTCTTTCATACACCTGTGCGCCTTCAAAGGAAAGTACCAGTGTTCCGGGCATGCGTGCAATTGAAGCAATAAAAATGAAAACCTTGAATGGCATGGTGCTGAGCCCCAGCAGATAGGAAAGTGAATCCTTGGGAAAACCGGGGAAGAGGAAAAGAACAAAAGGGATCACAAACTCTCCCTTGAATACCAAATGGTTGAATTTGCGGTATACTTTAGTTTTTGAGAAACGGTCCCGGAAGGCATCGGCAAAAAGATGGCCGATGGCAAAGGCAAGCGCTGAACCGACTGCCAGGGCTATACTGGAATAAACAAAACTGGGCCAGGCCCCAAAGAGATACCCGCCGAGAATTCCTGTAGCCTCTCCGGGAACAGGGGCAAACAGGACCTGGAGTATCTGCAGGACCATGAACATGAGCGGTGCCAGGAATCCGGAGGAAAGGATGGTCTCCCTGGCCCTGGTGCCGTTTGCCATGACATCTTCAAGGCGAAAAAGGGCCCGGGTCAGCAAACTTTCACCCCAGAATATATGGAGGAGCAGGCCGGAGGCGACCAGCAGCAGGAATGAACACCAGAAAAAAATTCTTGCCTTCTGCCTTTTCATGGCCCTAATAAAGTGCCAGGCAGTATGGGCCTGCCGCTGATATAGGCATGAACATCCATGCGCCTGGAGCCCTCAGGCTGTACTTCTTTTATAAGCAGGCAGCCGCGCCCTGTGGATACAAGGAGTCCATGCCGGTCTGCTCTGCAAACAATGCCCGGCTCAGAAAAGTTCTTTTGACAGGGATGGTTATCAACGACCTCGGGTGAGAACAGGCGGAGACGCCTGCCGGATAGGGTTGTATAGGTTGTCGGCCAGGGATCAAGTCCCCGCATAAGACAACTTATCTCTGTGGCAGATTGTGACCAGTCCACCAACCCGTCTTTTTTATTGAGCAGCGGGGCAAGACTTGCCTGTTTTTCATCCTGTTTTACCGGCTTCAGCTTGTCCCGGCGCAGAAGATCAAGAGCTTTTCCAAGTACTGCGCCGCCGAGTGCAGCCAGCTTGACAGAGAGCGTTCCAGCGGTGTCTGCAGGCTCAATAGGTATCCTGTCCTGCAGCAGGATATCTCCGGTATCAATGCCCTCATCCATCTGCATGATAGTAATGCCGGTTTCGGTTTCACCGTTGATCAAAGCCCATTGGACTGGTGCTGCGCCGCGGTATTTGGGAAGAAGTGAACCATGCACATTTATGGTTCCCAATGGCGGCAGATTGATGATATTCCCCGGCAGGATGTTGCCGTAGGCAGTCAATGCGATAATATCCGGCTCAAATTTACGCAACTCGGCATGAAAATCATCATCCCTGATGCCTTCAGGCTGCAGCACAGGTATGGCTGCCTGGAGGGCTAACTCCTTGACCGGCGGTGGCATTACTTTTCTGCCTCTGCCTTTGGGCCGGTCAGGCTGGGTAACAACACAGACAATATTTTCACCTTTATCGAGAAGAACCTTGAGCGAGGGTACGGCAAATTCCGGGGTGCCCATAAAAACAATACGGTTTATTGCAACCATTTCAGGATGACCCTTCTTCCTGTTCGCGCAGTATTTTTTTGAGACGTTTCTTGTATAGCGCGCGTTTCAAAGAACTCAGGTGATCTATAAAGAGAATGCCGTTTAAGTGGTCAAGCTCATGTTGAATCACCCTGGCGAAAAAGTCTTCTGCTGGGAATTCCCAGGACTTGCCATCCAAATCCTGGGCCCGTATCAGGAGTTTTCTGTAGCGCTC
>JAHEID010000089.1 GCA_024639555.1 Deltaproteobacteria bacterium
CTCCACCGCCGGTCAGCACTATACCCTGGTCAACAATATCGGCGGACAGTTCCGGCGGGGTGAGTTCCAGGGCCATTTTTACCGCATCGAGTATGGCATCGACCTGTTCGGAGATGGCGGATTTGATCTCCGCCGAGTTGATAGTCAGGGTTTTCGGTACACCTGAAACCAGGTCGCGGCCTTTGATATCCATGGTCTCATAGGGCTCCTCGGGCATGACATCGCCGATGGTGGTCTTGATCAACTCAGCCGTGCGCTCACCGATGGCCAGGTTATGCTTGCGCTTGATATACTGCAGAATGGCGTCATCCATCTTGTCGCCGGCGACACGCACCGACTTGGAGTAAACGATACCGGCAAGCGAGATGACGGCAACCTCAGTAGTGCCGCCGCCGATATCAACTATCATGTTCGCGGTCGGTTCCGTGATCGGCAGCCCGGCACCTATGGCTGCTGCCATGGGTTCTTCAATCAGGTAAATTTCCCGGGCGCCCGCCGATTCCGCCGATTCCTTGACAGCACGCTTCTCCACCTGGGTAATCCCGGAGGGCACGCTGATGATTATCCGGGGATGCACCAGGGTACGCCGGTTGTGTACCTTTTTAATAAAATAGCGCAGCATGGCCTCTGTAACTTCAAAATCAGCAATGACACCATCTTTTATGGGACGGGTTGCCACGATGTTACCCGGCGTCCGCCCAACCATCATCTTGGCCTCTTTGCCCACGGCCAGCACCTTGTTTGCCCTGGCGTCCTTGCGGATAGCCACAACTGAGGGCTCACGCAGGACTATGCCTTTGCCTTTCATGTATACAAGGGTATTTGCTGTACCGAGATCTATGGCCAGGTCGTTTGACAACCAGCCAAGTATTGAATTTAAAGGAGAAAACATTAAAATAGTCCTTTTTTGTTTGTCAGTTGTTGTCTGCGGGTAAATCTATCCTGAACTATGCTCTAGCATGCTGAATAGCATAAGTCCACGAAAACGTCGTAATTTAACAAAGTCTCTTGCGCTTGGCAAGAGAGATATCGGAGCGCGAACCTTTGTAAAATCAGAAAAAACTTGACACATTCTTCCCACTCATGGTATCCAAACACCTCTTTCCAACCAGGCCCTTTGTGGCAACATGAGTGTGGGGCTATAGCTCAGCTGGGAGAGCGCTTGAATGGCATTCAAGAGGTCAGCGGTTCGATCCCGCTTAGCTCCACCAAACAAACGATATACAGATTCTGTTAATAAGCTTTCTCTCTTACATATATGTATCCCTTTGCAGATGCGATTTCCGGTGAAGGGGTCTTTTTCTTGCCAACATTTTCAATGCTCTGAAACTCCTTCGTATAAATCCATGAGGTTTTATTATAAGGACTTCGCATCTGCAAAGATCATTTCCAGGCTATCATATATACATTTTATTCCTGAACCGGGTAGTGCCAACAAATCCCATGTGCTACTCTTTCCACCACTCATTTAGATAGTGAAAAAAAGTTGCACGCTACACACGTGCATACTTAATAGAAAATGTTGTATAGGGAAAGGTCATATATTTGCTTTAGTAAACTTATATTATATAGTATTAAGGCTTAATGTAATAATTTTGTCTGTAAAGGCATGTCTCCCGTAAGAGGTTGAAAATGATGTCCGGAAAAACAGTTAGAAATGGTATAAAAATCTTTGCGCTCTTTATTCTCCTGCCGTTTGTTAACAGCTGCAGCGATCAACAGAAGGCGCCACCTGAACCCCAAGCTACTCCCAAAACACAGTTTTACCTGGGGCTTATACCGGAACAGGACCTCTTCAGCCAGAAAGAGAGGTATGCCCCCCTTGCCCGCTATATTTCTACAAAAACCGAGCTGAATGTCGAAATCAAGATTCTTTCCCGTTACGGCAACATCATTGACAATTTTATTTCCGGCCAACTGGACGCTGCTTTCTTCGGAAGTTTTACCGGTGCCCTGGCCATCAGGAAACTTGGAGTGAAGCCTCTTGCAAGACCGCAATGGCTTGACGGTACCTCAACATACTATGGTATGATTTTTACCAGAAAAGACAGCGGCATAAAAGATGCAGCCGGCATGAAGGGGAAACGCTTTGCTTTTGTCGACATGGCAACGACCGCGGGCTGGCTCCTGCCTCTCCACTATTTTAAGGACATCGGCATTGAGGATTATCGGATATGGTTTGCTGAAGCCTATTTTAGCGGTACCCACGAGGATACCATTTATGATGTTCTCGACGGCAAGGCGGATGTCGGCGCTGCAAAGAATACGGTTTTTTACCGGCTTGCTAAAAGTGACTCGAGGTTGTTGAATGAACTGCAGATCCTGACAACTTCACCGGAGGTTCCTGCCAACTCCCTGGCAGTGAGGAAAGACCTTGACAGCTCGGTCAAAATAAAGCTGAAAAATGCCCTGCTGCAGATGGATCAGGATGAGCAAGGCAGGCAAATACTGCAGAAATTCGGAGCGAAAAAGTTTATCGAAACAAACGAAAAAGACTATGAACCTGTTTTTACCTATGCCGACAACGTCAAACTCGACCTCCATAAATATGATTACAGGAACAATTAGCATCCACAACCTTACTTGTCTATCTTGAACTTTTGTGCAGCATGGTGCATCTTTGTAGAAAGAGCAGGTGCTTTGGAGGTATCCTTACTTCATGAAAAAGAAAATCTACTTCGGCTTATTCCTTCTCATTCTCTGTTTTCTGGCAGGAGGATTGTATATCGGCAGATCAATAGATAAGGTGACAGGCAAGCTCGAAACCATCATTACCCTCCACAAAGTCGAATTTATGAGAGAAAACCTGCTGAACAAGATCGTTGTCGTTCAGGCGGATCTGCTCCTTAAGGATACTCCCCATGCCAGAAAGGTTGATACCTTTATAGCACATGCGGAGGATATGCATCAAGCCGCTAAGATCTGCTTTAATTGCCATCATGAAGAGCAGGTTAAACAGCGCAACATGCAATTTAATAAAACGATTGATGTGTATTTGAAAAAACTAAGCCGCATTTATACACTGAGGGCGAATGCGGCAAGGTTGAAAAAAGAGAAGGAAATCGCCTTTGATATTGGCCAGGCTGCTCTGGAAGAAGTTAACAGCATCATCATAACATCTGCGCACAAAACGGCTGACCGGATTTATCAGGCCCGCAGCAATATTAAGAGATCAAAGCAGTTCCTCTATGTTCTTATGGTAATCGGCCCTCTTATAATTATCTTTACGGCCTTTTACTTTTTCAATAACTTTACCCGATCTGTATTGACTCTTACCAATGCAACCCGGAAAATCAAAGATGGTGATATGGACTTTAGGATAAAAAACCAATTAAAAGACGAGTTTCGTGAGATGGCCACGTCCTTTAATGACATGGCAGTTTCACTTAAAGAGCATCAGACGAAGATCCAGCAGGCTGAACGCTTGGCCGCAGTGGGTGAGCTTGCCGCAGGACTGGCCCATGAAGTGAAAAATCCCCTTGCAGGGATAAAGGTTTCCATCGAGGTGCTCAAAAACGAACTGAACATCGCACAGGAAGATAAAGAAATATTTTTAAGAATCATCAATGAGATAAACAGAATAGAGTCATTGCTTAAAAATATGCTCAACTATGCCCGTCCCTCAAAGCCACTGCCTGAGTCTGTCAATATTTCCGACATTCTGGAAAACATAATTAAAATGTCCGTGTATTCACTCAAAAGTCCCAAGGAAACATCCCGGGTGACCAAGGATATCAACTTTGTCAAGGACTTCGCCTCCGATTTCCCCCCAATTTATGCTGATCCAGGGCAAATGCAGCAGGTGTTCCTGAACCTTATCTTAAACGGGATTGACTCTATAAATGAGAAGGGAACAATAACCCTAAAAACCGAAAGAGCTACTGACGAATCCGTGCAGATTCAGATATCCGACACCGGTAAGGGTATTGCCCCGGAGGTACTGGTCAATGTATTCAATCCGTTTTTCACTACCAAGTCAAAGGGAAACGGGCTGGGGTTGGCGATCTGCAAACGCCTTGTAGAGCAGAACCACGGCACCATCGACGTCTTCAGTAATCCGGAAGATGGTACAACGTTTGTCATCACTTTGCCGGAGCAACAGGAGATGGAGGAGTCTACAACATGAAAATAAAAGGCAGAATCTTTCTTCTCGATGATGACGAACTTATAGTTACCATGCTCTCCAGGGCCCTCAAGAACGAAGGATTTGAAACCCAGGTTGAGACCAATAGCGATGATATTATTGAGAAAATGGAGGCATGGCATCCCGATCTTATGCTGCTGGATATTAACCTGGGCGAAGACCGGAACGGCCTGGACATCCTGACCGAGATCATGGAGAATGAACTCGATACCCAGGTAGTGATGCTGACAGGCGATGATACTGCTGACTCAGCAATCAGGGCCATGAAAATCGGGGCCGCTGATTACCTGACCAAACCCTTTAATGTTGACGAAGTCATCATGGTCATCAAGGGTGTTCTGGAAAAAAGTAAATTGCAGGATGAAATCAGGTATCTGCGGAAGTCGCGCATGGACTATGCCCATCATGAAATGGTGGGCGAGTCACAGGTGGTTAAAGACCTTATAGAAAACGCGAAAAAAGTTGCAACCGCCGGAGTGCCCACTATCCTTATCACCGGCGAGTCCGGAACGGGCAAGGAAGTCCTGTCCCGCTATATGCATAACTGGCTGCATCAGGAACGGGGAAATAACACTGAAGATGTTCCCTATATTGCTGTTAACTGCACGGCCCTGCCGGACAATCTTATTGAAAGCGAACTTTTCGGCCATACCAAATGGGCTTTTACCGATGCTAAGATGGATAAAAAGGGCATGTTTGAGCTGGCGGACGGCGGCACCATTCTGCTTGATGAAATCGGCGATATGCGGGCCGACCTCCAGAGTAAATTCCTGCGGGTTCTGGAAAACAGAAAAGTCCGCCGGCTGGGCGGCAAGGTCGATCTTTCGGTTGACGTAACCGTGATCGCCACAACGAACAGAGACCTTAAACAGGCTGTGGCGGACAAGGACTTCCGCGAGGACCTTTTTTTTCGCCTGAGCACCTTTTCCATGCATTTGCCGCCTCTCCGCGACAGGCGCGAAGACATTTCTCTGCTGGCTCAATATTTTTTTCAGCACTTCAGCCAGCAATATACCAAGAAAGATGTCAAGGGCTTAACCGCCGAGGCGGAGAAGCGGTTCATTGAATACAACTGGCCTGGCAATGTCAGAGAATTAAAAAATGTTATCGAAAGATGCGTTGTCCTTGCGAACACCGAGCTGATAGGCATTGAGCATCTGCCCCTGGAAATATCCGAAGAACGCGATTTGCCGTTTGTCGAGAGACGCAAAAACCCGCGGCTTATCCTGCCCGAGAAAGGCATTTCGCTTGATGAAGTGGAAAAGGATTTGATCAGGCAGGCCCTGAATCGGGCCGACAACAACCAGACAAAGGCTGCAAAACTGCTTAATATGTCTTATGATACCCTGCGCTACCAGATTAAAAAGTACAATTTGAAGTAAATGGGTGCCTTAAAAAATCAGGCAAACCGTATCCCCACTCTGCAATTTTCTTCATCTATCATTTCGCTCCAGACGACCACTCCGGTTCTGTTGTCCATTTTTTCATCAAAACCGATTACCTGGGATTCATTTAAGGGGTACTGGGACAGCAGACCTATGCCTCTGTCGCTTATATCAACTGCCTGCGCTACCAGCGACCAGCGGGTATAGTTCCCCCGATCGATGACGTTCATCTGAAAAGGGATGTTTTCTTTGTATGGCTTCCTGGGGTTCTTTCTTGATTTTTTTTCAAAACCACTGCCGGTGGAACGAAAACCGATTTCACTGTTTTCGTTTCCTCTCAGCAACTCCTCCACAACATCCGTGACTTCAAAAAGGTTAAAAGGCTTGGGGATAAAGTGGCAGGCCCCGTTGGCAATGGCCGCGTTATTATTTTCGGTCAGCTCGGAAGAGTCAAGGCAGCTTGCGGTCATAATAATGATCTTGGTTTCTGGACAGGTATCCTTGATTCTTTTCTTTAACTCAAGACCGTTCATATCCGAAAGATGAATATCGAGCATGCACAGGTCGTAAGGAGAGCGAGAGACTTTTTCAATTGCCTCGGTGGCCGTGGCCGCTGTTTCCACTTCATATGCTTGATCTTTAAAGGCTTTAGAAAGGGCGTACAATATCAGTTGGTCGTCGTCGACCACAAGAATATGCTTTTTCATTCAGCCCTCTGACAAGAATAGTTTTTAGATGTTTGTTAGTCTTAAATTTGCTTACTAATAATTACTTTAGCAAAATGTGGGCCATTAATAATCGTTCGTAAAAATAATCTCAAGAATCTTCTAACTGCCTATATATATTATATTTTTTTAAATATTCATTGTACATCAAGAGAGTTCTTGTCGTACAATGAATTAAAATTCAGGATTATGGCCAAAATAATATGGGAATTTCCCCAACTCCCCATCCAGCAGTGAGAAGCAAAGGACTGAGGAAAATAGCGTATTCATGACTTCTTACTCCTTGCTCCTAACTCCTTAATTTTCACTCATCACTCCTCACTACCTATTGCTCTCGCAACAAAAAATGAGTAATACATTCTATGTTGACAACAATTTATCATTATAATTGTTGTCAATTATGGCAAATATGCAAAAAGTATCGCGGCCGGGCAACAGGGCCTCATGACATGCACAATTTACTGGAGCGAAACCAACCTGTCGACTATTTTTTTACGGGACCCGCAATTATAAATTTATCATAAGGAGGATTAATGAAAGGTATCATACTGGCCGGCGGATCCGGAACCCGACTCTATCCTATAACGCGCTCTGTGAGCAAACAACTCATGCCGGTTTACGACAAGCCCATGATCTACTATCCAATTGCCGTGCTTATGCTGGCAGGCATAAAGGATATGCTTGTTATTACAACTCCGGAAGACCTAGATCAATTTAAAAGGTTACTGGGCGACGGCTCCCAATGGGGCATATCCCTGCAATATGCAGTACAGCCTGAACCAAAGGGTTTAGCCCAGGCATTTATCATCGGTGAGACCTTTATAGATTCCGATCCGGTCTGTCTGGTCCTTGGCGATAATATTTTCTTTGGGCATGGTCTTCCTGAACAGATACAGAGAGCTAGCCAACGACCAAAAGGGGCAACTATATTCGGTTACTATGTAAGGACTCCCGAGCGCTATGGTGTGGTAAGCTTTGATGAGAAAGGAAAAGTCCTTGATATTGAGGAAAAACCCTTGCAGCCGAAATCGAACTACGCTGTAACGGGGCTCTATTTCTATGACAACGATGTGGTTCAGATTGCCAGGAACATAAAACCGTCACACCGGGGTGAACTGGAAATAACAGATGTCAATAAGGCTTACCTGGCCAGGGGCGACCTGCATGTTGAACTGATAGGCCGCGGCGCTGCCTGGCTGGATACAGGCACACACGAATCATTGCTTGATGCCGCCAACTTTATCAAGGTGGTGGAAGACCGCCAGGGCCTCAAAATCGCCTGCCTGGAAGAAATCGCCTATCGGCTGGGGTACATTAACGCAGAACAGGTTCGTAAAATTGCCGAACCCCTTGCCCGTAACGGCTATGGCCAGTACCTTCTGCATCTCATGAAGGCCGAAAAGTGGGAGTAGAGAGGTGTGAGGAGTGAAAAGATAAGGACTGAGGGGTGAGGACTGAGGACTTGAAAGTGAAAAGTGAGGAGTCAGGAGTCAGGAGATAAAAACCTTTTAAATAACTTGATTATAAGATTTAGGACAAAAAATGATATTTACGCCGACAAAATTACCTGATGTCATACTTGTCGAACCCGATGTTTTAGGCGACAACCGCGGCTTTTTTATGGAAACATGGCATGCCGAGAAATTTGCCGCCGGTGGTATAGTTGCGGACTTTGTCCAGGACAACCACAGCCGTTCCGGCCAGGGGACATTGCGGGGTCTGCACTACCAGGTTAAAAAGCCCCAGGGCAAGCTGGTGCGTGTGTTAAGCGGCGAGGTATTTGATGTTGCTTTGGACCTGCGAAAAACTTCCGCCACCTTCGGGCAATGGGTTGGCATGTATCTCAGTGCAGAAAACAAAAAAATGCTCTGGATTCCTCCGGGGTTTGCCCACGGTTTTTACGTGATCAGCCAACAGGCTGACTTCTTTTATAAATGCACCGATTTTTACACACCTGAATACGAAAGATCAATCCGCTGGGATGATCCAGATCTTGCCATTGACTGGCGGCTTACTGATGGCAAGGCACCTGTTCTTGCCCGAAAGGACGCAGCAGCTGCCCCCTTTAAAGATGCAGAATACTATGAATAAAGAGTGAAAAGTTTAAAATCAAACTACTCCTCACTTCTCACTCCTCACTGAAAATATGAAGACATTAATCACAGGAGCAAACGGACAACTCGGCTGGGAGTTACAACGAACCAGTCCTGATGATTGGCGGCTAATCGCCCTCAACCATGCAGAGTTGGATATTACTGACAGCACTGCAGTCGCAGCAGCATTTCAAAAGCACCAGCCTGATCTGGTTATCAATACCGCGGCCTATACTGCTGTGGATAAGGCGGAAAACGAAAAAGACAAGGCCTATGCTGTAAATATGCAAGGTGCTGCAAATATTGTCAAAGCAGCTAAAAATTCCGGGGCACGTTTAATTCACATATCCACAGATTTTGTTTTTGACGGCAGAAAATCACAGCCCTACCTTACTGGTGACAAGCCCAATCCGATAAATGCATATGGCGCAAGCAAACTGCAGGGCGAAGAGGTGGTATTGCACGAAACAAAGAACAGGGCCCTTATCCTGCGCACAGGTTGGGTATATTCTTCGCATGGCAGCAACTTTGTAAAAACCATGCTGAATCTGTTAGCACAAAGAGAGGAGATCAGCGTTGTCGCAGACCAGATAGGCACCCCGACCTGGGCCAGGAGCCTTGCCAGGGCAATTTACAATTTTGCTGACATGCCTGAAGCTCAAGGTATCTATCACTGGACAGATGCAGGGATTGCAGGCTGGTATGATTTTGCAGTAGCAATACAGGATGAAGCTCACAGGTTAGGAATCCTGCAAGGTCTTATTCCTGTTATACCCATACGGACCGAGGATTATCCGACAGCTGCAAAGCGCCCTCCTTACAGTGTTCTTGACAAAACAGCAGCATGGCAGACCCTTGGCTACACTGCCTCGTATTGGCGGGTGTCATTGAGACGGATGCTTGAAGAAGTGAAAGAAAAAGGACTAAGGACTGAGATTTGAGGACTGAGGTAAAATATAAGGGCTGGGGGCTTAATACTAGGGAAAACTTTACACTATGAAGAAGGTTACTATATCTGAAAATCTTATATCCTGGCAAAAGGCAAGAGAACTGACAAGGGAAATTTATTGTGTAACTACCGGTGGTAAATTTGAGAAAGATTTTGGTCTTCGGAGTCAGATACAACGTGCAAGCGTCTCAACCATGTCAAACATTGCTGAAGGATTTGATAGGGCTGGTCGCGCAGAGTTTCATCAATACCTGGTCATTGCCAAAGGTTC
>JAHEID010000223.1 GCA_024639555.1 Deltaproteobacteria bacterium
AACCCTGTATTTCCAGCGGTTGGTTAATTCCCGTCTCAGCGGGGCACCAAAGCGGCGCGGGTCTTCATCTGTAGCAATTCTTTCCCGCAGATACCGCAAGATTGAGACCTGTACCTGGTGATCAAGCTTGGCCAGCTGCTTTTTCGCGGTAGCGGTAATCTCAATCCGCCAGGCCAAGTTCACGCTCCAGCTCATCCAGGGTATAGGTTTGCTCCTGCCCCTCCTCGACACGTTTCAGGACCTGATCGGAAAGATATTCTGCTTCCAGGTCGTCCAGGTGCTCAAGTATTGCTTCGCGGGCATAAAAGGACTTTGAGCGGCCGGTTCGCTTTGCCAGGGCAGCCAGGCGACGTTCTATTTCTTCGGGTAAACGCAGTGCCAACATGGGTTCCTCCTTATTGCTATACATGTATAGTACCCATTGCCATTGATAACATCAAGGACTCATTTTTTAAATGCAGAATTCAAAATGCAGAATGAAGAATGAGGAAGATTGAGGAGTTAAGAGATAGGTGAAAGGAGAGAAATCAGAAGCCAATATTTCGTTTCGGTTCATCATCCTCTTGCAGGAGTTGTTTTATAGCTTCGAAAACAATGCGGAACTGTTTATCATATTTTTCTTCAATTGCCTCGATCTTCTTTTGCAGTTCCTTATGCCCAGCCAGCATCTGTCGCAATCTAACAAATGCCTTGATTATCTGGATGTTTACCTGAATAGCTCTATCACTGTTAAGAACGCTTGATAGCATCGCCAGGCCATGCTCTGTAAATGCAAAGGGCATCGTTCTTGCAAATTTCAATGATTCAAGGTCCTCACAGATTGTGATAACCTCATCTCGTTCTTCTCTGCTAAGCTGAAACATAAACTCACGAGGAAATCTTTTAATATTTCTCTTTACCGCCTGATTAAGAGTGCGTGTATCAACCCCATACATTTCAGCCAGATGACGATCAATCATAACTTTCTCGTTTCGAAGATAGAATATCCGCTTTTCAATGAACTCCACAGGTATTGGATTGCCCATCAGAATTGCTCCAATATGATCGGGGATAAGTTTGCTTTATTGCGTCATTTTTTAAAAACCGATTTTACATTTTCAATTTTACTTTTTGCATTATGTTTCAAGTTCCAATTTAGAACTTGAAACATGGAACACCAACCCTGGAAAATTACGAGGGAAGTGATAGTAAATTCAAAATTCAGAATGTAGAATTCAGAATGAAAAGTGAGGAGTGAGTGGTCCGGGTGCTGGAAATTGATCCGGTACTAAAACGCATAGCACTTTCCTTGAAAGATGTGTAAATGGCTGAAATGGTGCTGAAAAGATAAGAGGATTATGCAGATCTGGGTTGATGCCGATGCGTGCCCCAACGTTATCAAGGAAATATTATTTCGTGCTGCCGAACGGGTGCAGATTCCCCTTATACTGGTTGCCAATAAGATCTTGCAGACCCCCCCATCACGCTATATCAGGACGATGCGGGTGGGTGCCGGGTTCGATGTGGCAGACAATACAATAGTCCGGGAAATGGTGTCCGGCGACCTGGTCATCACCGCGGATATACCCCTGGCTGCCGAAGTGATATGTAAAGGCGGCCACGCCCTGAACCCGAGGGGAGAATTTTACTCCAAAGAAAATATCGAAGAGCGCTTGACCATGCGTAATTTTATGGACGAGCTGCGGGAAACCGGAGTGAATACCGGTGGACCGGCTACCCTCAGCCAGAAAGATCGGCAGGCCTTTGCCAACGGGCTGGATCGGTTTCTGGCCAGGCACTGCAGGGAATAACTTTCTGCGTGTGGGAGATCAGGGTGTAAACCCCAGCTTTATTAAGGCATCCACCAGGACCTCGCGATGATCTCCCTGGATTTCAATAACGCCGTTTTTGACTGTGCCGCCTGATCCGCACTTCTTCTTGAGCTCTTTGGCAAGTTTTTTGAGCTCTGCCTCGTCGAGGGGCAGCCCGGTTATCAGGCAGACGCCGCTGCCCTTGCGGCCTTTGGTCTGCCGGCTGACACGTACCACGCTGTCGCCCTGTTGCAGACTTTTCTGCCTGCAGCAGCATTGCTTGACCGGATGTCCGCAGCCCGGACAGGTTCGACCCGTATCGGTCGAGTAAACCAGGCCTTTTGTTTTTGGCCCTTTCATTTTCGCCTGCGGCCTGCCTTCGAGTTGTTCCTGCGTGGCCGGCGTGGCTCACCGCCACCCGGAGGCAGGATACTCTTGTCCTCCGACGCTACCCAGATAAATCGTGACTGCGATTTGCTCCCCCTGTAAGCCGGGACCCTGTAGCGGCGCACATGAAAGCCGCAATGCATCAGGAGCTGTTCATAAGCTTTACAAGGCCCGGCCGACCACACAGCCAGACACCCTTTTTTCCGCAGCGCGCGGCGGCAGGCCATAATTCCATCATATCCGTACAAACGGCTGTTCCCTGAATAGGTCATGGCGCTGGGACCATTATCAATATCCAGCAGGATTGCATCGAACCTGCCCTTGGAACGTGAGATAAGCTCAACGATATTGCCGGTCTCGAGGTCAACCCGTTCGTCCGCCAGCGGCTGGCCGTTGAGTTCTCCGAGGAATTCACGATTCCACTCGACAACGGCACCCAGCAGTTCACCCACAACCACTTCGGCGTCGGGGCTGAGCATATCGAGAGCCTGACGCAAAGTATAGCCCATACCCAGGCCGCCGATGAGTAAGCTGGGTGCCTTGCGGCCCGCCAGATGCGCGCAACCCAGGCGCGCCAGCTCCAGTTCCGATTCATGGTGGCGGCTGAGCATCAAATCCTCACCGTCGATCTCGATCAGGAAATCACGGTCATGTTGATAAAGCAGCATCTTGCCTCCGTCAGGGGTCCGGGCTGAGGCAATTTTTACTCTCGGTTTCATGGTGGCATCCTAGGTGACCGGTGACAATATTAATGGGGTCAGAT
>JAHEID010000090.1 GCA_024639555.1 Deltaproteobacteria bacterium
AGCATGCGTGAGTTTCTGAAGATCCTTCTTGAAAAAGAGGGCCATAAAGTTACCACTGCTTCAGATGCATCCAGCGTTCTTGATCTCATGCAGAAGGAAGACTTCGACCTTGTCCTCTCCGATATTCGAATGCCCGGCATGGGCGGCCTGTCTCTGCTCGAAAAAATCAAGGAGATCAACAACTCTATTCCCGTTATCATGATAACCGCCTTTGCCTCACCGGAAAACGCTGTGGTTGCAATGAAGAGCGGCGCCTTTGATTATATCACCAAGCCTTTCAAGGTTGATGAGATCATCAAAATAATCAAATCGGCTATTGCGGCGACTGTTCCAACCGAAACTGGAGAGGTCCCAGTCTTAACCGATTCCTTTGAAGGCATCATCGGCAAAAGCTCCGAGATGCTGAAAATTTATAACCTTATCTCCCGTATTGCCCCAACCCCTGCAAGTATCCTTATTTATGGAGAATCAGGGACAGGAAAAGAACTGGTTGCCCAGGCCATTCATAACCTGAGCAAGGCCCGGCATAAGCCTTTTGTACCCATTACCTGCAGTGCCATCCCGGAAAGCCTCCTTGAAAGTGAACTTTTCGGCCATGTCAAAGGTGCCTTCACAGGGGCCATCTCAAATAAAATCGGACTTTTTGAACTGGCCGAGGGCGGTAGTGTCTTTCTTGATGAGATAGGCGAACTTACACCTCTGATCCAGACCAAACTTTTACGCGTTCTGCAGGAACGTGAATTAAAACATGTCGGTGGCACTGACACTATCAAAGTAAATGTCAGGATTATTGCCGCAACCAATAAGAACCTGGAAGAGGAAATAATTGCCGGCCGTTTTCGTGAGGATCTTTTCTACCGCCTGGCGGTAGTGCCTCTACGTGTCCCTCCTTTGCGCGAAAGAAAAGGTGATGTGCCCCTGCTGGTCAATCACTTCCTGAAAAAATATTCTGCTAAAATGGAGAAAACCGTCCAGGAGATCTCCTCATATGCCATGCAAGTGCTCATGGGCTATGATTATCCCGGCAATGTTCGCGAGCTTGAAAATATTATTGAGCGAGGTGTTGCCCTGGAGTCATCAAATATTATTCTGCCAGAAAGTCTTACCCTTTCCAGCTATAAAAAAGACGGTAAACCTGTTGAAGAATCCGCCAGGGCTTTCATCTCTGTTGGATCAGAAGAGGAATTATATAACAAGGGCCTGGATGAAATAATGGCAACTCTTGAAAAAGAGATGATTGAACATGCACTTGCCAAAACGGATAATTCGAAGATACAAGCTGCAGGACTCTTAAAGATCAGTTTCCGGTCATTACGCTATAAAGTTCAAAAGTATGGTATCAAATAAAATTTTTCCTTTTTGAGGTACTCTCCACGTGCTCAAATCATTCATTGCCAAACCGGTTGAAAATCAAGCTGCTGCTGCATTGTATAAAAGACAGTTGCAGTGGATGCTTTTTGTGCGCGTTGTTTTTTTAACGCTTCTCTTGGGCATAAACTTTATCCTGCAATCCGCTGAAAAGCACATCATTGTCCCTTCCTTTTATTATTTGGTTGCTTTCATTACAGGGGTATACATCTACACCATCTGTTCTGCCCTGGTTCTGAAATACTTCAGGCGTTATTCCACTTTTGCTTATGTCCAGATACTTATAGACGTACTTCTCATTAGCATACTCATCTATTACAGCGGCGGCAGTCAGTCCATATTTACCATCCTCTATTTTTTCCCCATCATCGCGGGAAGTTATATTCTATTCCGCAGAGGCGGCCTGGCACCGGCTGCAGCCAGCACAATAGCCTACGGAATAATCCTGGCTCTTGAATATAAGGGTTATCATCCCGTTTTTTTTGAAGATTTCTGGTACAAGCCCGTTACAGACATGCGCTCAATTATGAATTTATTTTCTATCCATGGCCTGACCTTCTTCATTACCGCCATATTAAGCGCCCTGCTTTCAGAAAAATTACGCCGTACTGAAAAAGCACTCATTACAACAACGCTGAAGTATGACCAGCTGGCAGTACTGTACAAAAAGATTTTCGAGGATATTCCTTCCGGAATTATCACTGTCATCAACCAGAAAAATATCGTTTCAATTAATCCTGCTGCTGAAAATATTACCGGTTTTACCTCAGGTGAGATTACCGGCAAGGATATCAACAAGGCTTTTCCCGGCCTCAATCTTGATGTTGACATGAATTTCCGCTCGGAAGTTCGAATTACGAAAAAAGACGGGGAAAACATCCCCATCGGCTATTCATTTGCTAAACTGAACATGCCCGGCACTGAAGATAAATACGACGTCATTACCCTCCAGGACCTCAGTCAAACCAAGCAGATGGAAATGCAGATAATGCAGGCTGAAAAAATGGCAACCATTGGAGAAATGTCAGCCGGCATAGCCCATGAATTGCGCAACCCGCTTGCGGCAATCTCCGGGGCTGCCGAGTTGCTTGATGCATGTGGTGATATCAAGCCCCGTAACCAGGGCTTGATGAACATAATTACCAGAGAATGCTTCAGATTGCAGAGTACCATCAGCGACTTTCTTTCTTTTTCAAAACCCGTCGAACCTGAAAAAGAATTTATTCCTCTGCTGCCGCTGGTAATGGAAATGATTCAGATCCTGCAGCATACGCAGGACTGGCCTGGAAAATGCAAATCCGTTGTTGATATACCAGAAAAAATGGACTGTTGGGCTGATCCTCAGCAGATCCACAAGGTGCTCCTTAACCTCCTGCATAACAGCTGCATAGCTTTAAGAAATATTGAGGGCGAAATTCGTGTCAGTGCCAGGGAGACAGAGGATGATACTGGAGCTGAAAAAACTGTTATTACCATAGCCGATACTGGCCGAGGCATACCTGTTCTCATCATGAATAAGATATATGAACCCTTCTTTACAACGAGAGAGAATGGAACCGGACTCGGTCTTTCCATAGTAAAACAAATTGTCAACGCACATCAAGGCGGCATCACTGTCTCCAGCAATGAAAATCAGGGAACCACTACTGAAGTTTGGCTGCCTCTGCCCTGATCATTCTTGTTCCTTGCGCACCCTGGCTCCAAGGGCCTGAAGTTTCCCCACAATATCCTCATACCCCCTTTCAAGATGATAAATTCTGGAAATCTCCGTCACACCATGTGCTGCAAGAGCTGCCACGACCAGGGAGGCGCTGGCCCGAAGATCCGTGGCCATTACCCGGGCCCCTTTAAGCTGCTTAATACCCTTAACAATGGCACTGTTGCCATTAATTTTTATCTCTGCCCCCATCCGTTTTAATTCAGCCACATGCATGAACCTGTTTTCAAATATTGTCTCAGTGATGACGCTTAATCCATTAGCCAGGGTCATAAGAACCATGAGCTGAGCCTGGAGATCGGTGGGAAACCCGGGGTAGGGCTGGGTTTTGATATCAATGCTTTGTACCTTTGCCGGACGTGAAACAAAAAGAGAGTTTTCTGACTCTTTAATAATAAGACCTGCTGAGCGCAGCTTTTCAATAAGGGACGGCAAATGGGAAGGATTGCAATGTGTCACTGATACCTCTCCACCGGCGGTTCCAACAGCAATGAGATAGGTGCCGGTTTCGATGCGGTCGGGTATTGTAGTAATTTCCGCCGGTTTTAATCTTGTAACCCCTTGGATGGTCAGGCGATCCGTGCCCCTGCCGTCAATTCTTGCCCCCATGGAAATGAGCATGTCGACCAAATTGCTTACCTCGGGTTCCCTGGCAGCATTTTTTATCACCGTTTCCCCTTTTGCCAGGACAGCTGCCATGAGAATATTTTCCGTCCCGGTTACCGAAGGAACATCAAAGTAAACATTCCCCCCGGTAAGATGTTTTTTTGCAGAAGCAGTGACATAACCTTCTTCCAAAGCAAGAGTTGCCCCCAAATTCTTCAAACCCTGCAGGTGAAAATCTATAGGTCGTGCTCCAATGGCACAGCCACCCGGCAAGGAAACCCGTGTTTTTCCCATGCGGGCCAGCAAGGGCCCCAGAACGAGAATTGAAGCACGCATTGTTTTTACCAGGTCATAGGAAGCTTCAAAATTGTTTAGAGAATCCGTGTTGACCAATAAAGTACTGCTTTCCCTTTTCCATTCCGCCCCAAGGGTTTCAAGCAGAGCAAGCATCGTTCGGGTATCACGCAGGTCAGGTACATTATGTATAGTATGCCAACCACGTGCCAGCAGGGTTGCTGCAATCAATGGCAGGGCTGCATTTTTAGCTCCGCTTATGCGCACCTCACCTTGCAGCTTGTGTGCTCCCTCTATAATTAATTTATTCATAACGTATTACTCACACAGAGACATTTTGTAGGCACCAGTGGTGCGAATTTTTATCATACTTATTTCCCGAAGTACTATCATCTTTTGCGGGCCTGAAAAACTCTGGGCAACCCGGCATAGTCATTAAAAATTTCAAGGCTGTCGTATGCAGCTGTTCTTCTAAAAATGTCAAAAACTTCTTTTTGCTGGTCAGCGCCTATCTCCATAAAAAACCAGCCGCAAGGTTTGAGTACTTTCCACAGTTCTGCTGCAATTATGCTGATCTCCTGAATACCACGTTCACCTCCATCAAGAGCCAAGCGGGGTTCGAAGTCTCCCACCTCAGGTTGAAGAGAACCGTTGTTCCTGCCAAAGGGTTCAGCAAGAACTTCTTGGGCTACGTAGGGAGGGTTGGAAATTACTACATCAAACACGGCCTTTGCCTTTATTCCATCAAACCAATTGCAATTAATAAAGTCGATAATTTCCGAGACATTATGCTTTTTTGCATTGTGGAGTGCAACTTTCAATGCATTGTAAGAATAGTCCAGGGCCGTCACTTTTACTGTCACCAGTTCCAAGGCCAGTACAATGGCCAGCACTCCACTTCCAGTACCTAAATCGAGAATTTTGATTGTCTGTTCAGGACTTCCTGCAGAACTATTGAGGACATCCAGAGTTTTTTCCAGCAGGAACTCTGTCTCGGGTCTGGGGATAAGTACATCTTTTGTTACTTTGAAGGGCAGCGACCAGAATTCTTTTTCACCAATCAGGTAGGCCAGGGGTTCCCGGGCCAGTCGTCTGGAGACATTTTTTTGGAATACTTCAAGTTGGGCGTCAGTTAATACCCTCTCCCCTGCAAGAAGAACTGCTGTTCTTTTCATTTCGAGCGCATGGGAGAGTAACAGGGACGCCTCAAGCTCGGATTCAGTAATATCAGCCTGTTTGAGACGCTGTACAGCGTTGTGGAAAACTGTTTTGATCTGCACTATTTTTTACAGGTGTTTCAATGATAGAATACCCAGCAGAAGAGTAAATTGGTAACTATTCCTTCACATCAGGAAAAGTGAGGAAACCTTACCCCTGACTTATTTTATCTTTTTGAGGGCTTCAGCCTGATAATGAACAATAAGCGGGTTAATGATCTCATCAATTTTCCCCAGCATTATGGACTCGAGCCTGTAGAGTGTCAGATTTATGCGATGGTCAGACACTCTTCCCTGTGGATAATTATAGGTGCGTATGCGCTCACTTCGGTCTCCTGTTCCGACCTGGCTTTTACGGCTTTCAGATATCTTGTCATGCTGATCCTGTTCCATCTTGTCAAGAAGACGGGCCCGCAACACTTTCAAGCCCTTGGCTTTATTCTTGTGCTGTGACTTCTCATCCTGGCATGAGACAACAAGCCCTGTCGGCAGGTGGGTAATACGGATTGCGGATTCAGTTTTATTTACGCTCTGGCCTCCGGGACCGGACGAGCGGAAAACATCGATACGCAGTTCATTGGGATCAATTTCAACTTCTACATCTTCCGCCTCGGGCAATACGGCCACAGTAACAGCTGAGGTGTGAATTCTACCCTGGGTCTCTGTTTCCGGTACTCTCTGGACCCTGTGCACCCCGCTTTCATATTTTAATCTGCTGTATACTTTTTCGCCGCTTATAAGGGCGATTATTTCCTTGAACCCCCCTATACCTAGGGGATTACTGCTCATGATCTCGACATTCCAGCCTACCTCATCAGCATAGCGGCTGTACATCTTAAAAAGGTCACCTACAAACAGAGCTGCCTCATCCCCACCGGTGCCGGCCCTGATTTCAAGGAGAATATTTTTTTCATCATTCGGATCTTTTGGCAACAACAGCAGCTTTATATCATTTTCAATATCACTCGCTTTTTCCTTAAGTTCCTCGATATCATTTTTGACTAATTCCAGCAGCTCAGGATCTTCCTCTTCCTGGAGCATCTTCTTGTTTTCTGCAAGCTCATCGTTGACCTTCTGGTATCTGCTGCTGAGAGCAGCTAATTTGGTGACCTGGGCATGCTCCTGTGCTACCTTTGTGTACTCACGCTGATTCGCAATCAGGGCGGAGTCTGAAAGTTTTTTTTCAAGGTTCGAGAGTTTAATCTCAAGTTCATCGGGTGTTGGAAACATGGCCTTAGCAGTAATTAGGTTTTAAATGGCACCAGCAGCAACTTTTGAAGCTCCCGGCGGCATGCCGCGGAGAATCTCCTTGGGAAAGAATGTTGCTTTTATCAGATTTGCTTGTTTATACCCTATAGTTAAGGGTGCTGCTCATGTTCATCAGGAGCAAACGAAAACAGGGGACACTCCGGCTCCGGAGGTCCCCTGCTGTAAAACTGTGATATATGTTAAGCAGATGTAGAATTTTTTTTCATATGATCAGCATATTTCTTCATGAATTTTTCAACTCTACCAGCTGAGTCAATAAGCTTTTGTTTGCCTGTGAAAAAGGGATGACAGGCGGAACAAATCTCAACACTCATTTCTTTGCTTACTGATCCAAGCTCTACTTCGTTGCCGCAGGCACACTGCGCCTTAATTTTATGGTATTCCGGGTGTATATCTTTCTTCATTACTGTTTTCCTCCAACAAGCTGCAGTTCAATGCAGCAACGTTTAAACTTTCAGTCAGGATGTCGTGATTTTTCAGGCCGTCTTAGGCAAGGGGGGACTTTATCTCTTGTTATCTTTTTTAAAACAGCCTCTCGGCCCAATGTTTAAAAATAAAGGCCAAGATGAAAACGGCAAATTATATATAATTAAAAAATTATTGCAAGCTGTATTAGAAAAATTCAAAAATAGCCGGAGCTTACGGTTGTGTTTGCAGAATAATAATTCCCGGTTTAATTATATTGTCAGCTTCGTAAAAAAGCTCTCATCCGACAGGTATTGCGCAGGTAACCAGCTAATATTGTGAGGCCCCGTTGATACCTAAGAGACTTTTCAAGACTGTATCAGCTATTCATGGATTGAAAAAATTCTGCATTTGTTTTTGTTGCCTTCATCTTATCAAGCAAGAAATCCATGGCATCTCCAGGATTTAATGAAGAAAGAAGTTTACGCAAAATCCAGATCCTGTTGAGTTCATCCGCATCTAATAGCAAATCCTCTTTTCGAGTACCGGATCTGTTAATATCAATGGCCGGGAAAATTCTTCTTTCCGACATTTTGCGATCAAGTACGAGTTCCATGTTCCCCGTTCCTTTAAATTCTTCGAAAATAACCTCGTCCATCCTGCTGCCTGTCTCTACCAGGGCAGTTGCAATAATGGTGAGGCTGCCGCCTTCTTCAATATTTCTTGCTGCACCGAAAAATCTTTTTGGTCTATGCAATGCGGTAGCTTCAACACCACCGGATAAAATCCGGCCACTTGACGGGGTTACTGTATTGTAGGCCCGAGCCAGCCGGGTGATACTGTCTAGGAGTATAACAACATCTTTTTTATGCTCCACCAGCCTTTTTGCCTTCTGTATGACCATTTCCGCCACCTGTATATGACGCTGGGGCGGCTCATCAAAGGTGGAACTAACCACCTCAGCATTGACGTTTCTCGCCATATCCGTGACCTCTTCAGGCCGTTCATCTATTAAAAGAACTATAAGGATGATTTCTTTATGGTTCTTGACAATGGAATTGGCAATTTTCTGCAATAAAACTGTTTTGCCGGTCCTTGGCGGCGCAACAATCAAGCCTCTCTGTCCCTTGCCGATTGGTGACATAAAATTCATTATACGGGTCGAAAATTCATCTTTTTTTGCTTCCAACTCTATTTTTTCGTTTGGGTGCAGAGGTGTCAGGTTTGAGAACAGGGTTTTATCCTTGGCTTTCTCCGGTGACTCATAGTTGATGCTTTTTACCTTGAGTAATGCAAAATAGCGCTCACTGTCCTTGGGGGATCTGACAAGGCCTTCAACGGTATCACCAGTACGAAGACTCAACCTGCGGATCTGGGATGGCGACACATATATATCATCTGGTCCGGGAAGATAATTATAAGCCGGTGCCCGTAAAAAACCGAACCCGTCAGGGAGGATCTCAAGCACTCCCCGCCCGGTAACCATGCCATTTTTTTCGTCTTTTGCTTGCTTCGCTTTTGCCTGCAGAATAGCAAAAATCAGCTCCTGCTTCCTCATAGCGCTGATACCTTCAACGTTATAATCCCGGGCAAGCTTGGTAAGTTCATTAATCTTCTTTTCTTTCAGTTCCGCTAAATCCATACATCAGCTTCCTTTGATTTTTTTCTTCAATGCGATGCTTATATTGCATTACACCTACTTCTCTTAAATCCTTTTAAATTAATATGTTCCTGGTCTCACTGGGTAAACGAGAATCAACTGCAGATTATGCAATTCAGGCACAAAACTATCATTTTACAGCGCCGAGCATACTGTAACTCTTTTGTTTATTTGAATTTTTTATTTTTACTCGAATAGTGCAATAATAGATCGATAGTGCTTCGTTAAATCAGCCACAGTTTTTTCTGTTCAGAAACAATATGGAATTATTTTCTCTTATGGGAAAAATCATGTGACAGTTGACAGATTGAAGATAGGAGTTTTCTACTATGTTAGGACGTTATGATCTTTTTTTCTCTTCCAGGGGCAACAGCCTATGTCGGTGGGGAAAATATTAGAAACTTCACAAGATGCCTGCTATCATATTTTCATCACTTTTTACTGTCAAGCTTTTTTTCTACTTCTTTCCCATTATTTTTGAAACTAATCCAGCGGCATAGCGCGGGAGTGATGTTCGCTGTTCCTGCTCAACAAGTCCACCAGATGTTCCACTTGGTTATTGGTATCCGGCAGCATGCCGCTATTATCAATGACATGATCTGCCTTCATCACCTTTTCAGACAGGGGTAACTGACTTTCCAGCTCTCTGATTGCTTCACTCCTTGCCACTCCATCACGTTTCAT
>JAHEID010000224.1 GCA_024639555.1 Deltaproteobacteria bacterium
GTCTGGATGAGTGTATTCCGGTCAGTCTGTTGTAACTTTTTACCTATGCATCATTTTTCTTTCTTCTTAAAGATGTAGAGCACCTCGTTTTCCTTGAGCATGCCATACTCTTTTCTCGCCTTTTCTTCCAGGAATGCAGGATCATTCTGCATCCTGTTTATTTCCTCCTGCAAAGCCATTTTCTCCTGCTCCAATCTTTTGTTTTCAGTCTGCAGCTTTTCAATTTCCTTTTGGGACCTGAAGAGGGCAAGTATGCCCCTATTCGGTGTAAAAAATATCCACAGAAGGAGCAGTATGACAAAAAAAATGCCGATATAGGGCAGTTGTTTCTTTTCGCGTTTTGAAAACTTGTTGAGCATGGGATCGTATGCTGAATTGCCCCAAAAGGTTCTTGTTTTTAAATGGTTTGATTTGTGGTGTATTGTTCCGCTTATTGAATTATGTAAAAAGTATCACAGAAAAGGTGCATGTGCAATTGGAACCATAATGAAGAGGAAAGATTCAAATATCAATACATCAGGCTGACAGGGTGGAAATTAAATGAAAATATATCTGGTCAGTGCATGCCTGACAGGGCTTAAAACACAGTATGACGGCAGGATCATAACCAGTGCTGCATGCATAAAGGCGGTTGAGGGGGGTGTTTGTATACCGGTCTGCCCTGAACAGCTGGGCGGTCTCCCAACCCCGAGGACAGCGGCAGACCTGGTTGGTGGTGACGGCCATGATGTCCTTGCCGGCAGGGCCCGGGTGCTTGACAGGACCGGTGTGGACGTAACAGAAAATTATATCCTCGGTGCCAGACAGGTATTGGCAATAGCCCGGCAGCATGATACTGAAAAGGTTTTTCTCAAGGCAAGGAGCCCGTCTTGCGGCCTGGCCCCGAAAGTGGGGGTGACGGCTGCGCTCCTGCAGGCGGAAGGATATGAGATTGTTGCATTGGAATAGTAAAGCTGCCAGCGGTCGTCTGGCAAGTGCGACATGTGATCCCGGGGTTTAAAAAGCTCAAATAATGACTCAGGCTAACAAAAAGATTGGAATCGCTGTACACTCGTATTAAGATAATCAAAAAATATAATATAACGGGTATAGCGTGAATTCCATCCATTTATCCTGCAAAGATTAAATGGGGCCGTATTTTTTTGATGTTTTTTTGCTTTTTGTAATTTAAATTAGCTAAACATGCCGGCCGATATAAATTGTGTTCATTAGACCGTAGAACGTTATGTAATCATTATTACATATAGTAATTAAATTATAAATGCGGTAGCTATTTGAGTTTTATATGAAACTCAAAAACAACAAAGGAGGGAAGACATGAAGAAGGGAATACTTAGCGGTTTGGGACTCTTGTTTGTCGTCGCAATCCTGATGGGTGGTTGCAGTAAACCAGAGGAAAAAAAAGTTGAAGCGCCACCGGAAATGAAGCAAACCATAGAGCAAAAGGCTCCGGCGGTTCAGGAACAGGCTGCTGAAATGAAAGAAGAGGCGGTAGAGAAGGTTGAACCAGCCGCTGAATCGGCCGGGGAAAAAGCTGCAACCATGCAAGAGCAGGCTGTTGAGGCGGGAAAGGAAATGGGCCAGCAGGCACTGGAAAGCGCTGCTGAAAAAATGCCGGAAGAGGTTAAGCAGGCTGTGGATGCTGTAAAATCTTACAGTGGCGGCATGCCGGAAAAAACACAAATGGCCACAGGCGCTGAAGCGGTTGGCGAGGTCAAGGTCCCTGCTGTTGAAACCGAAGTGGCACCCAAGGTTCCCGGTACCTCTATTGAAGAGGCCGTCAAGGAAGGTGCTGCTGAACAGGGCATGAAACTGCCGACCAAATATTAATCACAGAGGTTCTGTTAAATACAGAAGAAGGGTATATGGCCAGGTCTTGAGTTATTGCTTTCTCATAATTCAAGACCTGGCCTTTTTTTCTAATAAGTTCATTTGTTATGAACCCCTACCTTACCAATGGGCAACAATTGTCTGCCAATACAATTCAGGCAAGTGAATGACCCCGCAGCGCAAATTTTAAATTTTCATCATCTTGAGCACCAGAATTCCCACTTCATAAAGCAGGTACAAGGGGCCGCCCATGAGCAGCATGTTGACGATATCCGGTGTCGGGGTCAGGAGTGCTGCCATGATGCTGATGATAAGTACTGCATAACGGCGATGCTTTTCAAAGACCTGGCGGGGACAGATACCGACCTTGGCAGTAAAGACCATGAAGACTGGGAGTTCGAATATAACGCCGAATGCCAGGATGAAGATGGTGACAAAGTTTACAAACCTGCTGATGGAGATCACCGGTTTGAGCTGGGTGGATTGAAACCCGAGAAGGAATTTGACGCCATAGGGAAGGGTGATGAAATAACAGAAGCCGGCACCAAGGTAGAAAAGGACCGTGGTGAAAAAAACAAACCAGGCAAGGGTTGACTCTTCAAGTTGAAAAGGCTTGCCCAGGGCCATCCAAAGGCAATAAAGGATGCCGGGCATAAGAACAAAAAGTGTAACAAAGAAAGAAAGCTTGACGTGGGCCAGAAACGGTTCGGCTACAGTGAAAAAGGCAAGCTGCTGATCGAGGTGATTCTGCAAGCCGTTCAGCACCGTGGAAGAGAGTACATAAAGAAGCGCAGTACCAATAATGATTGCTGCGCCAAGCAGTCTGATGGACTTGCGAAGCTCTGAAAGGAATATGATGAGGTTGCTGTTTATTTCCAAGGGTGCAGAACGTGTTGCTTAAGTTTTAATTTATTGTTCCAAATATTAAGAAGATTCGTATTTTATAGTTCTTTTTCTTTGCTTGTCCAAAAGAAAAAGAGCCAAAAAGAAAAGACAGCCGATCACTTGGTCGTC
>JAHEID010000091.1 GCA_024639555.1 Deltaproteobacteria bacterium
GCAGCGCCATTTCTGACGCTGCATTTTTTATTGCCTGAGCCTGTTTGCTTTTCTTTATTTACAATTATTTTTTCCGGGCTCGTTCCTCTCTTCCAGGTTTTACTCAGAATGCAGTTTCTTCAAATGCTTCAGGCCCATGGTGCTCTTCATATCCCGTAAACATGGCCTTGAAATGCGCCAAAGGTGTGTGTCCAAGGGTCGCAAGGTATATGTGTACAAATAAAAAGGCCACAAAAAAGAAAAAGAGCAGGACATGAATAGAGGACACAATTTTTATGCCGCCGATAAGATCGATATAGTTTTCAAACCTCTTGACCCGCCAGAGAAAAAGGCCGGTTATCATCTGCGCCGGCAAAAAGACAAACATGATCCCCACGTAGGCATTTTTCTGCAGGGCATTGAATTTATTGTCAGGAGTCATCTGGTGCGGGTTGGGCTCTCCCCTGAAAATCCCGGCACCGTAATATTTAAGTTGTTTTACAGCGTTCGGGACAAAGGTGCGCGGGTTGGGAAAGTAGAGTTTTATCTTCATGGTTCCGAAATAATAGGAAACCCATAGGCCGTAGGCCGCAATAACAACGAAGCCGACGTAATTATGCAGCTTAATCGCCTCCTCAAGCGAAAACCAGTCCACTATCTCGGCAAAACGTATCTGGATGCCTGTTATGATCAGGATGATAAAGCCAACCGCATTGACCCAGTGCCATACCCTGACAGGAGCAGGATGAATATACATCAATTTATCATCTCCCATGACCCTTCTCCTTATATTGAAAATTCATTTTTCTTTTCTTTTCTTTTTCTGCGTGCAGGCATAGTTGCGATCCTTACCAGGAGATGACCTATAACGACACTTAGACCGCCAACAATGAGAACAAGGCCGATCTTGTCCAGATACCTGACCCTGGTTCCGCCAATTGCATAGAAATGATTCACATAATAGCTTTCAAGCACCCTCCGTTCCACTTTTTGACGTTGGCTGGTACCGTCATCCTTATTGAGGTTTATATAGACCTCCTCAAAGAACGGAGACTGGGGATTATGGCACTGTTCGCACTCCCTGTTGGCTCCACCCCTGTTAATGTGATGCACTGTAGGCAACATCTCCATCACCAGTTCTCCATGGAAGGTGCCGCGGATATCTTTCTGGCGCAGAAGAAAAACCATGTCCTCCAGTTCCGGCAGGCTGATTATCCCGTCCCCGTCTTTATCCAACTTATCCATGAAGGTATCATAATCAGTATCCAGTGCAGCGAGCAGATCTTTTGCGCCTAAAAACTTCTTGGAGATCAGGTCGAAAAATCTCAGTGAAATATAACGCGGCGAGTCGGGGGCATGGCAGACCGCACATTCGACAAAGGCGAAGTGTGTCTCTTTTTGCGGCAGCCAGTCATGAAAATTATCCGGGTTGTGGCATTTAAGACAAAACTTGTTCTCCCGTTCAAAGACGGAATCCGCTTCCAGATGGGTGACGAAATGATACCCGTGGCAGGCATAGCAGGGGATGGTTATACCCTTGCCGCCTGCCTTTTTGTGTACACTGTCGAGGTATGCTTCACCCTCGTCCTCATGACAGCCGTCACAATCCACCACGGCTAAAGAAGTTGGGTGGGGCACCTCGTTGTCCCAATTAAGCTCCTCAATATCTGAATGGCAGTCGATACAGGTGATGCCGTTAACATTGTGTACCGAAAACTTGAAACTGTTGTAATCGATATACAGGTCCTCTTTCATGCCTTCAGACTCATCACGTGCCAGAGTATCGTCGCTGTGGCACTCCATGCATTCATCATTCTCAATGGCATATGCAGAGGCTGAAACAAGGAGGGAGCTCACAAAAGCGATAAAAACACCAACTAAAACGCAAGTCTTTCTTTTCATGGTGTTGAAGACCTCCTGTAATATTTTTTTATGCTTTGTGAGCGGACTCGTTTCTATTACAAATCTTAAAAATTGAATGTAAATTATTATAGTTTATCCAAGAATTCAGATTCTAAGTGCAGTGATGGGAACTTTATAAGGCAACACCATGTTTGGTTGCAGGAAATTAAAAAATGACTGTGGAATGAATCTGCAAAAGAATTATTCATGCTTTTTCAGTTGGGTTATTAAGGTGATGCAATCCCAATTAATACTTTGTTATCACTGCAAAATGTATGATTAATCATTAAAAGGAATTGACGCATTTTGCAAGTATTTTTATTAAGTTACCACTTTGTGGTACTACCGGTGATACAATTTGGGCAATCACCTATCACCCTTTTAAGGATATGCTGATCAGATGACAAATTACCATGTTGTACTTTAATGAATTAATATAAATTTTTGTTTGCTTCGCAAAAACGCTGCGCAACAGGTATTACCCGCGTAACCAGCTGATATTATTAGGCCCTGTTATTGACTGCTGGACATATTGTGATTGTGTTATTTTTATTTCATACTGTTAGTATATCTGTTATGGGTTGTCATCCTCGCGGATAGGAAACGAAGTGAGACTTCGAGATAAGCACTCCTAAAGGCAGAGCATAAACTCCGACTTCGAAAGCGTTCCGTCGACAGGGAGTGCGCCCGTAATCAATTAATTTTATCAGGCCATGTAGATGACTGCGTGAATTCTTACGGAATCAGTACAATTTGAAACTCCCTGATGCCACCTGAGGAGCATGAATGGAGCTTCGTGCAACCCGCCTGAGAAAATTATTGGTTGAAAAAGGAAAAATCACTTTACAACCATTTACATAACATTGAGTAACAATCTTGCCAGCCATGAAAGAAAAACCGGACATCCCGCTGTACACCAAGTGGGGCATACGAGTTACAGCAGTAATTATCCTACTCATCACGATAATGATCATAAAAAACTGCATGGGCTCGTTCATGTATGGCCTTTCTACAGAGCAGGAACAACAGAAACAATATTATGAGCTTGGATACTCCCATGGGCTCCTGAAAGCACAAGGCCTGGAGCAGTCGCCGGAACCGGAAACTGAAAATCTTCTCCTGCGTAAACTTTACCGCAAAGGATACAGAGACGGCTGGGACAGCATACAGTCAAATAAAAAGATTATAGGTCCTAGTGAACCACCGAAGACAGGTCAATAACATGTGAGGATAAAGAGGAAAGACAAACTTCAGCAAAACAAAAAACACCCCGCCGGTTAATAAAGACGGAAAAGCTTTCCGACAAATCTCTCTCCCAGCAGAAAACCAAAACCCACCAGGCCAAATGCCCCGATAACCACGATGAGTTCTGCACCGCTCGGGAAATAGTGCAGGTATTGCGGCAAGTCATTCCAGCCGGAGAACTTTGGCACTATCTGGCCACTGTAGACCAGATCAAACCTCTGGACATATGCTCCGACCATGGCCATGCAGGCAGCCAATGTCATTGCCCAGATGGATTTTGTTTTAGTGAGCAGCAACAACGCCAATGGCACAATAAGGCCGGTTAAGATCTCAAAGCACCAGAAATTAACGGCCAGAGGACCATTTATCAGAGCCCTGGCCGCAGTAATTCCCGGATCAGGCGTGTCACTGAAAAACATGGAATAGAACCTGGCTATGGTTACGACCAGCACTATGCCAACCATCAGGGCCATGAGCGTAGCGGCGGTCTCAAGCGCCTTGTGCGTTTCCCCAACTATTTCCTGCTGCCTTAACTTATAGGCTACCACCGTAAATATAATTACAGTTGCGGTTCCTGCTAAAACCGCAGATGCCAGAAAAAGGACAAGAAGTTGAACTCCGAACCAGATGGGTGGATCAGAAGCCAGGGTAAACAGGCCGCCAAGGTTATTGTTTGCCCCTACAGCGGTAACCGCTGCAACAATTCCAAAAGTTAAAGCCAATCCCTGACTGCCAGAGACCAGAAAGGCAAAACGCAGGAACAGGCATCCTGACATGATGCCGTAGAGGGTGGAAAGCCACCAAATATTGGATGTAAGGTTTGGAGAGGCGGCGTTATAGTAAATAAGCAACAAGGGACTTTCCACACTAAAGGCCAGGAGCATGAAGGCGGTGACGGTGGTAACTATGGCCAGATAAACCGCCCGGCTTCCAAGGGGCCTTAACGGGGTAACCCCGTAGGCATGGCTTATGGCCCCAAGTAGGCACAACCCCGTTGAGGTGATGGCAAAAAAGGCAAAGGATGAGGTCAATATCCCCCAGGGAACTTCCCGGGAAATGCCATAGGCAATCTGATGCCCGGTCATGGTCGCATAGGCCCCTGCTGTCAAACCTGCAATGACAAATAGGGACAAGAGATGCGTCGTCCATTTTACCGAGGCGCTTGCCAGGCGTCCCTCTTCTAAATCATCAATTTTGGATGCCATATTTTTTCCATAAATCTTTTATACCGACCTGTTGCCTATTTTATTCCCAGTTCATACTCTTCCAGGTGTTTATGCCCCTGGACACCTATATGACACCAATTACATTTCGTATTGACTGAAAAGGCAATCGTGCCGTTATGACATTTGCCGCAATACCTTCCCTGGTTAAAAGACTCCATGGTAAAATCGTCTTTTTCTTCAACTTCACCTGCTTTCTGGCCAAATAACTCAGGATGGCAGCTCTGGCAGTCGAATTGTTTTCCCAGGTGAAATCTATGTTCAAAAATAACCGCCCGTACGGGTTTTATAAAAACAATCGGCCCTCCGCCGTATTCCTGTGCCACAGCTGTATGCACAAAGCCTAAAAAAACCGACAGGACCCAAAAAAGACAGAAAGTTTTGCATGTTGCTTTCATACGTATATCCCGTTTGACCCGCTCTCTTTCTATACTTGCAAATAAAAGACATTGGGCATTGAGCCGGACTCTGGCCTCAAGACAAGTATGGTCTGTTCCGGCTTATGGAGTAATTTGTAAATTTTACTTTTCTGCTCGGACAGATCACCAAAAAACAATGCACCAGCCGGGCATGCTTCAGCGCAGGCAGTATTTGTTTCGCCATTCTGCAAACGCTTGCGGTAACAGAAGTCGCACTTGTCTACAGCCTGGATTTCCATGTTATAGTAACGGGCATTGTACGGACAGGCTGTCATGCAGGCTTTGCAACCGATACACAACGACTCATTCATCATGACAATGCCATTTTTCTTGTCCTTGTATGTCGCCTTGGTGGGACAGACGCGGACGCATGGCGGCCGGTTGCATTGATTGCAGAGAGCAGGGAGAAATTCCCGTATCATTTTACTGGCTGCAATACCCGTTTTTTTGCGGCTTAAAATAATATTTCTGGAACCATATGAGGGAACATTATTTGTTTGCGTGCAGGCCTCAATACAACGCTCACAGTCTATACACCTATCCTTATATATTATCATGGCATAGTGGGGCTGATAGGGATAGGTCCCCACGACACTGGCGCCAAGCAGTTCGCTTCTCACCTCCGGCACGGAAACAAGGGAAAGGATTGATCCGCCTACAAAAACACCGGTGATTTTAAGGCCAAGACGCAAAAACCGTCTGCGCTCCTCGCAGGAAACCTGTCTGGAGTTGTTGGATTGCCTGTCTCTATTGCTCTTTAAACGTTTCATTTTATGTTGGCTTCAGGATCGTTGACTTTAGCAGGGATGCATACTATAAAGCGCCCTGCCTGCAATGGTCAAGGCAATATTTTGAATCATTTTCAGCGGATAAATGATGCTTTTCCAATAAGACCAAATTATTTCAAGCACCGGCCATGACACTTCAGGAAAAGTATTAATTTTATTTGAAGCCGCCTGCCTCCTCAAAGAGACATTTGCCTTTTAGAATTGCCTCATACCAAAAAATGAATTACCATTCATTATATTTTCGTGATTGGCGTAAAATTTATTATAATTTATTTGTTATTTTTAATAGTTGAGTATAGAAATTAGTAAGCCCGCAATTTCAGGCTGATATTTTTATCTAATTTTGTTTTTCATGTACAATAAATATAGTTGTACTCAAAAGATATTACTCTTCCAAGGGAGATTTTGATGGACACCCAACATGAACAAACTGATCAGATACTGATTGTTGATGATGAGGAGAGTTTACGCCTGACCTTTGAAATGCTGCTGAAAAGGGCCGGTTACGGATCTGTTACCGGAGTTTCAAGCTTTGATGAAGCTGTTGCTGCTGTAGAGCAGGGTGACTTTGACCTGATCATCAGCGATATCGTCCTCCAGGGTGCCTCAGGAATTGACCTTCTCCGGCAGATCAAGGAAATGGGCAAAAGCTGCCCAGTCGTCATGATAACCGGTTACCCGAATATTGAAACAGCTGCAGAGGCGGTGCGGCTCGGTGCTTTCGATTATGTCCCCAAGCCTGTTAAAAAGGACGAACTGTTAAAAATTGTTGCCCTGGCCCTTGAAAAACAGGAACTGCAAAAAGAGAAAAACCGCTTTGAAGCGCAACAGGAAAAGAACCGCTATCTGCAGGAGACAATCCTGCGTTCTGTCCGTGAGATAATTATTACGGTCGACACCCATCTCCGCATTGCCGACATGAACGATATGGCATCGGACTGGACGCGCTCCTTTCTGCCTGAAATTGCCATTGGCGTTTCCCTCCCCTCATTGACCAGTAAATTTGGCCGGGCATTACTGGAAGATGTTGAAAAGGTTCTCAAGCATCGGCAGGAGCTTAAGCTCCATCGCATCGAATGGCAGAAACCGGACAGCAGTTTTGGTGTCATGAGTGTCACTGCAGCACCTCTTGAGGATAGCAAGTCAACTTTCCTCGGTGTGGTAATCACCGCCCGCGACCTTACCCACCTGGAAGACCTTGACAAACGTGGCCCGCGCTCACATTTCCATCGGTTTGTGGGAAAAAGCCAGGCAATGCAGCGAATTTATGCCCTCATCGAAAGCGTCGGCAAGGTCGATACCACAGTCCTCATTACAGGTGAAAGCGGAACCGGGAAGGAGCTTGTTGCAGACGCCCTGCATGAGGAAAGCCCACGCCGCAACCGCTCCCTGGTTAAGGTTGACTGTACGGCAATCCCTGAAGAGCTCCTGGAGAGTGAACTCTTCGGCCACAAAAAGGGATCCTTTACCGGCGCTGACCGGGACAGGCTGGGAAGAATCCTGCAGGCTGACGGCGGTACGCTTTTCCTCGATGAAATAGGTGATATTTCTTCGCGCATGCAGTTGCGACTCCTGCGCTTTCTTCAGGAAAGAACATTTTATCCCGTTGGTCAGGACCAGCCCATCCAGGTCGATGTACGAGTCGTTACGGCAACCAATGCCGATCTCAAGGAAAAAGTACGGCGGGAACAGTTCCGGGAAGACCTTTACTTCAGGCTTCGTGTGGTGGATATTATCCTGCCGCCGTTACGCGAACGTAAAGAGGACATTGCGCTTCTGGCCCAACACTTCCTCACGATTTTTGATAATAACATGAAGAAAGGCGTGACCGGCTTTTCCGACTCTGTCATGGAACTGCTCTTGAACCATTCATGGCCTGGAAATATCCGAGAACTGGAACATGTCATTGAACGGGCCTACGTTCTCTGTGTCGGCAACACCATAACCACGGACCACCTGCCAGCGGAAATAATGATTGCTGAGACTCCACGACAGCCAATCCATGAACCTGCCAGCGTCCAACCTGTCCAGGTTCAACCTATTTCACCTGCAATGACATCAGAAGATGAGGTCGAACGTATTATTGATGCATTGCGCCGAACTGCCGGTAATAAGGCCAAGGCGGCCCGCCTGCTGGGAGTGGACCGCAGCACGTTGTACAGAAAGATATCAAACTATAATATTGACTTGTCTGACCTGGATATCTAAACATAATATACAACATCTACTTCATGATAATACCTGCGGCAATTGAAGCGGTAATACATCCCTGCTGCATGCAACACTTTTTTTTGCAGACACATGCCCCCTTCCACGACTGAGACACATAACAATCTGATATCAATTGATTTATTCTTCTATTATGTAATTGATGCAAATCGATGTTATGCCCATTACCGTCTTTTTCAGCTTTGGAAACTTTTCAGGCACTACACTCTATACCATGCACATTTGCACCCCCATGTGAAATATATATTATATTGAAATCATTACATTTAATATAATATATACTGCACCGGGTGAAATAATTTTTCTTGAAGTTAATTTGCATGGATTTTGTCGTTCACCTGTTTCACGTATATATTTTAAATATTTGAAATTAATATAAATAATACCAAATGCAACACATATGTTGCTACATATCTGTTGCATCCCACACCACATGCTACACACACTTAATAACCGTTCCCAATTATACTCCGGGTCATCCCAAAACAAAATTGCTCTACCAGAGAAAACGTGGACGACAAACTGTGGCCTTAAACTTGAGAAAAGCATACTAAATATTTGTAATTATTGACTTAGAACCATATTAAACAGTCACTTTTTTATGTTGCCCCATAGTCCATGCAATATATTAACAAGAAATTTGCGATGGAAAATTTTTTCTGGCACGTAATATGCAATGTTTCAAAATAAATTATACATCGGAATGGAATTTGACAAAATTTCACGCAGATCGATCAAGGAGGCACACAATGACCGAATCAATGGAAATCACTCAGGAAAGAGTTGCAACGTTCGACAGTACTGTGGAAGTTGCTGAACTCGAATTGGGAAATTCCAAGTTAGGCCTCGGGGTCATAATGGTCATGGCTGCTTTCGTTGGTATCTGGGGAATAGCATGCTTGATCGGCGGTTTGGCGAGTGCCCGAAGTTTTCATGAAATCGGTCGCAGCCTGATCACTGCCTTCACAGGGATGTAGCAAAACTCTCAGCACTTAAAGCACTCGGGGTCATGGGCATGGACACAATAAACAGCAAGCGAATAGCATGGCATGCTGCAATTTTTTGCGGCACACTCATCAGCATCTGGTCCGTTGCAGCATTTCTCAGCGGGCTGGCTCAGGTCAACTGGCAGGTATCCGAACTGCTGCGTCAATATTTGATCGCTGTCGGTTTGCTGCAGGAGTTTCATACCCTGTCCGACTTTTATACCCATATCAAAGGGGTTGAATATATTATTGCGGTTCTTTTTCTTGGTGCTTT
>JAHEID010000092.1:0-2868 GCA_024639555.1 Deltaproteobacteria bacterium
CTTTGCGTCTGGTTGACTGTTGATATAAAAACAATCTGCCAGCGATTGGCAGCTGACAGCAACACTGATGATCAAAGGCCCGCGCTTACGGAAATGGGGACCATGGATGAGATTTCCATGGCGCTCAATGAGCGGCAGCCACTGTATGAAAAAAGTTCTGACCTCACCATTAATACGGAAGGAAAAACTCCGGAAGACGTTGCTGATATTATTGTAGCTGAGCTGAAAAAAGGAAATTGATCATGGCAGGAAACACCTTTGGCAAAGTATTTCAGGTCACCACCTGGGGCGAATCGCACGGCCCTGCACTGGGGGCTGTTATTGACGGCTGTCCGCCTGGTATGGAGCTCGACCCGTCGGATATACAGAAAGACCTGGACAAGAGAAGGCCGGGCAGGGGGGGCGGCGAAAGCCCACGCAGAGAACCTGACCAGGTTGAGATCCTGTCAGGAGTTTTTGAAGGGCTTACAACAGGCACCCCTATCTCCTTGATCATTTATAACGAAGATGCCCAGAGCAAGGCATATAACCACCTGCAGCAGATATTCCGGCCCGGGCATGGCGATCTCACCTACCTGAAAAAATACGGCATCAGGGATCACCGCGGCGGCGGCAGGGCTTCAGCCCGGGAAACTGCCGCCAGGGTTGCTGCCGGCGCAGTGGCCCGAAAGGTGCTGGCTGAAAATGATATTTCAGTCATTGCCTATACCGTGGCCCTGGGAGACGTCGCCACTTCCAGACGGAATATGAAGGATATAACAAAAAACCGACTTTACTGCCCGGATATGGCGGCTGCTGTTCTCATGGAAGAATTCATTGACACAGTGCGAAAAAGGGGTGATTCACTGGGCGGGGTTGTTGAAATCCAGGCGACAGGGTGCCCGGTCGGCCTTGGTGAGCCGGTCTTTGACAAGCTTGATGCTGTCCTGGCCCAGGCTCTTATGTCTATCGGTGCGGTCAAAGGAGTGGAGATCGGTGCCGGATTCAGGGCTGCTGAAATACTCGGCTCCGAAAATAATGATGCCATAACACCGAAGGGATACAGGACAAATAATGCCGGCGGCATCCTGGCCGGCATATCAAACGGCGACCCCATAATTGTTCGGGCTGCTGTCAAACCCATTCCCTCTATCAGTCTCGAACAGGACACCCTGAACCTGGACAACGAGCCTGTTAAAATAAAGGTGGGCGGGCGCCACGACATTTCGGCCATACCACGTATTGTGCCCGTTTGCGAGGCCATGGTCTGCCTGACCCTGGCAGACCATCTTCTGCGCCAGAAAGCTATTGAGAATTAAAAACTTGCTGCGCAAGAGTGTAGTGTTTTTGAAGGTCGTATTCATATACATTTATCATTAAATCACAAGACAATGGCAAAAAAGAGTCAGATCAAAGGCATTAACAATATCTGGATGCTTACCCGCGAATATGATTCTATTGCTGGTGCAGGTGGTGTTAAAGATGTCAGCCGTCAGCTGGCGGAAGCCCTTGTCCGCTTAAAAAAATCCGTCACTGTGATCCTTCCCTGTTACGGTTTCATGGACCCCAAAAGGCTCGGGTTTAACAGGCAGCCTTTATCTTTTGAAGTGGATATGAACTACACGGCAGAAGACCGGCGTGAGGAAGTGACCTTATGGCGGAAGAGGCTGCACGGAGTGGTGATTTACCTGGTAGATGCTGATCGTTACCTGGAAAAAACATCCATTTACACCTACACGGCAGAAGATGAAGCCAACAACCCTTATCAGGTCCGGGGAAACGGCCATTTTGACTATTTTGCCATGAATGTTCTTCTGCAGAAGACTGCACTGGACCTCATGATTATCCTCGGTCAAAAGCCTGACATCATTCACTGCCAGGATGGACATACGGCTATCCTTCCTGCCATGCTGCGCGAAGGTACCGGTTATCGCCATTATTTTTCTACGACAGCAGCAATTGTAACGATCCACAACGCGGGCCACGGTCATCATCAGGAAGTTCGGGATCTTCCTTTTGCCCGGGCTATCAGTGGACTGCCCTATAATCTCATCCACAATAACCTGCTCGCCGGGTCTTTCGATCCTTTTCTGGCCGCCTCCGCTTTTGCGGTGCTCAACACCGTCAGTGAGAATTATGCCAGGGAACTGCGGGAAACCGACGATGATGCCCTGACCGGCTGGCTGGGTCACCGCCTCAAGACCAGGGGTATTCGTCTTGAAGGTATAACTAATGGCTTCAACCCTGAAGATTTTGACACAACCCGACCGAAGGAATTGGGACTGCCTGCTGCCTATAATCCTGCAATAGGTGATCTGGCTGGAAAAAAAACATGCAGACATAATTTACTGCAGGCATTAGTACAGAAGCGCCATAAAGGCATAAATCGCTTCGGCACCCTGGCAGATGATCCAAACAAGCCGCTTTTTACTCTCATAGGCAGGCTGACCCCGCAGAAAGGCGTGGATATACTGCTGCCGGCGCTTGAAAAACTCTTGCAGTCAGACAGTGAATTCCAGATGCTTATCCTGGGAAGCGGGGCAAAGGATTTTGAACAGAACCTGTCCAGCCTGGCACAGAAAAAAGAAAATGAGGGGCGGATATGCTTGCTGCTAGGCTATGACTCACTTCTTGCTAACCAGATATATGCAGCCGGTGATTTTTTTCTTATACCGTCCAAGTACGAACCCTGCGGTCTTACCGATTATATTGCCCAACTGGCAGGCAACCTGCCCATTGTGCATCACGTGGGCGGATTGGTGAAAGTTGAAGATGGGGTTACCGGCTTTGCCTTTAAAGAGTATTCCTCTGAAGCATTACTTGCAGCAATGCTTCATGCAGTGAGCGTTTTTAAAGAATCACCGGAACAAATTCTGAACATGCAGGAGG
>JAHEID010000092.1:2878-9014 GCA_024639555.1 Deltaproteobacteria bacterium
AGACAAAAATATACCTGGGACAAGGTTGTCCAGCGTTACCTTGCACTTTATGAAAAGGCAAGGAGTATGTTACATTGAAAACGCCCAGTAGATTGAACCAAAATCAAAATTTAATATCTCCAGACTTCAACAAATAAGCCAAACGCAGGCGAGACAAGGGAAAAAAGCCGAGCAAGCACAATTTATACAAGATTAATGAGCATTGTGAGAATATTTTAACACTGTATCACTAGACGCAGTAATTTTTTAAAAGTCCGGGAAGGAGGTTGCGCTATGACTATCAGAGTTGGCATCAACGGATTTGGCAGGATCGGCAGGTCCATTTTCCGGGCCGCCGGCAAAGATGAGGTTTTTGCCGATATTGAGATTGTCGGCATCAATGACCTTACCGACAATAAAACCCTGGCCCACCTGCTCAAGTATGATTCCGTCATGGGTGTATACGACAGGGAGGTGAAGGCTGATGAACACAGCATTATTGTTGACGGCCGCAACATCAGGGTCTTTAATCACAGGGAACCGTCCGATATCCCTTGGGGCAGCCTGGGGGCGGAATATGTCATTGAATCCACCGGACGTTTCACTTCCATAGACAAGGCCCAGGCCCACATCGAGGCGGGGGCGAAAAAGGTCGTCATATCAGCTCCTGCAAAGGGAGATGTCAAAACCATCGTCATGGGTGTCAATGAGGATGAGTATGACCCGACTGAGCATCATGTTGTGTCCAATGCTTCGTGCACGACAAACTGCCTGGCGCCCATGGTCCGGGTTATCCTGGACCGTTTCGGCATCAAGCATGGACTGATGAACACTATCCATGCCTATACCAATGACCAGAGAATCCTTGATTTTCCCCATACCGACCTGCGGCGGGCCAGGGCGGCGGCCCTTTCAATGATCCCGACCAAAACAGGAGCTGCAAGCGCCTTATCACTCGTTATTCCCGAACTGAAGGGGAAGTTTGACGGCCTGTCAGTCCGCGTTCCGACCCCGAACGTCTCCCTGGTCGATGCAGTCATGGAAGTGGAACGGGAGACCACGGTCCCTGAGGTGAACCAGGCCCTGAAAGAGGGGGTCAGCCGTTACCTCGGATACTCGGAAGAACCACTGGTATCAATTGATTACCAGGGCAACCCCCATTCTTCAGTTGTTGACGCAGACTCCACTAAGGTGATCGATGAGACGCTGGTCAAGGTGTTGACCTGGTATGACAACGAATGGGGATATTCAAACCGTGTTCTTGATCTCATCCTGCATATGGAGGCAAACAGGCCCATTTAAAGGCATCAACGTTTCTTATTTATGGCCACACAAGACCAAACAGCTATCGACACCATCGCCATCGACTCTGATGCGCTCAGGGCAAACCTGCTTGAAACCGCAACAGATGAAGTGACAATTGACCCTTCCCTGCTTGTCCTGGAGGAGATTGTCGAGAATTACAAGGGCATCAGCAAAAACCTGCATGACCTGCTCTATGAGGTGTGCCACCCCTATCGTAACTGGAAAATGCTGGTTCCAAGGGTGCGCGCCTTTGCCCTGAAAAACATCACCCATTATTTCAAGCATGAAAAAGGACCAGAGGCCTTTGAGCGCTTCATGGTAATTTTTTGCCAGGCACTCATTGACTCCAGAAAGAACAGTACCCTGCTGGTTCAGACCATAGAAAGCATGCTGGCATATACGGACAGGCTGATCCGCCTCTTGGACCAGGAATTTCTAATCCGCTATGAAAAGCCCCTGGCCCTTCTTTTTTTGCGCCTGAAGAATCTTGATGACGAGGTCATACTATTCATGGTGCAGGGCCAGCATCCCATGAAAAGAATAGCGCAGCATCTTCTGAAACTTGAAAAAGGAAAGACATCTTACGACTTTAAGCCCCTTGCAGACTTGATGAAACGGGTCTTTACCATGAATTATGAATACTGGATGAGTGAAAAAGACCCGCTGGCCTGGTTTACCGAAGAGTGCGGCGACATCTGCAAGGGCTGGCAGGCCGGACAACTGTTCAATGCCATCTCCCATAAACAGCTGGAAAAACACCTTGGCACCCTGAATGGAATAGACATTAATACAGATCCCCGCCAGGCGTTAAATGTCATTTTAGAGCTGCCTTCCCATATGGATATCGTGCGGATGTACAAGGTTGTTCCGGAAAAACTGAAAGAGGAGCAGCAATCTGCCCGGGAGGCCGAAGAAGAGCCCGAGCCAATTGACCGGTTCAGCGAAAACCGCAAGCTGATATTCCTCTTCCACATCATGGAAACCTCGGGGCTTGCCCTGATCCACGAAGAAACCTTACGGGAGATAAACCGAAGTCTGGTCGTGCTTATCAGGCGCCAGACCTTTGAAGAGATAGAGAACTTTCTGCTCACCACATTCCAGCTGCTACAGGCAAATGTACGCAAGTATCCGCATACCTCACTGCAGTGCATCCAGGTTCTCGGGACCGAGGTCTTCAAGCGGGGCAACAGCAGGCTGGTGGAGGCCTTTTTATGGGAATCGGTACGCTTTGGCTTCCAGTACGCCAATGTTACAGGGGTTGATGAAGACTGGCAGCCCATTACCAACCCGGCCCACCTTGCCAATATCAGGGTCTGGCTTAACCTGATCATGCAGGAGCCCAAGTGGTGTTCAACCCTTTTTTCAGCTCTTATTATCAATCTCAAGCTTTCAGGCACCTGCGTCAAGGATACCGACCTGTTCCAGCGTGATATCACGCAGCTGCTCAACCACCCGATCGAGCCGGTATACAACCTCTTCAAGCAATTCGCCAAACTCATGCCGGTTTTCTTTAACGAAATCGGAGCTGAAGGCTACCTGCGCGATGTTTCCACAGAAATTGACGAGATCCACAGACGCAAGGATGCGCTCATCCATTTCCTGCGCAAACAGAGCCACGTGGAAAGCAGTAACCTGATTGTCGATTTCCTGGAGGCAATATTTCTCTTCTGGAAGAACCTGGACCAGAACGTCATGGTGCCTTTCCTTCCGGTAGAAGTGCTCGCTGAAGTAAAAAATAAGGGAATCTTCATCGATGATATGCATAAACTCATGCAGCGGGTCTTTGAGCTGCCCGGCATGGAAAAGATTCCCGACCTGCTGGAATGGAAAGACAAGGTCCGGGGTAGCTACCTTGAAAAACAGCAGGATATTGCCGAATCCGAAAAAAAACGTTTTGACCAGCTGGTGCGAATATACAAGCTGCTGTACAACAAGTACAACCTCGGCTACCAGGAAATGCGGCACCAGCTCAAGGAGGCAATCAACAGCGGATTTCCCGAGATGGAACAGTTGCTGGCAGACCTTGAGATCTGTGACACCCACCAGTGCCTTAACGCCCTCTTAACCCACCTTGAAGGACTCAAGGAAATAATCCTGAGCAAGGAGAAGTTCGAAGCCAAGGAGGATATTTACTACAAGCGCCATATAGCCGTTGACATACCATCGGTATACGGCCGCTACAGTGAGAGAAAATTCGATGCCCTGGGTCTGAGTTTCAGGCTGGAGAATCTGGCCAATATGTACCTGGAAAGACTGCCGGAAACCGTCAATCTTTCCTTTATTACCAGGGCTACATTTATCCGTATTATCAAGTGTTTGGATCTTTACCTGCGGGCTTTGCGTATCGACGGCATCACAAGCCGCAGGCTGGAGACTTACCTGGAGCTTCTTTCCAGTTCGCTCGGCATTAAACGGTTCTCCTATACTCAGTACCTGGACATTTTCCGAGGCTTGTCCGACGGGGTAAAAGATGTAATCTACGCCTTCTACACCAACATTCACCAGAACAATCTCTCCATTATTATTCCGCAGATCGGGCCGACCAACCTCTTGACCAAGTACCGCAATCTCTGGGATGAAGAAGATGTCGGCGGCTCCATTCTCGGGTTGTCTGAATTCTTTTTCAGAAATCTCATTGCCGGCACTTTCGGACTCCAGCACCTGGATAACTTTATCACCAGGATCATGCAGACCCTGGAAAGCCAGAAAGAAGTTCTTGACCAGGAAAGCCTTGATCTCCTCATGACCTATAATCCTGAGAACGTTATCAGCTTTCTGCACAACAGCAATGTGCAGACCAGAAACCTCATCCACCTGGGTAACAAGGGCTTAAACCTGACGCAGCTTGCCAGTGAGAACAAACAGGTGCCGCCGGGTTTTATCATTACCACGGAAATCTTCCGCTGCTGGCCCGTGGTCAACAAGTTCCGGAAGGCCCGCGATGAATTCATGCGCCAGATGCGCCAGTCATTGTCTGTACTGGAAGCAGCCAGCTCCAAGCAGTACGGCTATCCGCAGAATCCGCTTCTGCTTTCCGTCCGCTCCGGTGCCTCCATTTCCATGCCCGGCATGATGGCAACCATCCATAACGTCGGCCTTAACCTGGATATTGTTGAGAAATTTGCCCAGGCCACGGGAAAAGAATTTTTTGCCTGGGACAACTACCGGCGTTTCCTGCAATCGTGGGGCATGGCAGAGGGAATGAAACGCGAACAGTTCCAGGTTCTTATGAACAACGCCAAGACGCTGCACAAGGTTAAAGTTAAAAAAGACTTTACACCGGCCCAGATGAAAGCCCTGGCCCTGGAATACCAGAAAGTCGTGCGCTCCGTTGGCATCAGCATACCCGATGAACCATGGCAGCAGTTAATTGAGGCCGTTGAAATTGTGCTCAACTCATGGAACGCTCCAAAAACAAAAGAATACCGGGTCCTGATGGATGCTTCAGATTCCTGGGGCACGGCTGTTATCATCCAGACCATGGTATTCGGCAACCTGAGCCAGGAAGCCGGCAGCGGCGTGGTTTTTACAGCGCATCCTTACAGGAAGGTGACCAGGGTGGCGCTCTGGGGCGACTATGCCATTGGCGACCAGGGCGAAGATATTGTCAGCGGCCTCGTTACCACCTATCCCATATCTGTTGAACAGGCAGAAATTGACGGCCGCTCCCAGGAAAACACCCTGCAGAACCGTTTTCCTGAAATCTATGGGGCCCTGCTCGAACTTTCGCGTGAACTGGTGTATGAAAACCGCTGGAATCCGCAGGAGATTGAATTTACTTTTGAAAGCTCTGCGGCCGAGGATTTCTATATCCTGCAGACCCGGGATATGATCACCATTAAGAAGAAGGAGAATCTATTTGTTTTTGAACATCCTGAAGCCCTTGAACAGTATTTCCTGGGCAAGGGTATCGGTGTCAGCGGCAGTGCCCTGTCGGGCCGTGCCGTCTTTACCCGGGAAAATATTGACCGGATACGCAAGGAAGATCCCGGAAGCACCCTGATCCTCATCCGCCAGGATACGGTTCCTGAAGACATCAAGGAAATAGCCCGGGCCCAGGGTCTGCTGACTGCCCGCGGCGGCCAGACATCCCATGCAGCCGTTGTCGCCACCCAGCTCGAAAAGACATGTGTGGTCGGCTGCAAGGATTTACGCGTCTACGAAAGTGAGCAGCGCTGTGAAATCAATGGCCATGATATCCGCTTCGGTGATCATGTCAGCATTGACGGTAGAAAAGGCCACTTTTTAAAGGGAAGTCATGCTATACGGGAGGAGCTCCACATTTTACCTATTTAGCGCGATTCGATAATGTCGCGTTTCTGCGTCATCAGCTGATCCGCGTAGTTGTACTACAGCGAATCAGCTTCTTCCTTGAATCCACAACAATCTCAAATCGCTTCAAGGCTGATTTTAAAGAACAAAAACAATTATTATTAATTCTGGATTAGAATATACAGCAAAGTTGTTTGTGTATTTGCCATTTCACGCAGCCGAGCAGTACCCCTAAAAACGGGGCATAAACTCCGCATAAAACGGATAAGCGACTCGGCGGAGTGAAACGACTTTCCGATGTCGCCCGTTTTATGAGAGCAGCACAGGAGATTCCGCGATAGCGGAACAAGTGACTGGGTGTCTTTTCTTTGGACAAGCAAAGAAAAGATAGTATTTAAATATGGTTAGTTCTTTTAAAATTGTGGAATAAACTCAAACTGAAAGATTATCAGATATCCTTATGTCAAAAATAAAAGCCATCCTCTTCGACCTTGACGGCACCCTGATTGACTCTGTCGCCGATCTGGCAAACAGCGTAAATTACACCCTGAAAAAACTTTCCCTGCCGCTTCACACTACA
>JAHEID010000093.1 GCA_024639555.1 Deltaproteobacteria bacterium
TTAAGCTTGATCAGGTTGTTGGAACAAACAGCCTCTTTATATCATCAATAATCAGGTAGACAGACGGCACGATAACCAGGGTTATGACAGTAGCGAAGACAATTCCGTAGCCCAGGCTTATGGCCATGGGGATGAGGAACCTGGCCTGGCGTGAGGTTTCAAATATCATTGGCGCCAGACCGCCGAAGGTAGTCAGGGTGGTAAGCATAATGGGCCGGAAACGCTGAATGGCCGCATCCTGGATGGCATCACTGGCAATACTGCCTTTATTACGCCGCCTGTTGGCAAAGTTAATAAGAACCAGCGAGTCGTTGACAACTACTCCTGACAGGGCAACGACTCCGAACAGGCTAAGGACACTCAGGCTATACCCCATAATTATATGTCCAATAACTGCCCCTACCAAACCGAATGGAATGGCAAGCATAATGATCATGGGTTGAATGTAGCTGTTTAACGGTATGGCCAACATGGCATAGATAATGACAAGGGCGATCAACAAACCTTGCAGGAGGCTCTGAATGCTTTCCGTCCTGTCGGCCTGACGGCCCTGGTAGCTGAAACTCAGCCCCGGATACCGGGCTGTCAGTTTGGGAATAATCTCGGTATTCAACACTTCCGTTACCTGGACAGCCTGGCTTCTGGGCCGCACATCAGCAGAAACCGAAATCACCCGCCTGCCGTTCCGCCGCTCTATACTGGTGTCAGCCCTGCCCCGTTCCAGGGTAACAGCTTCATGCAAAGGCACCTCACCTCCATCCGGAGTCCGCAGGATCATTTCCTCAAGATTATACTCGGAAATGCGCTCCTCCCTGGGGAGCCTGACCATTATCTTGACCTCATTGCGGCCGCGCTGCTGCCTTAGTGCCTGCGCACCGTAATAGGATTGGCGAATCTGCCGGGCGATATCTGCTGCATGGAGGTTGAGGCTCTGGGCTTCAGGCAGGACTTTAAAGTCAATCTGCTGTTTGCCGGGAGAAAATCCGTCATCAATATCAATGACATTGGGGAAATACCCCATGGCCGATGCAAGTTCTGCACTTGCATATTCCAGCACCTTGATGTCCCTATGGCTTAATTCCACGGAAATGGCCGGGCCCCGGCCCGGACCCCCGGCATCGGATTCAAATTTGATCGATTCGAGACCGGCAATTTCACCCACTTCTTTACGCCATAGCTGCGTCATTTTCGCCGTGGAAATTGGACGTACCTTTGGAGGTGTCAGGTATATACGGACCTGTGCCAGACTTCCATCCACCGAAGCATAAATACCTTCAACCAGTTTTTCACCGCCGTTGCGTTCAGCTACTATCTGGCCGGCCTGCACCAATTTCTGCTGCACTTCCAGGGTGCGTTTTACTGATGTGCCGAAGGGCAGGTTTGCTGTCACGGCAGCATAGTCAGATTCAATCTTGGGGAAAAGTTCAAAACCCATGCGGCCGCTTTTGATAAAGCCAAAGGCCAGCAATAGAATCATGAGCCCGACTGAAAAAGAAACATAACGCCAGCGCAAGACAAAACTGAGAAATGGCCCGTAACGGGTATGGACCATACGAATAAAAAAAGCACTGAAGCGCTGCTGCCAGTCGTGCAGCTTGGGCAAAAACCTTCCCTCTCTCCTTTTACCTTTATGGCTTAAATGGGCCGGTAGAATAAACAGGCTTTCAATGAGTGAAATAAAAAAGACCGTGATCACTACAGCGGGTATTTCCTTAAATATCTTGCCCATAAACCCGGGCACGAAAAAAAGCGGCATAAAGGTAACCATATTTGTCAAAACGCTGAATGTCACAGGCATCGCAATATCGCGGGCACCGTTTACTGCAGCCTCAAGTTTCGGCATACCCTGCTGGCGGTAAAAATAAATGTTTTCACCCACGACTATGGCATCATCCACCACAATTCCCAGAGTGACGATAAAGGCGAACATGGACACCATGTTTATGCTGATACCCAATGTCGGCAGAAGCAGAAAACTGCCAAGAAATGAAATGGGAATACCCAGGCTGACCCAGAAGGCCAGTCTTACCTCCAGAAAAAGAGCCAGCAGGATAAAAACCAGCCCTAACCCAAGATAGCCGTTACGCAGCATCAGGTTCAGCCGTTGCTTGTATATATCCGAGCGATCATTGCGGGCTACCAGGGTCAAACCCTCAGGCAGGATCTCATTGATCTCATCCATTTGACGGTGTACGGCGTCTGAAACGGATACAGGCGTCTGCTCTCCGATCCTGAACACCTCTAGCATAACAGCAGGTTTATCGTTAAAGGTGGCAAACCTGTCCGATTCTTCAAAATCATCCCGGATGATCCCGATATCCCCTAAAAGGAGCTCTGTTCCATCTGAGGTGGAAATTATCGGGATCCTGCCGAACTCCTTGCCCACATCCCGCCGCTCAGTAACCCGTACCAGTACGTCACCACCATCTGTCTTGATCGCACCTCCCGGCACATCAACAGCGGCACGTCTTACAATGCCGGCAACTCCATCCAGTGTCAGCCCGTACGCCCGAAGGACATTCTGCGGTATCTCAATGCTTATTTCATAGTTTCTGATTCCCGTGAGTTCTACCTGGGAAATAGCAGGATCCATAAGGAGCCTGTCCCTCACGGTCTCAGCCATTTCCCGCAGAACAGCTTCGGGCTGATCCCCATAGAGGGCAAGCGAAACAACATAGCGCCTGCGGCTCGGTACCGTTACCCTGGGATCTTCAACATCCTCTGGGAAAGAAGATATTCTGTCTACTGCATTTTTGATCTCCTGGCCTATTTCTGAAGCATTCTCTCCTTCAACGATCTCAACAGTGACCGTGCCGGAACCCTCACGGGCCGTGGCGGTTATCTCCTTGATTCCATCAATGTCCTGAATCGCCTCTTCAACGGCAAGAATAGAGCCCCGCTCAACTTCTTCCGGACTGGCGCCGGGATAGATCAACGAGATTGTAACCAGGTCCAGCTCAAAATCCGGAAATACATCCTTCTGGATATTTTGGGCCATGACGAAACCGCCAATAAGCAGCACGAGCATCAGGAGATTGGCTGTGACGGAACGTCCGGCCATCCAGGATATGGGCCCCCGCTTACGGGCAAGATTTTGTTCAGGATTTTCCATACTGTTTTATTCTGCTATAGTTTCCTGCAGCATTTGCCCTGTTTCCTGCTGGGCCGTTTCAGGCTGTTCAACCCTTAAGGCCATGCCTCCTACCGGTGCGGCCAGATCTGATACCACCAGAAGTTCACCCTGCCTGAAACCATCCAGCACCACCACGGAATCTTCATCCCGCCAGATTGTCTTCACAGGCCGTATTGCAAGCTTGCTCTCCTCATCAACTATCCAGACTTCGCTGTCATTACGCAGGGCCGATCTAGGGATCCGGTAGACATCCCGTAATTCCGTACCTTCAATCAAAACCCGGACATATTCACCCAGGAGAAGCATGGGCCGTTTTTTCTCTTTTACCTGCAGATCAAGGGGGTCCTTCACTTCAATGAGCAAGCGTGCCATGCGGCCCTCTTGTGAAAGATCGGGAAGCAAACGTGCGACCCGGCCCTTCCGGACGTTGTCCTGCCGGTATATGATTTTAACCATGGAACCGGACCCACCCTGACCATTTGGGACCTGGATCCACCGCAGCCTCTCAACAGGCAGAGAAACCCGGACCCAGTAAACGTCTGTTCCCACAAGGTCGGCAAGCCTTTCCTGGGATGTAACCTGTGAACCCAGGTCAACGTACCTGTTTAAGACCAGCACATTGAATGGTGCAGCAAGAGAGGTTCTTTGCAGGTTGATTTTTGCCTGCTCCAGCTCCGCCTTTGCAGCCGCAATCTCGACCTGGACCTTTTCCAGGTGTGGCTTTCGCAAGGCAAGCTCGCTTTCCACCTCATTTATTTTCTGATCACCGTAGAGCAGGTCCCACTCCCTGCGCGCCACATCCTGGTGCCCCTCTTCCAGCTTGAAGGCATACTCCGCATCTGCCAGGGCCTTCTGTTTCTGCATTATCGCCAGTTCATAATCCTTTGCGTTGATCTGCAGTATTTTCATGGCTTCAGGCAACATGCCGCCCTCGATGAATTCAGGATGCATATAAATGACCTCACCGGCCACCTGTGCCTCCAAAGAAATCTCATGGGCCGGTATGACCGTGCCCATGGCAGGTATCTTCAAGGTATAGTTTTCCGGCTGCAAGGTCTTTGTGCGGACCAGGGGCTCCATCTTTACAGGAGGTCTTTTATTGACCGTGGGTTTGGTTGCTATAAGAAAACGCGCTCCTCCAATACCTGCCGCAATAAGCAAAAGACTGATTACTATGCGCAAAATATTGCGGCCCACCACCTTTGACGGCCCGGGTTTTTCTGTTCGGTTCTGATCACTTTCATGCATAGCCATTCTGCTGCATCCCTATTCTTTAGTTATTCTGAGCAGGAGGCGTGAGATCATCAACCCACGATCCTCCAATAGCCCGGTAGAGGTCTATCCTTGCAACAAGAAGGTCCTCATGCCGCCGGATCAAATCGATTTCCAGGTTTTGCACCGAAAGCAGCTGCGTCAGCACGGGCAGGTAGTCATTAAGTCCATTGACATAACGGGTTCCTGCCTCAGTCAGCGCATTTTGCGCTGCCTGCAGTTGACTTTCAAGGGCAGCTATATGTTCCCTGATTTTCGTTTCACTTATCAAGGCATCCTCAACTTCCCGGACCGCAGATAGAACTACCTGTCGGTATTCTGCCAGCTGCTGCTGTACTGCTGCCCGGTTGATTTCAACTTCGGCCCTGCGTCTGGAGCCGTCAAGAATTGGAGCAGTAAGTGATGCTGCCAGGCTGACGATCCAGTTATCAAAAAGCTCTTCCAGTTCGTCGCTGTCATAGGACGCACCTCCTGTCAACCTGAGTGACGGCAGCCGGTCTGCGCGGGCTGCGGCCAAGTCCTGGTCAGAAGCTTCCAACCTTCTAAGCGCTGCAGCAATATCCGGTCGATTCTGCAGCAGCTGCACCGGAAGCCCGACCGCAGGGACTGTATCAAGGATCGGCATTTCCTTTCGTGAAACCTGGGGTGCCTGGTTCGGCATACGGCCGAGCAAAATAGCCAGCTGGTTTTCCAGCATGTGCTCCTGCTTTTCAATCAGGGGCAGCTGCGCCTTGACCCTTTCCACCAGCTGTCTTTGCTGAAAAACATCGAGTGCAGAGGCCAAAGACTTCCGAAACCGCAGCTCCACCAGGTCAAGGTATGTTTTGTTTGCTGCAAGCTGCTGCTCCAGAAGCTGTCTTTGCAGCCTCTGGGAAAGGATGGCTATCCACCGATCGGCAACTTCTGCAGCAACCGTCATGGCAGCTGCGCTGAGGTCCTCTCTTGATGCTTCAGCTTCAAGAAGTGCAGATTCGTGCGTGGCCCTGATACGCCCCCAGAGATCCACTTCGTAACTGGCAATAAGACCGACAGTATAGTTTTCATTTTCAACTGAGCCACCATCATCGGTATTTATCTTTGTATAGGCTGCGCCCGCATCCCCTGCCATAGAGGGCTTGAGATCTGCGCCTGCTTTCCTTGCCTGGGCCTGAGCCCTTTCAAGCCGGGCCCAGTAGGAGAGAAGGCCCTGATTGCCCGCAAGGGCCTCTTCGACAAAACTGTTCAGCTGCTCATCACCAATTATTTCCCACCACCGTTTATTGGGATCTTGTATTGAGTCCTGTATTGAAAATGAGTCCGGCAGTGCTGTTTCTTCCAGGCCTGATCTGGCATGCGGAGAATATGGCGCACATGAGGATATGGCCTGGCCCCATAAAACAAGAAACAGAAGCCAAAGCAGCAAGCCTCTTATTTTTACCGGACAGCCTGAGAAGAATGGATATATTTTTGACTTATATGACAAATTCAGCACGCTCCAGACAAATCCTGAATTAAACCACTGTGATGCAGGCTGACAAACTTGACAGAAAAGCTATGCTATACTTCATGTACATATACTGTTGTCAACTAATAAAGCACGGAAGCTCTAAAATATGATGCCGCTCCCCGCGTAAAAGTTTACATTTTAAAACCTTTTTCCTGTGCCAATAAAAGAGGCTGTATCCTCCATCGAGGATACAGCCTTAAATAAGATAGTAACACATCAGTATATCCCAGTAAGGAAAATATCTATTTATCCCTCAGCAGCTCCAGGGTAAAGAAGATATCAACATCCTTTCCCACAACACCCATTTTATAAAATTTGCCATCACCAACATGATATTCCAGCCTGTCAATGGTCAGCCTGGTATCAAGCCCGGCTACAATCTCTCCCGGTTTCAAGGGATTTTCCTTCTGTCCATGGTAGACAAGCTCAAGAGCCAGGTCCCTGGAGACATCCTTTATGGTTAATGTGCCTGCAGCAATATATTTATTGTCACCTGCAGATGAAACCCTGGTGGATTTAAAGGTCATAAGAGGATATTTTGCAGCATCAAAAAAATCAGGGGACCGCAGATGCGTATCCCGCTTACCTACCTTGGTATCAACGGAATTCACCTTGATGACAAATTCAAACCTGCTCTCTTCAGGATGATCCGGGTCAAAATACACATCGCCGCTAAAATCCATAAACTGCCCTCGAACAGTGGCATAGGTATGTTTGACGTCAAAGAAAAAATTGGTATGCACAGTATCAAGATTCCATTGCCGGGCTGCTGCATGAATCGGTGCCAATGCGACAAAAAACAGAAGAAGCAATACTATTTTTTTCATGTCTGGTCTCCTTATGATCAGGGTTAACACTCTCTATACTTAATAGTAAGAGTTTTTATTCCTTTTCAAGAAAATATAGCTGAAGTTCTGCTTTGTAAAGCTCGTGGATTTATATTTTTTTATGAACTGCAGCCTGTTGGGCTTTTTGCAGGTGCTTCCGCAACCAGACCCTGATGATCATGAGCAGGTTAAGGCTGAAAATTACCAGGGCTGCTTTGAGGGGTATCCCTGACTTGAATGATTCGCTGACAAACAGAATATGGGCCGGCATCATGAGGAGCGCCAGTGTTGCTGTGAAACGGTGCAGTAGCACCCACTTGGCATAGGGCAGCTTGAAATAATTCCTGAAAATTGCAGTGAGCGACAGTAGCAGCAATACAGCCAGCAGGGCGATGCCCAAAAACTCAGGATAATATTTTTTTTCAAACGTATAGGGGGTAAAATTTTCAGAAGCCTTTATGAGCAACGGATGGCAAATAACCAGAAAAGCTATGGCCATGCCGTTGATACGGTGCAGTGATAATAAGCGCTTTACAGAAAAAACCTGTTCAAAAATTATAAAACGGGAGGCCAGGATAACCTGGAAAAACACGAGCACCGCTGTAGTGATGCCAATGATCTTGCCGCTGCGCAGGTATGTTTTCTCCATACCGAACTTGTAGAGTATGGAGAACGATTCAAAGGTATAGGGAATGGTCCAGCCACCGGCAAGTACCAGAAGCGCCAATGAAAAAATAAGAGTTCCCAGGATGATCCGCGTTGATGCTGATAATGATTCTGCAGGGCTCATAGTTTTTTTACAACCCATTCTCCGCAACAATAATTTTATTTGGTGAATTTGTCTAGCGGGGGTTTGCTTCTTTCGCCTACTTGCAGATGTATCGATTCCATAGGGCAGACATTCATACAGGTCCCGCAGGCAAAGCAGTTTGGGAATATATCCGGCAATACATACCTGTGTCATCATTTCAACGCTGAAAATGCCAATACAGTTTCCAATCTACTCCACATAAGTAAATTCTGTTTACTTTTCAAAGGCCGATAAAAGTAAACAACTCAGTGCACAATGATAAACTGACTCTCATAGTTTAAAATATTAAGCCTAAAACAAGTTGATAAGCAAAGTTTTTCCATTGGCATGTATTATGCCATAATACATTTAGTTTTATCCACAAAAGACGAGTGAGCTTTATGATCCTGCTATGAAGTAGGGGGCACTCAATTAAGTCGTTGTTATGAAAACGACAGGAGGCAAAAATGAGTGTTCAAAAGTGACGAGCAAAGAGCTTGACCGTTATACCCCGGCATGATAAAAAGAAATCCGTCTAAAATATCCTTGGGCCGCATTTCTCACGAACATTTCAGCATTTAATAGTTAATGGTGATAGTCTCGGGGCATAGAAGGTGAGATATGGGATATTGACAGGAACAGAATGTTTACAAATGCTGTAAATTTAAAACATGCTGAACTGTTCGCACAAGGCAAGCCGATACATCAGTATAGCCTGCAGTGTAAGGCTTTCGTTTATACCCTGTCTTTAAGGGTGCATACTAAAGCATAGCTCAATTGTGGTGGTTAGCATTCACAGGAAGGAGAAAAATCATTGCCGTGATTATTACAATCCTGGGTGTGGCTGCGCCGGAACTATTTTTTAATGCAAATTTTTACAGGAGATTCTTGCCTGTTGTAGTGGTTGTCAATTTGCCATGTTTGACACCCTTGGTGCCGATCAATTCATCGGCCATCCGCTTAATCTCCTCGGCTTTTCCTTTCACAACAACAACCTCAAGGCAGTGGTGGGCATCCAAGTGAACATGAAGTGATGATATAATGGCGTGTTGATGTGAATGTTGTTGATCAGTGAGCTTGTCGGCGAGTTCCCTGGTATGATGATCGTAAACTAAAGTAACTGTTCCAACCAAGTCCTCTTTTGCTTCTCTCCACTTTTCTTCCACAAGAGCGTTGCGTATCAGATCGCGAATCGCCTCAGAGCGGTTAAAATATCCCTTGTCCGATATAAAATCATCAAAATGTTTGAGAAGCCGGTTGTTTATTGAAATACCGAAACGGACTGTATCTTTATTCTTTATGTTCATGGATTTCTCCTAACCCGGGTTTCTCACAAGCCGAGACGCCGGATAGATAAAGTGTAGGGGGGCCGAGCAGCATAGAATTTGTCGAATCAGGAGTTTAAACTGTCTGAGCACCCCAGCGGGGCATAAACTCCGCGAGTTTTTAAACTCCCGACAAATTCGAGCAGTACCCCTCAAGGGGGTATAAACTGC
>JAHEID010000225.1 GCA_024639555.1 Deltaproteobacteria bacterium
GCGTCAAGGGCCCGGTTAAAACCGGACTGCAAGGGGGCGCGGCCACCAGCTACGGCCAGGATCTCCCCGCCCTCTCTGCTGCTGACAATCACCGCTCCTTCAAGTCCACTGGTGTCAGTGCTTTTTTCCAGGGCTGATATCGTTTCTTCCAGATGCTTTTCCACTTGCATCTGCACCTGGGGATCCAGGGTGGTCAGGATCTTCAGACCATTTGAGACGAGATCTTCCTCATGATAGTCCTGTACCAACTGGCGGCGCACCAGTTCAAGAAAGGCGGGATAGCGGTTGAAAGCGCTCTGCACAGTAGCTGTCGTCTCTAAACCGGCAGCTATCGCCTCTGCATAAGCTTCCTCTGCGAGCACCCCTTCGGAACGCATCAGCTCCAGCACCACCTGCCGTCGCAGCAGACAACGCTCCGGGTTACGGCGGGGGTCATAATAGGATGGCCCCTTGACCATCCCCACCAGCATGGCAATCTGGGCGGCAGAAAGATCCTTTAACTCACGTCGGAAATAAAACTGACTGGCCAGACCAAAACCATGAACCGCCCGCCCCCGGTCCTGTCCGAGAAAGACCTCATTGACATAGGCTGTCAGGATCTCGTCCTTGCTGTAATGTGTCTCCAGGAGCAGGGACATGATCACCTCATTCAACTTGCGCTGCAGGGTGCGCTCGTTATTGAGGAAATAATTCTTCACCAGCTGTTGGGTAAGAGTGCTGCCGCCCTGTACGGTCTTGCCGGCGCGGATATTGGCAAACATGGCCCGCAGGATCCCCAGCGGATCAAAACCGAAATGGGTATAATAATGTTGATCTTCCACGGCGATCAGGGTTTTCACGAGCAGATCGGGAATATCCTCCCGGCTGTACACAATCCGGTCTTCATTTTCCAGGGGATGAAAACTGCCGATACGGGCCGGATCAATACGCACAAGGGCAAGCTCTTCACCAGAATCTGTACGGGAGATTTTCTGAATCACGGAACCGGCAAACTCCACCGTAATCCTGGCCGATTTTTCCAGACCATCGGCAAAGGCAAAATCTCTGGTCGCCAGATGTATGATGTTGCCTGAAAGATCATAGCCGCCAGGATCTTTCGCCGTCATATCCTGGCGATAGCCGGCAAGCTGCAACTCTTCCTCCAGCATTTCGGCCGTAAAAGGCAGCCCGGGATACAACTCCAGGGGACGTGCATACACCAGCGCCGGCAAGGCCCAACGTTTGCCGTCAAACTTCTGGCGGATCACCTTGTCCAGATGCATGGCATACCACCCGAAAGATAAGAGCAGCAGAAGCGCAACCGTCACCGCAACCTTGAACACCGTCCACTCCCACGGCCAGCTTCCCGGGCGTCGCGGTTTTTTCGGAATTGTTTTTCTTTTCCTGAACCGGAGGTCAAATTCCTTCCTGATTGTCTGCCAGATCTGTTTCAGGTCATGGGTCGTGAAATGGAAGGAAGATTCCCTGGTTGAGATATACACATCTATATTATCTTGCTGTAATTCACTGTATGAGGGATTAGCAGGCATAAATTTTATTGATCTTGCAGGGGTTACTTAACAGGACAATTATAATAAAAAGTACTGCCGGCAAGCATCTCCTTTAATGCTTGCCCCAAAATGAATGTACCCTGCGAGTAATGATTTGAAAAGCCCCAAAGGTGAGGGTGATAAAATTGAAAATCCCGTCCGGGAAACAGGAAAAGGAACGTCCTGTCAGGGGACACGATCCACAAAATAAGTATTGTGTCCCCTGAATTCTTGCATTTGGGAAGCCCTTCCCCGGTTGCCTTCAACTGCTTCAGTGCTTACTATTGCAAACTGAAGAAGTTATACCTTATTAATCAATGCCGGATGGATGACATGAAACCCAAAAACATACTCTACGCCACCTTCATTCTTTTTATATTCACGCTGCCTGCCGGCTGTTCTTCGACTGCCGAGCAGCAGATTACGGCAAAACCGCTTTTCCCCGAGCAGCACGGCTGGGACCTCAGGCAGGTATCCATTTCAGATGCTGACACCACCCTTGACTTTAAAAGGGTTAACTGTGTCTGGGTGATCGGAGATGAAAACAGGCCATCCGATGAACCTCGGGTGACAGCCCTCGCCGACAAACTGGTCACCATGGCCCCGCAGGGCGTGCTTGCAATAGAGCGTGAGAGGTACAATGATTTCAAGGTCGGGGACGACAGCTTCACCCGCAAGGTGATCCTGACCTTTAAGGACAACAGTTCATACACCCTGCTGATTGGCACACCCGCTATAACAAAACCGGCCTATGTAAGACTTGCCGATAAAAGCCAGGTTTACAAGGTCGACGAGCCCCTGTTCATGAAGATAAGCCTAAACGCCGGTTCCTGGCTCGCCCCTGAAGAAGGCTAGGGAAGTAAGTTCCCATCCTGTATCTTTCTTTTCCTTATCGTCCGGCTTTGCCGGAAATGAATCTGTCCCGGTTATTGGTATCCTCACCAAGATGTGATCCGGAAGTTTATTTTTTGGAAATTGTTGTTAAATAATGCAAGAATGCAAGCCTGGCCACAGTCGCCATTGTGATCCGGATTTCGCAGTCATGTATTCAGAAAGCTCTCTTAGTTTCAAGGATATTGATTTGCCCCCTTAAACTTTGAAAGGAGCCGGATTTTTTCTTCCAAAGAGGAAGTTTATTCCTTGACAAGGGGCCATTTAATGGGTGACCATTTCTATTAAGCAAGGAGGCAATCAATGAAAAAAATAGCAATAAATGGGATGGGCCGTATCGGCAGACTGATCCTGCGTCAT
>JAHEID010000094.1 GCA_024639555.1 Deltaproteobacteria bacterium
TGATCAGTTACAATCAACTTTGTAAAGCTGAAATTTTTCATTGGACCAGTAAAAAAAGGCCAATTTGGTAGAATGAAATATTCTAGGATGAATATTTCATTTCACTATGTTATCGCCGATAGGAAATCGACTTCGGCTGAAATCGATTATTGACAGAACATTTAATAGAATATAAATAGAACATATACGTGCACCTCCGGGTGTATGTTGCAGCCTGCTGGAAGGTTTTGTCTTTGGTGAGATGGACCAACCGGCAGGCTTTTTTTTATGATAACTTTCTACTTAAAAACGATTGAAACTTTTTTGATCTCGAATCTTTTTTGCCCGTTTTTATTCGGCCTTAAAAATTTCTCAGAAATAGTAATTAAATTTAACAAATAGGCCTGAATGATGACCACATTTTGCAAAAACCATGCAAAAATTCAAAAAAAACAAAAAAATTTTTGGAAAACTAATATATTCCAACAAGTTACAACAATAAAAACTTTAAAATGGTTGAACTAAATTTTAGGAGCCGAATCTCGCTGAACATCTTCAGGCAGGGTGTTATGATGAATTGTATGAATATTTTTTACTGGTTTTCATGAACCGACAAAATGTAAACTAAGTTTCCAGAATGAGCAAACTGACAGTAATCTATGTCAAATTATTTACGGACTTAAAGAGTTTTGGCAAACGAAATAATTCGATTATTACCTTTCTTTCCTGATACGCGTATGGGAATATTAGTCCTGAGAACAGTTGCGGTGGTAAATAAGAGTAACATTAAAGGTAGCGAACCACGAGCACAGAGTAGCTCAGGCAATACTAAAAAAGCCTCCAACTTTGTACCAGTAGCTGTTTAGAAGCTAATTTATCAATAGTAAGTCCTGTTATATTAACAGGTTGTGGATTTTTTTGATGGAGACTGCATCAATTAAATTACCGCCTGTAGCACCCATAAAAGATAGCTAATACAGATTAAAACTTTGGGAAATACCGCCACAAATGCCGTCATGCTCCTTTTGCTGCCCATCAAAAAATGCTGCGATAATACCCAATTATCACAATTCCCTGGAGGGAAGATTGAATATAGCTTTACGTAACAAAGTAAAATCGACGTGTCAACGCGAGGCGGAAGACATCCGGCGCTTCGGGAGTCTTTGCAAAAACAGATGTCGATGCGGCCTTAGCTGTCGGCATTCTTCACAGGGGAGAAGTACTGATCTAGGCTGCAAAAAACACCTGCTGGAAAAAGGTATCGAAATCCGTTAAACTCTTTACTGGCATTCCCTTACAATATCTTTTTGCTTTGACATGCCGGCTGTGCTAGCCTCAAAAAAAATATACCTTATTATTTAGAAAATTTTTGTCATGATCCTCGCAGTTGATGTTGCCTACTCAAAAGAAGCGGCTATAGTCGGGGGAGTTTTATTTCGCGACTGGACAGATGAAAAACCCTTAAAGGATATAGTGATCTCCTGCTCAATCCCCGATACTTATATGCCGGGTCAGTTTTACCGCAGAGAATTACCCTGCATAGCCGAACTCCTGCAACATGTGCCTGGTGCGCTGGACTGCATTCTCATTGACGGATTTGTCTATCTCGGCGAGGCCAGGGAACCAGGTTTGGGCAAACACCTGCGTGACCTGCTGGAACAAAAAGTTACTGTAATCGGCGTAGCTAAAACACCTTTCAAGGATACGCCGAAGTCATGCGGAATGCTGCGCGGCAAAAGCCGGAACCCTCTTTATATAACGGCAGATGGAATTAATGAGGAAAGGGCAAAATTTCTCATCAAAAGCATGCACGGGAAAGACAGGATACCCACCCTGCTCAAATATGTTGACCGTTTATGCAAATCATTTGTTTCGCAATAAAGAAATCCGACGCACTCAATATATTTCCGGCCTCCAACCACTTTTTTGAAGCACGAAAAAATCACAGTAATTTGCTTTTCCCTTATGTCAGAAAACACAGTTCATTTATATTCACTGTACTTATCTGACTTGCCGCGAACCTTGGCGGCTGGATATTTACGCCTGTTTTTCCGCAGCTTATCATGCGCTGCTGCGAGCGGGTCAATGCCAAGCTTATCGCAGAGATTCGCCAGGTAGATCAAGACATCACCTATCTCTTCCCGCACCTCCGCCAATTTGTCAGGCGGGAGACTGCTGCTTTGCTTTTCAGTCAACCACTGGAAGTGCTCGGCCAACTCACTAACTTCAACAACCAGGGCCATAACCAGATTTTTCGGGGAATGGTATTGGTCCCAGTCCCTCTCCTGGCAAAAATCTTTTAGCTGCTCAATCAAATCCTTCAATGTTTTTCCATACTAACTGAGGAGATAAAACCCGAGTGTTGGTTTAAAACTTTCCGGGGTATTAAATTCACAACCGACATAGTCTTTGCTTGCTGCCCGGACAGTAGCAGTAGTTTCTATGGGGGTGCTATTACTATCATCGAGGGAAAATGAAATCTGCAGCCGGTCATCTTTCTTAATCTCATACTTTTTCATGGGATAAAAACCAATCCCCCCCAGAGAAATATTCCTTAGAATTATATCCTGACTTTTTCTGTGCTGTGACAGATTGATGCTTTTGCCCAGGAGCTTTACGGTTTTTCTCTGATGTTTCCTGCATTCAAGACAGATACTGAATATTTTTTCACAGCTGCATTTAATGCGCAGTTCTCTCTTTCTTTTTTCCTTGTATGGTGCCACTGACACCCTTTTTGTTTTACGGCAGAATGGACAGGTTATAATTGCAACATCGCCTTCCTTGACCAGAACCTTTGACGCTTCCATTGACTCCCTCTTTGTTATGACCGTCAGTTGAAATACATTAAAAAAATTACTGTATCTGTTCCCGGGCCTTTAACTTGGCATCTATCATATCCTTATGGCTAAGCCTGAGGAGATGGGTCAGCCTGCGGGCAAAATGATCTTCGTGTTTTTCCAGTTGTCCATCGCTGTGGATAATACGCCAGACTGCCTCAAGCACCGCTTTCTTTTCCTCTTTGCTGAATTCATTATTAATGTGATTGGTGAATTCAAAAAGATCAACCGCCTGGCTCCTTTCACGATGGGCCAGTTCAAGCAGATCCTCGGCATGTTTCTTGGACAGGTTAAAATCCGAACGCAGTGTGCCAATGACATGGTCCAGTTCCTCATCGGTACATTCGTGGTCAGCATGCGCTGCTTCCAGGAGGATGACGCCGGCGGCAATCCTGGTTCGCTCTTCCCGGTCAGTGGAGTTATCAGAAGGTTCCTGATCCCGGCTTTTTAATGTCTGCCTGATAAAATTTAACATTGTTTCCCTTTGTTTGAATGTATAATACTTACGAAATGATTTAGTCGCCGGTAATGTGCAGCCAAGCCTTCTGGTTCACTGTGGTAAGCGGTTCGCATTCTCATCCCGGCCAGCTGAATACACCAGCTGCACCCTCTTTTGTATATCTTCTTTTTCAACTTTTAGATCATTTTCAATATATCATAAACAATATTTATTTAACAAAACCTTTTAAAAATTACTATCAACCTGTTGTACCTGCTGGATCGTTTAACAAAAGCCAGCCTTTAAATTTTTCCGTACTTTTTTCGAGGCTCCCGATAGCTCCGAAACCTGTGAGCTTCATGTTTGAGATTCTGCTGCTGCTGTTTGCCAGAATTATAGTTTCAGGCCTCTCGCCGAGAAACTTACGGATCAGGGCAGCTCCGTCCCCCTCTTGATCATCCAGGTCTGCATCCATGATGACCAGATTAATGTCTTCATCATCAAAGAAAGTTACTGCCGCATCATAGGCATAGGCAACAAGAATCTTTACGGAGCCGAAAACATAATAATTCTTTATGACCTCAAAAAATTCCTGGGCAATATTCGGATTGTCCTCTACCAGAAGAATACGGGGATACCGTAACTCTTTCCCTGCTGACAAGTAGTTTCCCTGATGTTGAAACACCCGGCCGCGGGGCATAACAGTGGCCGAGGAGGCAAAAATGCCCTTGATAAAACCCACTATACCCAGAATAAAAAGCGCCGTGCGTTCGCTTGGCCTTGTATATTTCCTACTATTATCGTTCGGCGGTTGGACTTCCTTTGACATTTCCATTTTATAAAGTGGGCAGCACCCCCCGGAGTTCTTCTAGAGTCTGCTCAGGTCTTTTTTGAGTCTCATGATGAGATCTTTTTCAATTGCAGAATCCACAAGATTCATTTTCTTATGGTGTTTGCGGTTAAAGACATTCTCCATGGATATCCGCAGTCTCGGAGTTATATTCTTGGTTGTCTTGCGCAATATCTTGTCAAGGCAGGTCCTGACAAAACTTTCCGGATACAGGACAAAACCATAGCAGAGCGCCTTCTCAGTCGGGAATAAATTATAAAAAATTTCATACATGGATCCATGCCCGCGGTTCATCCCAGAACGGGAAATTACATAGAGGTCCATGTCAGGATAATACAGACCCGGGGCCTCCATAAGCATTCTTGAGGCCCGGGCAGAAATGAGTGTCTGAAAATGCAGTGCTATGTCTCGGGCTGAGAATACAAAGGTATCAGATATCTTTTTGATCTCTGCCTTGATGTTATCCAATTCTGCTTGTGATTCTGTGTCCTGGACCATGGCTATTGCAGGGGAAAAAGTCTTGGGGTTTTATTATATCTGCAGTTTCAATCTACTCTTTCCCTGTCATGAAGACAACCGGCAAGAAAACAGGGTTGTCGACAAAATAATCCGCTCCAAGGAGGATTATTTTAGCAGCCTTTTAAAAATCCCTAAGTACAAAGCTCAAGGATAGTATATTTTACCCTGCGGCTGCCAGTGCTTGACATCATGTCCTGATGTTGATTGAAAAGACTCAACCAGGTCACCCATTTTAGCCTTGTTAAAGTTTTTTATCTTCAGACCGACCTGCTGCCCTTTAGCGGCTTCCCTGACAACATCTTTTTCAATATGCAGGGACTCGATCTTCCCTGTATATATTGGGCCCATGGCTCCCAGAACCCGGAATGAATGCCCCAACACAAGCTTCCCTGCCAGAACTTCACAACCAAGGATGATCCCCTTGCGACTGCTTTTAAAAAGAGCAATGACCCTGGCAGACCCGATTATTTTTTCTAATGATTCCCGGGGAACAAGGCTTTTAGCTATGAACTTTATATCCTCCAGCAGCTTGTAAATGACGTCAAAGAGACGGATTTCAACATTATGTTCAGGCACTATTAGGTCAATATGGGGCATAAGCCCGACATTAAAACCGATAATCAACCTGCTGCCTGTCTCAGCCATGAAGATATCTGATTTGTTGATAGCACCCAGGCCTGAACTGATGATATTAATTTCCACATCAGGCAGGGTTAAGGAGATGATAGCTGAAGTGATCGCTTCGGCGCAGCCGGATGTATCACATTTGAGAACAATTTCCAGCCTTTTCTTTACAGCTTGTTTTGCAGGAATATGGCCCTTTTTCTCGTTACTTGCCTTTGTGTGCTTTTCTTTCTTCTTTTTATGATGGTGATCGGACTTTCTGCTGCCCATACAAATCACCCCACCGATTTAAATTCACCCAGGAAAGAATTGTTTTCCTTTATTTCCCTTCACCTTTTGCTTATAGGGGACCTACGCTGCCGGGCACGCTGTCTGTCTGTCTGTCTGTCTGTCTGTCAATCATCAGCAATAATTGTATGCCGATAATCATCGGCAGGTTCATATGCCGGCAAAAAAATGACCAGATATGCTCTAGGCTACTTTTCTAGTCATTTTCTTCAGCCTGTTAATACGGCGGCGGATAATTTCAAGTTTCTGTTTGTCTTTCTCCTGGCGCAGTTTTTCTCTCTCAGCACGAAGCCTGACAATTTCCAACTTCATATCTTTGCTGGTCATTTTCTTCTTGGGTCCGGCTGTTTTTTTCTTTTTCTTTTTCTTGGCCGGGGTTTCATCCTTTATATCTCTGGCTTCTTTGATAGCATCCAGCAACTGGTCCTTCTTCATGCCGGTCACACCGGTTATGCCGGGAATTTCCTCCTTGGCAACCTCGCGAAGTTCAACAACCGTCATCTTGTCCAGGGGTTTTACGGCTTGCTTTTCTTCACTTTTTCCATCTTCAGCCATTCGTTCTCCTCCAATTCTGTTTTAGTTAGTCCTGCACGAGTTCCTGTGCAATATCATACGCCTTTTCCATATCAGGAAGGTTCGAGACTTCAGGCACAACCTGGATATAACGCACAATACCATGCCTGTCCACCAGGATGACAGTACGGGCCAGCAACCTGGGGCCGTCCATTAACAACCCTAGAGAACGTCCAAAACCGCCTTCCTTATAATCGGACAAAAACTTTATATCCGTCAATTTTGCCTCTTCAGCGAACCTTTTCTGAGCAAAAGGTGTATCACGACTGATCGTGATCCTTAGGACTTCTGGGGAAATTCTGTCTCCCTCTTCGCCCAGGAGATGCGTCTGGGCCTCGCAAACCTTTGTATCTATTGATGGCACTAAACTTAAGAACAAAACCTTCCGCTGAGGTCTGGACAGATCAATCTCCTCCATGCTCATGGCATCAATTAAGTGTGTTTCCGGCAGTTTCATCCCGATTGCAATGGGAGTTCCCAGCAGACCGGTTTCCATGCCTCCACGGGTCACTTTGGTTCCCGGCAAAACCGATCCGGGATCGACCTGCATTCTTGCCTGATTTAATGTGGCACAGCCTACCACGATAAAAAAGGTCACAACTGTGAACATGAATAATACTCTTCTGCCAACCATATTATGTCTCCTTAACAGAATAATAATTTTTTAAGTTATTAATAATAAGGTGCATTGCAAAGACATTTTTCCTGTCAGGCTGAATTTTACTTAAAAATCTTGCCTTTCCCTCACTTAACCGGCAAGAAGAACAATGGCTGCCACTGCAAAGCAGAGACCGATTACCTGTTTCAGGATAAGGGTCTCATGCAGAAAAACAATAGCCAGCATTATGGTAATAAGAGGATAGAGGGCAGTGAGGCTGACCACAATTGATATCTGCCCCCTGCTGGCCGCAAAATAATAGAAAAGTGTGCCCAGCACACCCGTAATACCTGTTAAGAGGGCATATAAAATGCCCATGGGATGTGTTTCAGGTTTGAAGTTGAGCATGGCCAGTGCGACAACCCCCACAAGCATGCCGCCGATCACCTGGTAGATTAAAGCACTTTGGGGGCTGATATAATTGACTGCCAGTTTTGGAAAGAACCCCCAGGCACCAAATGTGACCATGGCCAATATTGTCCAGAAAAACCAGCTGTTCATTGTAGCTCCTGTACTTTAATTACTCATCATCCTTTCCGGCCTTTCGAATTTTTTGCCAGAGAGCCAGATATACAACAGTATTAACTCCCACTACAATTAATCCGAGACCTATTTGCATCTTCCTGGTAAGTGCTTCCGGATAGAGAATCGGCACTATATAATGCTCGACGAACCCCGTTGCATATCCAGCCTCACCTCCTATGGCACGCAGCATATTCTCAAGCGGGGTCAAGGGACAGATCCAGCCAAGGAACTCTATGCCCACTCCCCAAATAACCGCTGGAACATGATACCAGACCATGCAGGGCTTCCAGAGAACAAGAAATCCTCCCAGCAGCACGAAGAGCACAAAGCAGACATGCAGTATTACAACAAGATCAGCAAGTAAACTGTAGGCCAATGTTCTTGCCCCCTGAAAGCATGATTTCGCTTATTTTAACATTGTGAAACAAGCTGACTGCAATTACCCTAATGCCCGGCTCCCGGCATTTTACTCCAGCGACAATTGCGTATCGGGTCAGAGGTGAAATGGCTGCTTCAGGAAAACTCATTATTTTTGTCAAAAAGGGACCCATCCAGCAATTTCCGGCGTATAACCTCCTTGAGAACCATATTCTTTTTCTTAAAACCTTCGCGTCCATACTGCATATTTGCTTCGATCAGATACCATTTCCCACTACTCTCCAAAAGGTCAAGGCCAACATCATTAAATCTGCATTTCCTGGCAAACTCCCGAGCCAGCTCCATGGCATCCTGGGGTATGTTATCGAAATTAATAACCCCTCCCTGGAACAGATTCGTCCTGAACTCTCCCTGGGAAAGCATGCGCCAATAGGCCAGAACCGGTTCATAGTTGATCAGGATCACCCGCAAATCCTTTTCATGCGGAATATATTCCTGGATATAGGCAAATTTAGTCAGCTTAAGATACTCTCCCAACTGAGCAGAACCAGTAATTTTATATACCCCTCTTCCCCGGGATGACGCCCTGGGGATCTTTGCAATGAAAGGAAAAGCAAAATCCTTTTCGATTTGGTCAAATTCTCTCTGCAGGTAGACTCTTGTCTCTGGATGCGGAATAGAAAGCATATTGAAAAGGGTGGTCTGTTTCATCTTTTGACCAGCATATAGATAGGTCTCTACGCTAGGAAAGATCCTTTTTCCAATGGTGGTAAAAAACTGGGCGTAATTGAGAGAGGGATACAAGACTACTCTGGAATCATGAATTTGCTGCTGCTCCAGCGGCGTATAGTCATGAAAATTAGGTTTCACCCCGAGGGTTTCGACCTCTGGGACACCAACCAGTCTGCTGCCAAAGGCAACGTATTTAGGCTGAGCCTTCTCCATGGTAGCGTCTCTTTAATGACGGCAGATGTCCGGTTTATGGTTCTCGGGAATAGGCTTGAGACGGCCGGCAATCATGATTTCCTCCAGGCCACGCTCTAACCCCTCGACGAATTTGTCCTGCCGGAAAAAAGGAAACATTTCTTCCTTGAGGACTTTATCCGCTGTGCCATTCTGGATGAACCACTCAAAGGCTGAACCAGTCTCTATACGCACCGTCCCTTCATCCAGCGCAATGCTGACCAGGAAACCGTTGCCAAAACCCGGTTGGCCAATCGCCCAGGCTGATGCAGTCCTTTGGGAAAACTCGACTATATTTTCCCCGGCAAGAGATGGGATGATCAGCAGGAAAATCTGGTGGCA
>JAHEID010000012.1 GCA_024639555.1 Deltaproteobacteria bacterium
TTCCTTATTTTTAAGCCATTCGGGTATAATGAGATTTTGTGGTTGGTAAGGGAGGCTTTTCAATATTCACTGAAACTAAGAAAGGCATCCTGAAAAATTGGCACAAATAATCGGTTTGCCTGCTGTTGTTGATTGGCAAAACAGCTCCAACCGCTTGTATTAAAGTAACCTTCAGACGTTAAGGGTTCATGGGTTTAATAAATTATTAACTATTGCGAACAACAAACCAGGGGAGGAAATGATGAACAGAAAAACAAAAAAAAATAACGGAATAAAGGATTCCATCGCCAAGCTTTTTATTCTGAGAGATTCATGCGTGGGTACCAGCATTACCCAAAAAGACAATCCGAACATTATCTGGTTCGAGGGCGCGGCAATCCTGCTCGAAGAAGGTGTTGACATTTTGAAGTCGGCGAAGCAAAAAATCGATAGCGGTGCCACGGACGCAAGCAAAGATTTCAGCAGCAGTGTGAAGGATACAGTTTCAAAACTGATTGTTTTGAAAAATTCATGCCGGGGTGACTCAAGTTTAGAAGAGTCTGATGAAAATACCAACTGGTTTGCAGGTGCTGAATCTATAATCTGCGAAGCGATTGATCAGCTGCAAAAAACTCTTCAGGAAACCGGCACCCAGGCGGTTATTCCAGCAGCCCCTAAGGCCGCGGATGATTCCGAGGATAATGATTCCGTTGAAGCGGAGAAGCAGGCCGCCGCAGGCTAATTAAAAAGAGTGTTTGATAACCGGAAAATTCGTTATTTTTCAATTATTCGGATTGAAAATATTTTCATAAATTCTATCTGACCGTCCGGCCCCTTGGTTTATCTTGAATTCCCCACGGACACTCAGAATTTTTGAGCTGCCGTGGGGACATCAATTGCAGGCTTATCCGATAAAACAAATTGCAGCAGCAATACGAAACCGTCATCTCCTGTATTCAATTCACTTATTGGTTGATGCAGGCCTTCCTGCCTTTTCAGGTGCAGCAGTTCTCTCTTGAAACAAAGAGTAATGACTCCTGATGCTTTCTGATTATTTATCACTCTTTGGTTCTATTAGCTTGTTTCCTGAAATGAATCTGCTGATGATTTGATAATATGAACATCCCTTTGAGGGAAAGGGATCGTTATGGATTGCTCTTCAAAGTCCTTATACGCAGACTTTAACAGGTTGTGCACCTCGACTCCCTTGTCCCTTGGATCCTTAACCCAGCAGAGCAGTTCGAAATTTACAGATGAATCTGCAAAGGCCCGCAAACGCACCCTTGGTGCCGGGTATTTTTCAATATTGCTGTTGGCATCTGCGACCGTCAACAGAACCTCTTCCACCTTTTCAAGATCGCTGCCGTATGCAACCCCCACAGGGACCCTGATGCGGAACCTTGGGATCGGTGCACTTTCATTGATTATCTTTGAATTGGCGATAATGGAGTTAGGTATGGTTACGATGACATCATCTCTCGTCTTAATCCGGGTGGAACGGATGCCTATCTCCACCACCTCGCCCCTCTCGCCGGTGTCTAAAATAATATATTCACCCACCTTGTAGGTATTATCCATGAAGATGGAAATGCCACCAAAGAAATTTGCCAGGGTATCTTTTGCTGCCAGGGCCACAGCAATACCTGCAATTCCGGCCGAGGCAAAAAGCGGCGTTAGACTGATCCGCCAGATAGAAAGTAGCCAGAGAAGACCGGCAATGATAACAACTACCCTGAGGACGTTTTTCAGGAGCATGAAAAGGTCCTTGCCAATCTTGCCTTTCTCGTGGGCCCCGGCCATATATTGTTCAACCATCAAGTTGAATGTCCTGATCAGGGCAACAAGCCAAAGAACAAGGAGAATACTTCTGGTAACCTGGGGCAGGATGACCTGCCAGGGATCACTCAGGGGACTTACAGACAAGGCATGCAATACACCAAAGCCAAAAACCGTCCAGCAGATCGGGACATGCAGAAATTTAATGAGCTTATCGTCATAACTTATCTTGGTCTTTGAGGCAATCCTGCTAAGCACGCGGTCCAGGAAAATATCTACTGCTTTGGCCAGGACAGCATAGATAGTAATAATGACAAGCCGTTTGAGCAGAATATTTTCCTGCAGAATTGCAAATTGATTTATTAAGGCGGAGAGTTCCATAGTAAAAAAACGTTTCAGTTCTTATTTTGCTTATTTGGCAAGAGTTTATCTAGTCAGCGGCCTCTTCTTCAAGTTTCTTCGCTTCATCTATCAGCATAACAGGGATATCATCCCTTATTTCATACACAAGTCTGCAGGGTCTGCAGACCAACCCATCGGCATTTTCAGTTAATTCAACCGGGCCTTTACACTTGGGACAGGCCAGAATATCAAGCAGTTCCTTGCTGATCATCTCTAATTCCTCTTAACGTATTTTTATAATTATTTTATTCGCCATCTTTCAATTCCATTGCATCATCCTGAAACTGCATGTCATGAAGCATCTTGTATACACCTCCAAGGGGCAGCAAGGTATCATGGGTCCCCTCCTCAACAATCAAGCCATCCTGGATGACAATGATACGGTCAGCATTACGGATGGTCGACAACCGGTGCGCTATGACAAGAGTAGTGCGGCTCTGCACCAGATTTTCTATGGCCTGCTGTACTTCCCGCTCAGACTCAGTGTCAAGAGATGATGTGGCCTCATCAAGGATAAGAATGGGAGCATTCTTTAAAATAGCTCTAGCTATGGAAACTCTCTGCCGCTCACCTCCTGAGAGCCTGGCACCTGACTCACCTATAACAGTATCAAAGCCTTCAGGCAGCTGCTGGATAAAACCCAGGGCATGGGCAGCACGTGCCGCTTCTTTAACCTGCTCATACGTGGCATCCTGGCTGCCATAGGCTATATTATTCCGCACGGTATCGTTAAACAAAATGGTCTGCTGAGTGACAATTCCTATCTGGTTACGCAGGGAATTAAAAGTAACATCCCTGATATCCGTGCCATCAATGGTAAGAGAACCACTGTTCACATCAAAGAACCGTGGTATCAGATTGACCAGTGTAGATTTACCACCACCACTCGAACCAACCAAAGCCAAAACCTCACCAGCCCTGACTTTTAAATTAATACCCTTTAATATATCTACACCGTTATCATATTTGAATTTTACATCTGTAAACTCAATTACATCCTTAACAGGGGGCAGCGCCTTCGCATCTTTTCTTTCAGCCACGTCAGGTTCAACATCCAAAACATCAAATACCCTTTCTGCTGCAGCAATGCCCTGCTGCAGCGCGTTATTAATTTTACTAACCCCTTTAAGCGGTTCATAAATCATAATCAGGGCCGTGAGAAAAGAAAAAAAAGTCCCTGGTGTTGATTCGCCAGCAAGTACCTGACTCCCACCATACCAGACAACCAAGGAGATACCTATTCCACCTAAAAACTCCATCAGGGGATGCGAAATAGCACCAATCCTTGTATTTCGCATAATAATAACGAAGAGCCTGTCCAGGGTATTTGCAAAGCGAGCTATCTCATGTTTTTCCATGCAGAAAGCCTTCACTATTCGATTGCCCGTAATGGTCTCATAGAGAAGATTTGATACCTGAGCTGTTGTCTGCTGATTGCTTCTGCTGAGCCGTCGGTGCCTTCTTCCGAAATTGACAATGGGATATATAACTAACGGCAGAAGTATCATCGAAATCGTAGCCATACGCCAGTTCATATAAAAAATGACACCAATGAGGAAGAAAACCTGACAGGTATCTTTAAGTATTCCCACTAGAACGTTAGAAACAGCTCCCTGTATGAGGGTTACGTCAGAGATGATGCGTGAAATCAATTCACCGGTTGGCTTCCTGTGAAAAAAGGAAAGGGGCAGAGACTGAATATGGCGGTAAATCCTATTCCGCAAGTCCCGGATAACTGATTGCCCCACCTTTTCCAGGAGGTAATTATAGATGTAATAAAAGATCCCTTTGACAAGAAAAATTGCCATGATTGCCAATGGGACGACCATAAGCATGTTCTGGTCCTGATTGAAAAATATCTCATCCAAGAGCGGCTTGACCATATAAGCCTGCGCTCCTGCCATTGATGCCACGATGACCATGCAGACCATGGCAGTTGCCAGCCAACTCTTATATGGCTTAACGTATTGCAAGATGCGGGGTATTGTACGCTTTTTTATCATTCGCTCTATATCTCAAATATAATTACTGGTCTGCTTAGCAGTAAACGGTAAATATTCTTTCCTCTGTGTATTTTTCTTACATTATCTTAGATAACCTGCTTATAGTCATGACCACACAACTGGACAAGAAAAAATTTAAAAAACGTTGTAAATTGTAGTCATTCTGTTTGAAACTTATCAGGCTCATTTCTTCCTGAGCTCGACCAGGGTGGCGCCCCACCCTCCTCCTCTTTCGTCAGCCAGCTTGAATTCCTGCACTAGCGAAAGTTTGTTCAGTATGGCATGGACTGTACGGCGCAAATTGCCGATACCTTTACCGTGGATTATTCGCACCTGAGAAATATTTGCCTTGCGGCACTCATCCAGGTACTCAGGAATCAGATACTTCAGATCCTTTGGAGAAAAATTGTGCAGATCAAGAACACCATCAATGGGCACTTTAACTATATCTGTACCATTTGTATCCTGTTCATCCGTCATTTTCCGCCTATCTCGCCTTCACCATCTCGGTGGCGATCTTTGCCACCCTTTTTGACGCTCCAGATTTGCCTAACTTCTCACAAACGTGAGACAGATCCTTTTTCATGGCCTCTGAGGTTTCCCTGTTCACTAATAACGGCAAAATTTTCTCATAGATATTTTCAGGCGTTGCTTTCAACTGCAGCAGTTCCGGCACCACCTCTTTTTCAGCAACCAGATTTACCAGAGAGGCATATTTCACTTTAATAAAAGCCTTTGCCAGTATAGCACTCAATATTGAAAGCCTGTAACTCACCACCATCGGCACCCCAAGGATTGCCAGCTCCATGGTCAGGGTGCCTGATGCTGCCATGGCCGCATCACAGGCTGCCATCGCTTCATAACGTCTATCCTTGATTATACGGATATCCAGGCTTTCACCTTTGTCACCATGTTCTTTAAGCTCCTCCTCGGTCAGCGTTGAGGCAAGCGGCAGCAAAAAAACGCATCTATCGATCTCGTTGTTCAGCCTTGTTGCTGTTTGTATAAAAAGAGGTAGAATTTTGGAAATTTCCTGTCTGCGGCTACCGGGCATAATACCGACAACAGTGGCGTCCGATTCTATATCGTATCGGGTCTTGAATTCAGCCGGTGTCAATGTTGCATGGACCTGATCCAGGAGCGGATTACCCACAAAGTCAACTTCAAAGCCATGTCCCTGGTAAAACTTTTTTTCAAACGGTAGGATAACAGCCATCCGGTCAACATATTTTTTTATACGCTTAATCCTGCCTTCCCGCCAGGCCCAGATCTTGGGGCTGATGTAATAAAGAATCGGAATGCCGTACTTTTTTGCCCTGCGTGCCAATTCCAGATTAAACCCCGGATAATCGATAAGAATAAGCAGGTCTGGCCGCTCAATCTTAAACCGGTTTTCCAGGATATTCATGGCAGCCCGAATATCCTTCAGCCGGCTTAGCACTTCAATAATTCCCATAACTGCCAGGCTGGATATATCATAGAAAAGCTTTACACCAGCACCAGCCATCCCAACACCACCGATACCGGACAATGACAGGTCGCTATCCAGTATTTTCAGTTCACGGGCCAGATTCGCGCCATGCAGGTCTCCCGAAGCCTCACCTGCTATTATCATTATGTTTTTTGACACGGGTTTAATTATCTTTTCGATTGTCTGGAATTACAAAAAACCTCGGCATATTGCCGCCTGACCCATGATCTCAAAAAAATCGCTTTAAATCATTACAGATGAAAAGGTAGCGCCCGCCATTTTCTAAATTAAGAGTTCGTCTTCTTCCGGACTATGCCGCCGTTTCAGTTTTGCTGCCTTCCATGGGACAAAGGTTAATGCCAGCGCTACGACAAAACAGACAAGCAACCACCCTACACCGTAAAGGATAAGCTGGTCAGTGGGATAGCCGCTGTAGTTTTCTGCCAGATCACCTGTAAGAGATAGGTATAGAAGATAGATAAGGATTGCAGGGGTGATAAATTTAACCAGAATATCCCAGAGAGGCGGAATAACCGTCCCGAGACGGCTGACGTGCTTTCTCAGCACGGAGGCCTTTAGTATCCAGCCGATAATAAGGCATTCCAGGAGTCCGCCGGTAACCAGGCCGTAATTGGTGATAAAATGGTCCGCAATATCAAGAAGGTATAATCCCCCCCGGGTCGTGAAAACAAGGCTGCCAAGAAATCCTAAAACACAGACTGCTGTCACCACTTTGCCGCGTGTCCAGTCAAATTTGTCAGTGATGGCGCCGGCAAAGGCCTCGATTAAGGAGATGCCGGAGGTGAGGCCGGCAATAACAAGCATGAGGAAAAAAATAACCCCGAACAAAACATTCATGCTCGGCAGTAAGGAAATTGCCTGGGGATAGACCACGAAAGCGAGCTGCGGCCCCCCCTTGATCGCATCTTCAAACGGGACCCCCTGGCTATGGGCCATAAACCCGACTATGCCGAAAACGGCAAAGCCTGCTATAAACGAATACATACAATTCACAAAGCAGGTAATAAAGGCATTCCTGCCGATATCTGTTTTTCTGGGCAGGTAGCTGGCATATGTTATCATTATGCCGAATCCCAGTGACAGCGTAAAAAATATCTGCCCAAAGGCAGCGGCCCATACCTTGCCGGCTTCACTGCGAACAGCCGTATCAGAACTTAACAGGTTAATTTTTGACCAGTCCGCATGCAGGTAATAATTGAAAATGGCATCGGATGCCCCTGCAAGAGAGAGGCTCCATAAAACCAGAATTATTGTAAGCAAAAAAAGGATCGGCATAAAAATGACACTCGCCTTTTCAATGCCATGCCGTATATCGCGGTAACAGATAAGCCAACAAAGAACCCAGACAAACAAAGTAGCTGCAGCAATCGGGATACGAATTCCTCCAATTGCCGCAGCAGAATCGGATAACTGCAGAAATTGGCTGAAAAAGAAATCCTGGGTGTCTGCACCCCAGGAAAGGTTGAAGGAATAAAAGAAATAGTTGATGCACCAGCCGATTATTACCGAATAGTAAAGCATAATCCCGAACATGGCGACCACGGGCATCCACCAGCCGAGCCATTCGAACTTGCTGTTTATGCGGAAAAAACTCAGGGGCGAGGAGCCTTTTTCGCGATGCCCCAGGCCATATTCAATGATCATGATAGGCACACCGGCGACTATGAGGGCTACCAGGTAAGGAACCAGGAAAGCGCCGCCTCCGTGCTGATGGGCCATGTAACTGAAGCGCCAGACATTGCCCAGACCGATTGCTGAACCTATCGCTGCAAGTAGAAACCCAATATTTGATTTCCAACTACTTCTTTGCTGGCTCATATATCCCCCTTCCCTCAAGAATAACAAATTTATATTTTATTATCCCAGGCGCTGCGCTTCCAGAGCCAATTAGTTGAACAGGCTGCTGCGCAAGGTTACATAACAGATCAACAGCCCCAGCCCCACAGCAAATAGCCCTACTACTCGTAACTGGCCTGGCCTCATTTCCATGAGCTGCCGCAACCACCTCTGCATTGCCTCGGGAAATGTGAGATAGGGCAACCCTTCCAATATGAAAACCAGGCCAATGAGAGTGAACAGAAATTTCATAAGATCGTTATGCTACCAGGAATATTAGACTATTTCAACGCACAATACAGATATACAGAAGATGGGATAGTAAGCAAAATTACGGCGCCTTCACACCAAAGTATCTGCCTGCAGGGGACATGCAATTCAGCATGAATTTTAATTGACTTTTTGGGGTCCCAAAACTATAAGTATTGGTTCTCGGACGAAACGGTTTAGACTTAATTATTCCACTGAAGCAACCTGTTTGCTTCCTAACTGTCATAACGAGTAAATTATAAAAATATAAAAATGGGCAACTCAAAAACCTCCAGGTACAGCGACGCCGGAGTTGATATAGACAAGGGCAATGAACTGGTATCCCGGATAAAAAAGATCGTCACACCAACTTTTGGCCGGGGCGTACTCACCGATATTGGAGGATTCAGTGGTCTATACGCCATTGGTTCAGACCAGTTTGATGATCCTGTCCTCGTCTCTTCAACAGACGGCGTTGGCACCAAGTTAAATATAGCCAAACAGTGCAATAAGCATGACACCATCGGAATTGACCTGGTAGCAATGTGCGTTAATGACATTGCTGTCGGGGGTGCCAAACCGCTTTTTTTCCTTGATTATCTTGCTGTCGGCAAATTAGACATTGATGTTGCCAGTGATATAATCAAGGGTATTGCCGATGGATGCAAGATTTCAAAGTGCTCACTTATTGGCGGAGAAACAGCTGAGATGCCCGGCCTGTACGCGGAAGGCGATTATGATTTGGCCGGTTTTGTTGTTGGCATTGCAGAGCGCGATAAAATTATCGACGGCTCTGACATAAAAGTCGGCGACCAGATTATAGGCCTGGCCTCTTCCGGCTTGCACAGCAATGGTTACTCCCTGGTAAGAAAGATCTGTTTCGAGGAACTGGGCCTGTCTGTGGATCAATATATGGATGAGTTTGGCGGCACACTGGGTGAAGAGCTCTTAAAGCCGACCCGCATCTATAGCGAATCACTTCTGAATCTCAGTAAAAACTTCAGGATCGGCGGCTATGTTCATATTACAGGCGGGGGATTTATCGATAACATCCCCAGAATACTGCCCCAGGGAAGCAGGGCCATCATCCACTATGGGAGCTGGAAGATACCCCCCATTTTTGACTTCCTGAAAGATAAAGGCAATATAACGCCTAAGGAGATGTGCCGGACCTTCAATATGGGTATCGGCATGGTTGCCATAGTAGACGAAGATATTTTAGAAGACGTCATGCAGCAGCTTACAGCCCTGGGAGAAACCCCTTACCACTTGGGGAAAATCACTGCCCGCCCTGATACGCCAGGCTCATCGCAGATTGAAATAGATTGCTACTGAGCTCTATCACCCCGCAACTGAAACAGCAATTTGCAATAGCCCACTCAGATCATTCTTCTTTCTTGGCTGCCTCAATAATCTTTTCTGCCAGTTGTGCCGGGACTTCCTCATAGTGGGAGAAGCTGACAGTAAAAGAACCTCTGCCACCGGTAAATGAGGTAAGGTCACCAGAATACTTCTGGATCTCCGCCATGGGCACCTGGGCATTTATTACTTCATTTTTTGCCTCAGAATCCATGCCCATGACTCTGCCACGGCGTGAATTCAAATCACCCATGACATCACCGACACAGTCCTCTGGAACCCGGATAGCAATATTCATAATCGGCTCCAGGAGGACAGGATTTGCTTCCTGGGCTGCTTTCTTGAAAGCAATGGAACCGGCAATCTTAAAAGCAAGTTCCGACGAGTCAACAGCATGAAATGACCCGTCAACAAGACGGGCCTGCATGTCAACCACGGGATATCCGGCAAGAACACCCTTCTCCATGGCCTCCTGGATTCCTTTATCAACTGCAGGGATATATGTCTTGGGGATGGCACCACCAACAATTTTATCTATAAATTCATAACCACCGCCTCTTGGCAAAGGTTCAATCTCTACCCAGGTATCTGCAAACTGTCCCCGGCCGCCGCTCTGTTTTTTATGCTTGCCCTGGACACGAGCCTTGCCTTTCAGTGTTTCCATATACGGTATCTTCGGTGTATGCAATTCCATTTCCACGCCGAACTTTCGCTTGATTTTTTCACCGATGACTTCCAGGTGGACCTGGCCGACTCCGGAAATAAGTATCTCCTTGGTCTGGTTTTCCCTGGTGAGCTTCAAGGTCAGGTCTTCGTCCAGCATCTTGGTTATAGAACTGAAAAGTTTTTCTTCGTCGCCCTTTTTGGCCGTCACTGCATAAGAGATAACCGGCGGAATAGGAATAAGGGGTTCATAAATAATAGGGGCACTTCCAACGCAGAGGGTGTCTCCGGTAACGGTCTCCTTCAACTTGGCAACAGCAGCTATCATTCCAGGGCCAACGGAGTCAACAGGCTTCTGGTTCTTGCCCTCCATTATAAATATCTGACCGAATCGTTCACTGACATCCTTGGTTGAATTATAAAAATTATCTCCGGACAACGTGCCGGAATAAACTCTGAAGATGGTTAACCTTCCAGCAAATGGGTCTGCCATGGTTTTAAATACCTGGGCTGAAAAGGGTGCAGCAGGTTTTGGCTCTCTTTCCGCAATGTCCTTGCTCTTCGGGTCCGTTCCAACCTGGGAAGGACAATCACCTGGAGACGGAAGCATATCGTTGATCATGTCAAGCAGAAGATCTGCGCCTTGATTCTTAAAAGCAGCTGTTATACTCACCGGGCTGATCTCTCCGGACCGCACCCCTGCTTTCAGGCCTGCAAGCAAATCCTCATCGGTCAATTCTCCTTCTTCCAGAAACTTTTCAATCAGCTCGTCATCTGTTTCTGCAACCTGTTCCATAAGGCTTTCACGATAAACCCCGATTTCATCTGCCATATCAGCAGGAATCTCTGTTTCCGTGGCCTTGCCCTTACCATCAAACATATAAGCTTTCTGGTTTATAACATTAACTACGCCCTTGAAGCTTTCTTCGGCCCCGATCGGCACATAGGTTATTGCCGGTTTTAAGGGAAGGTTGTCCTTGATTCCCTGAATAACACCGGCAAAATTAGCGCGCTCACGATCCATACGGGTAATGCATATGATTGTGGGGATCTTCCGTTCTTCAATAAAATCAGTAAATTTCGTTGTCTGGTTTTTTACACTGGTGGCGGCCCCTATACAGAACAAGGCACAATCGGCGACCCTAGCCACGTACTTGGAATCATTAATGAAATTATCATCTCCGGGAGTATCTGCCAGGAAAACCTCATGCTTCTTCCAGGTATAATGATTGAATGCTGCACCAATCGTGATATTGCGCTTAATCTCTTCAGGCTCATAATCCATAGTGGAAGAACCATCGTCTACCCTGCCCAGGCGATTTGTTTTACCTGCACTAAAAAGCATGGCCTCAGCCAGGGTGGTTTTGCCACAATTGCCATGTCCTAAGATCGCCACATTTCTAACCAGCTTAACGTCCGTCATGTAACCCTCCAGTTTGTATCTCAAACGGATAACTGCACCAGGGGAATCCGTCCTTTACAACGTATTCCCCATCACTCTATTCTTTCCAAATAATCTGTTTTTGGTCGTTGAACTACCGCTAACATTGCTATTACGAAATACGAAGCAATCCATACTATTCATAAGGTAACTTCAAAGTCAAGCAAGAACATTGTCTTCTTTTCATCAGCCTGCTAAAGTAGCAAAAAAATTATGTTTTTATAATAATTGGGCAATAAACCATTACAGGATAATAACTAATCAAATGCAGCAACCAGCAGAAGACACAAGCAGAATTGCCAGCTCAGCCTCAAAGGTGAGCATCGCAGTTATGTGCAGCAGGGTGCTCGGCCTGGTCAGGGAGCAGGCATTTGCCATCATGTTCGGTGCCGGATTTGCCTTTGATTCTTTTGTCGTTGCTTTCAGAATTCCAAACCTGTTACGTGACCTTTTTGGCGAGGGCGCACTCAGTGCAGCCTTTGTAACAGTTTTTTCAGATTACGATGAAACACGCGGGCGTGAAGCCACCTGGAAACTGGCCGGCAATGTTATTGTCTTTGTCACCATTCTGCTCAGCTTCATCACTCTTTTAGGTATACTGTTTGCCGATAAGATCGTCCTGACCCTGGTGGATGCAGACTTTGAAAAAATTCCTGACAAAGTTGCTTTGACGCATCTTCTCACCATGATCATGTTCCCGTTTCTTCTTTTTATCTCGCTTTCTGCTGTGGTCATGGGAATCTTGAATACCAAGGGCCGATTTTTTATTCCAGCCCTTGCCTCCAGTTTCTTCAACCTTGGGTCCATCATCGGTGGAGTGACCCTGGCATTCCTACTCGGCGAGAACGGTCAACCCTCCATCGTCGGTATGGCCATCGGCACGCTTATAGGCGGCATGCTGCAGCTCGGCGGCCAACTTCCTTCCCTTTTTCGCACAGATTTCACATTTATGCCCCGTCTCGACCTCAAGGATCCCGGCCTGCATCGCATCTTAAAACTTATGGCACCGGCTGTGTTTGGTCTTGCAGCCCTGCAAATTAACGTTTTCATCAATACCTATTTCGCCTCCTCACTCCAGGAGGGCAGCATCTCCTGGCTGAACTATGCGTTCCGCTTTTTCCAATTTCCGGTGGGTGTTTTCGGAGTCGCCATCTCTGTGGCTGCCCTGCCCCTTTTGTCCCGCCAGGCCGCAACAAAAGACTTTACACGTCTGAAGGAAACATTCACCTCATCACTCACCCTGGCCTTTTCCCTGACCATCCCTGCTACCGTGGGACTGATCCTGCTCGCTGATCCAATCATCAGGATAATATTCGAGCACGGCAACTTTAGTGCAGCCGACACCTTCAAAACCGCTGAAGCTCTGCGTTTTTATGCCCTTGGCCTCTTCGCTTATGCCTCGGTGAAAGTGATGGTACCTGTTTTTTATGCACTTGACGACACTCGCTACCCTGTTGTCGGCAGTTTCCTGGCTGTGGCAGCCAATATCCTCATTATTCTTCTAACCATAACATCCCTGCAGCACAAGGCCATGGCCCTGTCAATCTCAGGCGCCATGACAGCTAATTTCCTTTTCCTCGGTGTCATCCTGTACTGGAAGCTTGAAGGGTTTTCCCTCTCGTACCTCGCAACCGGACTCGGGAAAGTGCTTGCAGCTGCCATTGTAATGGGAATATATCTTAACATGATGGGGGCTGTTCTTCTTTGGTGGATGCAAAAAGGCTTTTTCTATGAACTCCTGGGAATAATATTTTTTGTGGCAACCGGCGCTGCCGTTTATGGTATCACGCTTTACCTGGTCAGGCTCCAGGAGTTCAAGATGCTGGTGGATAAAATGCTAGGGAAGGTTAAATAGAAGATTTCAGGGTTTGAAAAGAAAATCGGGACATCTATGATAAGTATTGTCAAAGGATCCTGCTGAAATACTAAAGCAGCCGGGACGTTGGATCACTACTAACAATGGCAAGGAGTATTTAATTTCAGCGATAGAGAAAAGTTCATATGTCCAGTGGATACGTGAACTGCTAATCATCGTTCAAAGAGTTAACATTGTGGCAAGACATGTTAACTCAGAAAAATAAAGTGGGATTCCCATGAAGAAACTGGCTTTGTTGGTTTTTGTTCTACTGTTTTTGGTGGCCTGCACCAAACATGCTCGGTTATATCCTGTTAATGACTTGGCTTCGACTTCTGGTGTGCTTAAAGCCAAGTATAGTGAATCTGGAACAGGTTATGGTGAATTAACAATTGTCATGCCAGATGGTGAAACTCTCAGTGGTGAATATACAACCGGTCATTCCATTTGTCTTGGTTTTGGTAATATCCTCTCAAAAGTTTATGGAACTGAGGGAGGTGCTTTCGGTACTGGCACATCGACTTCCTTTAGACTATCAGATACTAGCCCAGGCATTGCCACACTCTATGGTGACAGAGGTACTTTGATGCAATGTGAATACTTTATAGGCAAACGGGCTGGAAAAGGTCGTGGCGTTTGTAAAAAAAATGATGGTTCCCTTTACCGCTTACAGTTTTAATACTTTAAATAGAAATCTAACAAAGCATTTGAAGCAAGTTTACATTGCTGCTGATATGTCTATTAATCCGGACTAGCAGAACTATCTACAGAAGTTACTATTGCCAGTGCACGTTTTAACTGGTAATTTTTCATTTTATATTCAACATTGTGGCAAGGAATGTTAATTCCTACATAGTCAATATCCTTTGGATATATCTTTACTGAGTCAGGGGATGGAATAATTAAGTATGGTGTCCTCGGAATTAGGAATGCCATGGGGCTGATCTCCCAACCCCTATAATGCAAATTCTGGAATAAGATTCCCCCTCCTGCCCGAATTTTGGCGCGGGTAAAAAAACGACTCCCTAGTAACAACTCAACCTCAACTGAACCTTTAAGGCACTTTAATGACATGATTAGAGACAACAACAGACTTTATGATCTGACAGATACCAGCTCTTCTGCTGAAACTTTAGCTGAGATAAAAAATATCCTGTGCCTGATCGACCCTTCCCTGGACCCGTTGCCAATCGAAAAGATATACGAGGATATCATCCGTCTCTTCAACGGAGAATTCCCCGGATACCAGGCCAGCTATACAAAATATCATAACCTGGAGCATACCTGTTCAGTCACCCTTGCTGCTGCAAGGCTCATTCATGGTTTGCATGTCCAGGGACAGGTTCTCTCCCCAAGGCTTGTTCGGCTTTGCCTGATCGGGGCACTTTTTCATGATACGGGATTTATCAAGACCGAGGAAGAAGAGGAGGGTACCGGAACCCAGCACACCATCGGCCACGAGGAACGCTCAATTGCCTTCATGGAAAAATATCTCACCGAAAACGGCTTTTCGCAGGAGGACATCCGCGACTGCAGCCATATTATCATGTGTACAGAGATCTTCCTTTCCCTGGCAGAGATACCATTCAACTCTGAAGAAGTCAGGACCATGGGCAAGATTCTTGGAACCGCCGACCTGGTTGCCCAGATGGCAGACAGATATTACCAGGAAAAACTGCCTCTGCTTTTCCTTGAGTTCCAGGAAGCCGGGATGGAAGGGTTTGAGACCCCCCTGGAGCTTTTCAAAAAAACAGAGGAATTCTATCGGAAGGTGGCACGTAAAAGGATGACAGATGCACTGGAAGGAGTCTCTTCTGCTGCTCTTTATCATTTCAGGGAGAGGTGGAATATAGACAAGAATCTTTATGAGGAATCAATCAAGTACAATATAAGGCGCATGAAGGAAACTGTCGTGGAGTCTCTTGTGCAGCTCTCCATCATTTCAGGGGGAGGTGATAAAAATTGACAAGGATCTTTTTGCGGAATTAATCGTGAGGCAAGCCTGAACCTGATATTTATGCCATCGGTTATTTTGTAAGTATAGTTGACAGGAATATATTGGGACATGATACATTGGATAGTTACTGTCATTTTCTTTGGCTGGTTTTTAACAAAGATCCCACCGTGACTTTATAGAACAATTTATTATCATTGATGATAGTTATGATTTAGAGATTCCTGAATTGATACCCGTCAGACGTTTTAGTCCTAAGTCCAAGTTTTATATTCCGCATTAAATCAATTACTGGAAAAGATATGCTGTACAGGTTGGATTCCGAAAGCGGAAGGATGATAGGTCGCGATGATTTCCCTAACATAGTTGCCTGATTTGTTGTCGCGTTCGTCCAGATTAATTATTTCCTTTTTTTTATAGCTGCCTTCATCCTCTTTTTCCAGGACGCAGACTAATGGCCTTTTGGAAAAATCCCTGCTGGGAGAACTAACAACCAAGGCCAGTTCGTCAGTATCAAGTTTCAACAGGGTGCCGACCGGGTATACCCCAAGAATATTGATGAAAACCTTTATGAGGGTAGGATCATAATCTTTACCGGCCCGATCGAACATGTAACCCAGGGCGCGATCCGGGCTCAGCAGGGATTTCCGGTAGGCCCGCGATGATGTTAAGGTATCATATTTATCTGCAATGGAAATAATCTTTCCAAAAAGGGTTAACGGTTTTTTCCAGTCGGCATGGGGATAGCCGGACAGATCGTATTTCAAATGGTGTTCAAACATCGGTACCAGGATCCTGGCCTTGCTGTCAGGGGAGGCCTTGAGCTTTAGCAACAATCTGGAACTGTTCAGAGAATGCTCCTCAATCAACAGTAACTCACTGTCATCCAGCTCCTCCTTTTTGTGCAAAACTTCGTTGGGGATCTCAATTTTTCCAAGGTCATGAAAAAGGGCACACATGCCCAGACTCACCAGAGTACGACGTGAGAGGTTAATGCGCCTGCCAATGCACATGGACAACATGGCAACGTTCACCGAATGTGTGTAGATGTAGTCGTCAAAGACACGTAGTGTGCTGATGGCGGAATACACTTCGTCGTCCTCGATGAGATTCGTCACAATGTTCTGGACTACCCGGACGGTTTTCCCTATACCGACCTCACCCTTACCTTCTTTGATCTTCTGGACAACTTCTTCGATAGAGGCCTTAGCACAAGTGTAGTCTTTTCTGGCCCTTTCCCTCCGCTCTGCCTTGTCCTTGAATGATGATCCCTGGTCATTCTGGAGTCTTTCCGACTTCTTGATCAGTTCTACCCAGTGGATATTTTCTGCAGCAAGACCTTCCGTGAGCCAGGTAAGAGGTTCCGGGTTTTGCTTGGAACTTTCCAGCAACCGCATGAAAGTCAGAATCTCCATTCTTGAGGCCTGCTTGACGGCTTCGAGTAAACGCACTCCCTCTAAACCGCGGGTATCACAATAATGTATAATGTTATCAAAAAGATTCTTTGTTGTTCTATTGTAGGGGAGCTTTTCATCATCAACATACAACTGATCATTGGAGATTTTGAACGTCAGTGATTCATTCTCCATGCAGCTGTTTACGGATTCGGAGAATTTCTCAATTCCCTCTATAACAAGCGTATGGTTGTCACTGTGAATTCTTACTGTCTGGCTCAGGCTGTAGAAGTTGTGCAGGAATTCTTCAAATTGGGAATAGGATCTGTATTTAAAAGCATCAGTCATTGGTGTTTTCTCCAGAGACATCACTTATTTTATTTGTTCTATCAAAAGCTTTCCTGACCACCTTGAATCTGCTCTTTGAAGCTTTCTGGAGAACATCCTTTGCTTCCGGAGTATCGAGCAATGCCACGGCAATGGCTGCACCCTCCCGGAAAAATAATTTCCCTGAGCCCATAAAACTATTCCATCCCCGACTCAGGAGTATTCTACGCAGGTACGGGACAGACGCATTGGATCCGCATCGGCCAAGGGCCGTATAACAGGCAAGGATGTGGACCGGATCCTTTTGAGTGGAATTTTCTTTCAAATAGTTCAGCAGCATGTTTTCCAGCGCACTGGATTTATGTTTTGCAAAACCTGCAAGGATAGAGGTACGTATCTCTTTGCTGGGGTCATCTATGAGTGAAAACAGCTTCTGGGCATACTTAGGATCCCTGTCAACCAGCTCTTTGATCGCTTTCCTGCGCACCATGTCAGAGGGGTGCTCGCACATCTTGAAAAGAATCTTATTGACCCGGTTCCCCTGCAGACGATTCAGTATAGCCAGAAGCTTGTCCCCCATCTCCGTACCATGCTGTTCCACTATTTTTTCAAGGGGCCCGATGTCACGCTGGCTCATGTGCACTATCACTTCCGAGAGCATCTGTTGTATCTCTTTTGAACTGCTTTCCATGATGACCGGCACTAGAAATGGGACAAGCTCCGGGGATAGATAAAAAAGTGCCTGGCCAAGAGCCTTTAGCTTTTCAATTTCAATCGTTTCCAGCTTCAGGAGCTTGTCGCTGATGAGTTGAAAAATTTTAGGTGTGGACACATTCTGGAAAAAACGGTCGATGCGGGAGTTCTGCCAATCCTGCGCAGTTGATGTTTCAGGGGAGAAAAGCTTGATCAGCGACTGGAATAATACAACCAGCAGATCGTATCTGTCCTGCTCAATGGTCTCAACCGTCTCTTCCGAGATGAACCCCAGAACCGCGTCAAATTTCTCCTGCTCGGATTGGCTTTTGAGAATAATCATTAACGCTTCAATAAGGTCCTCAGTAATAACCCAGCTTTCTTCCTCCTGGACCATTTGCTGAAGTGTTGCATAATCGAGATTCGACAACTCCAACTGGTCATCACTGATCAAGGCAATACTTCTGGCAACAATGTCATCGCCTTCCGATCCTTTCTTATCCTGGGACTGGTCCGTTTCTTCCCGGTCGGTGTCTTCTTCGGGTTTAGGTGCGGGAGGCGGGAGCTCGGAAAAATCCATGAGCAGCAAGTCCTGCCAGAAAATGTCAACCGCCTTGAAATCTATATATTCAAGTTCTTCATCATACAGAGCGGTGACGATGTCTCCCTCGGTCTCCTCTGCGAATAACCTGTATTTATAAGCTATTCTGTAAAAGGAGGCGATCTCCTCGAGGGGAAGGCCCTCTTGAAACTCAATCCACTTGATACCGTCACGATAGAGCAGGGTAATGATCTCTTCCGAGGGGGCCTCCGGTGAAACTTCATAGATGATTTCAGACTGGCAAAGGAGGCGGTCTTTTTCCACGGTCAGCCGCAAATCGCCATGACTCGAGAAAAAATTGCCGAATGCGGCGACAAGGTTTTCAAAGGATTTTACAGTGTTTATATGATCCTCCGGATACAAACCGTAATTTTTCCATGCCTTGATAAAAATGTTGATTATCTGTCTGGCATCCTGCAATTCTTTGTCCGAAAGGGATGTCGGTGCTGGAATTTCCTGTTGTTCTTTTGTGTCTGTTTTCTGCATGAAGTTGAGAGAACTTATTTAGCGCTTCAGGTTTGCATTCCTTACTCTAACTTTATTAATAAGTTAGAGTATTAGTCTGTCTCTGCAAGTCTGGAAAAGAAACATGTGTCATAACCTCATAATATATATATGAAGGTCTACAGAATGTAAACAATGGAAAATTGAGAATAGAGATACCCATGGTCATTCTGTACCAGTTGGGTTGCGTGGATGTCACGTCCTTTTAAACGATACATCTATGTTCAACCATGGAAATATTCGCTACCTCTAAATGTTGCCAGGTTGCTCCGACTCATGCTTGTAACACCAGACATGCATCGGGTCCATCATTCAGTTGTTATCAAAGAAACGAATAGCAACTTCGGCTTTAATTTTCCTTGGTGGGACAGGTTTTTGGGTACCTACAGGAATAAACCTGCTGCAGGTCATGATAATATGACAATAGGGCTTTCACAGTTTTGTGACGAGAAAAAACTTACTCTGCCCTGGTTGTTGGCATTACCGTTTATCGGAAACCTGGAATGTACCCGATAATTGGTAAAAGACAGTAAATCGTATGCAAACAACAGGCACTAGAAAATAACAAATTTCCACAAGAGAATAGTGGGCATTATTTTAGTTTCATAAAATTTACGATAACAGCTATCTCTTTTGATTCGTGAATGACTATCAAAATGTCCAGGTCCTGTGGATATGTAAACCTTTCAGTTGGTATTATTAAACCATAATGAGCAGATTACAGATTCAATACTTCTGCAACAAGTATTCAATCTAAGCATTTCCCTAATATTCAAGAGAGTTAAATTTTTTAAGTAGAGAAATTTATACGAGTTTATAACTGCTTTATGTCTCGCGTTTTCTGCTTACTCTCCCTGGAGCAACATTAACTGCGCCAGCAATGCCACAACCGCCGTATCTGTCCGCAGCACCCTTCTGCCCAGGCTTACCGGAACAAAAGAGTGTTCAATAAACTTTTCCACCTCATAGTCAACCCAGCCGCCTTCAGGGCCCACTGCAAAAAGCGTTCTTCCCTTAATATTACTCTCGAGTCTCTGCTTCAGGTCAGCACTGCCACCAGGATGGGCAACAAGCATCCTCTGATAGTCACCGGTAATTGTAGGGATAAAATCCTCAATAAATGGTTTGAAGCACTTATGGATGGCAACCTGCGGCAAACGGGTATATTTTGCCTGCTCCAGGCCCTGGACAAGATAGGGGCGATAGTTCTCATCTTTCAGCAGACTGGCGTTGAAAAAACTTTTTTCTACCCTGTTGCCGTTGATCAGAAATATCCTGCCCACGCCAAGTGAGGTTACCTGGGCCAATACCCTTTTGAGCATAATGGGCCTTACCAACCCAATGATGAGATCAACTGCAGGGTGCTCAGGCTGACCGTCAGTTGCAGAGAAACGCATAACCACCTCTGCATTTTTGCCCTTTCCCCTGATTGAAAGTATTTCTCCTGTACCGACAGGTCCGTTTATCACCCCTGCCCTGATGGTGTCCCCCGGTTTACAGCCAAGGATCTTTATTATATGTGCACTGCGCCTGTCTTGCAGACTAACTGTGCCGTCACTCTTGATTTCATTTGATTCAAAAAGAAGCAAGTTCATTGTAATTGTTATTGTAAGTGGTTAAATAGAAATATTTGTTTCAATATGATCCATTTGCAGCAAACAAATTACCTCAGGTTCCAGAACGAATATCGGATAGACTTTTCCATGAGTATGTTTTTTTACAATATTTTTCAGGTCATAAGCCTGATACTATTATCTCCGCTGCTTTTAGTCAAAGCAATCATTTCTCCCAAGTATCGTGGCAGAATTCTTTTAAGACTTGGTATTGGCCTGGAGGAACTTACACAAAAACTTCCTGAAAACGGAAAGCGGATTTGGGTCCATGCTCTTTCCGTAGGTGAAGTTCTTTCAGCACAGCCGCTTGTGAGGGAGTTGCGCTTAGCCTATCCGGACATGGGCCTCATTTTCTCAGCCTCTACTAAAACAGGAGAAGAACTTTCCCGGAATGTCATGGCCAAGGAGGTTGACCTTTTTGTTCCATTTCCCTTCGACCTGTATGGTGTTGCCCGGAAATTCATTAACTGTATCGAAGCAGACCTCTTCATCTTGATTGAAACTGATTTCTGGCCCAACTTTCTGCATATCCTGGACAAACAAAACACGCCGGCGATCCTTGTAAACGGCCGCATTTCCCGGAGCTCTTTTGCCCGCTACCAGCGCTTCCGTTTCATTTTTCTGCCCATGTTCAGGATTTTCAGGTTCATCTCAATGCAGACGACTGCAGATGCTGACAAGATGATCGATCTCGGTGTCGATGCAGACAGGGTGAAAGCCCTGGGAAACTTGAAATATGATGCTGTACTCCCTGACACTGTAGGCTGGGAACAGGAACAGAGACCAACCTCTTTTTACCGAAAACAATTCGGCATATCAGCGGAAAAGATTGTCTGGATAGCCGGCTCCACCCATGCCGGGGAAGAGGTGACAATCCTGTCCGCCTATAAACGTCTATCTCTGCTCTTCCCTAACCTGTTTCTCGTTGTGGCGCCCCGCAAGGTTGAAAGGGGGCGTGAAATAAAAGAAATTGCGGACAACCTCGGACTTACGGTAAGGCAGAGAACAGCACCCTTACACGATGAAGAATTTCCCGGGGCCCCGTTACTTATCCTCGATACCATGGGCGAACTTTCACGCATGTACAGTTTCTGTGATATTGCGTTTATCGGAGGCAGCCTGGTTCCAGACGGCGGCCATAATCCCCTTGAACCTGCAGCCTTTGGCAAACCGATCCTCTTTGGGCCCTACATGGACGACTTTACTGAAATTTCTTCAGACTTGCTGGAAAAAAATGCTGCTATTGTCTGTCATGATGACGATGATATTTTTGAAATATTAAAACAACTGCTTGTCAACGGACCGCTCAGGCAAGAGATGGGGGAACAGGCCCAGGCCCTAGTCCTGCGGCACCGCGGTGTTACCAGGCGGCATCTTGAGATAATTAATTTCCTCATCGACTCAAAATAACAGCTCTCACCTGAAACGGTCGGAACACATCACTATCTGCCCCTCTCCCTGGAATAAGACCAGTCTCGCGGGTATTTTTTTGCATCTTTTCTGCCCCGGTCACGATGCACGGCCTTCAATTCCTGAAAACGTTCCGCCCCTATGGTTTCCCTGACCTCCAGGAGCATCTCAAAACGTGCTTTGGACATTTTATTCCTGATCTGCTCCAGGCTGTCGAACCGTTCCAGGATCCTTTGTTTATCCGCATCCTTGGTACGGAGAAGTAAATCCAATTCAAAGCGCTGCTTCTCAATTTCATATTTCAGGTCAATCATTCTACGGCGGCTTTCAGTATATTTTTCATCAATTTCTTTTTTCTCGCTATCGGTCAGGTCCAGCTCCTGTGCTATCGATTTGTCATTCCACCATTTACCATGCATCATCCCCCTGGCCAAAAGGGTTGACGGCAGGAAAACCACGAGAAGCAACAACCCTACCCATGCACTTTTTCTTAACATCGCTTTATCCTCCTTAAATAAATTCAGATTGAAAATCATCCTGTATATCAGGCACTACAAACTCCAGAAAATCCTCATCAAAGCCGATTCCATTCTCCCCGATTATCTCATCCATATCCTCAGCAGCGCCGGTTCCATTATCCCCACTTATCTCATGCAAGTCCTCAGTAAAGCCGGTTCCATTCTCCCAGATAATGGCATAGAGGTCCTCAACAAAGCCGGTCCCATTCTCCCCGGTTATCGCATACACATCCTCTGGCAGAGGGACTTCCACTATCTCTGCTATTTCACGCATCAGTGATTCATCCTCCAGCAAAATGTCCTGGTTCTGCAGCGTGGTAAATTGGGTGGGGGCCATGGTTTCCATACCCATAAAATAGAAGAACACGAGAAAAGCAGCCATTGCTGCCGCCCCGAAAACAGGGAGCCAACCAACATTATGACTGACCGCAGCCGGTTTTTCTCTTGGCAGTCTTACTGATCGAGAAAATGGAGGCACAGCCAGGCTGGCCTTCTGTCCAAAATCCAGCAGTTCGCCCCGGAACTGCTCAACCTTTCTTTTGCAGACAGAACATTCCCGGAGATGCTCTTGCTCAGGCCCGGCAAGATCTTTGTCGTCAATAACTGCCCTGAGGATATGTTCGTCCTGCAGGTGGACATGATTCTGTGCTTTCATGATATCGACTCCCTATACTCCTTAAAAAATTCGGCCTGTCCCCTCACCTTCTTCAAGGCCCGGTAAAGATGTGTTTTGATTGTGCTTTCATTCTTGTCCAGAATGGCGGCAATTTCATTGATATTGCGGTGGTCCATAAAACGGAGGGTGAAAACCTGACGTTCCATGGCCGAAAGTTTATGCAGAATTGTTTTGACCTGTTTCCAAAATCTTTTTTTCTCGATTCTATCGTTGTAAGTGTTGTTCATGTCCTTTCCGCTGTCCATAAAGTCCTGTTCCTGTGCTGTGCGCATCTGCAGCAGTGCCATATATTTTCTCTTCCTGAGGAAATCGTTGCACCTGTTAACCGCTATGCTGTAGAGCCAGGCGCGAAAACGTTGCGGATCATTCAGGCTGTTTAATTTTCTGTATGCCTGCTCAAAAACATCCTGGGTCAGATCTTCAGCATCCATCTGTGAAAATGTCCTGTAATAGGCCAGGCGATAGATATCTTCATGAAATATGCCCACCAGTTCCTGAAAGCTTACACGGTTCCCATCCCTGGCTTTTTCAACAAGAGCCGTTATTTTCAGGGACATATTTTTATTATCTTCAGTTTTCATCCTGCTGTAACATCAACCGCATGTAACGCGATCCCCGGGGATATGATGCAGCACCTTCTATTATCCTGTTCCTTGATATACACAGAATATAGATATCATGTTTTACGCAGCAAATGTACAAGCAAGTATTTTATCATGGCTTTTCAGCTTCTAATTTTCTTGGCCTCGCTTCAGAACTCCGCCGGCAGGTTTTGCCCTTGTTATTAATTGATGTTTTCAGGTTCTGTTAATTATATTGAAGCTTTTATGTCTGTATCAATATTTGTCGGCCTCGTTTATTTAGTGTATAAGACGGGTCATCTTATTAAAAAGTTTACATTATGCTGAATAGTAGTCGCTGGGTACTCGAAAGAATCAGGCACACGGAGGAGCGCTCATGCAACTGATTTTGAATATTTGTGTTTTAGAGAATCAGGCAACTTAAAAACCGGAGCAATTAAACTGATAGCTGAATGCTGAATGCTTTTAGAGCCATGGCAGGAAAAACAGATACACGACTGGAGCGCCTCTTCTTTTTTGGCAGACCTCTCGCCCCCCTGTATGGCTTCCTCATGGCTTACCGCAGCAATTTGTACCGCCAAGGAATATGCAAGCAGCATAAGCTTGACGTCCCGGTAATTAGTGTCGGCAACCTTTTATTCGGAGGTACCGGCAAAACCCCCCTGGTCCATTACATTGCCAAACTCCTTCTGCAGCACAGCAGAAAACCAGCCATACTGAGTCGCGGGTACAAAGGATCTGCCACAACTGCAATTAATGTTGTATCAAACACTACGGATATTTTACTGGATGCAGCAGAAGCAGGTGATGAACCACGCCTTCTTGCGGAAAAACTACCTGGAACACCGGTAATCACCGGTAAAAAACGTTTCACCACAGGCCGCTTTGCCATAGATACCCTGGGAGTTGACACGCTCATCCTTGATGACGGCTTTCAGCATTTGGCCTTGAAAAGGGATTTGGACCTGGTTCTTTTCTCCACCCAGAAACTTTTAGGCAATGGCCGCGTATTGCCTGGAGGTGAACTTAGAGAACCTCTTTCCGCCTTAAAACGGGCTCACGCATTCATCATCACCGGCACCGATGCGCCACGGAACGGGAATGTACAGGAATTTATCAGTTTTCTTGGATCGCTGTATCCTGAAAAACCCATATTCACCGGTACCTATCAGCCTGAAAATATATTGGCCAGAATATATAATGGGAAAAACGATACCATTACACATGCAGATGCCTGCAAAATAGCGTTATACGGTTTCTGTGGTATTGCCAGGCCTGAATCATTCAAAAAAACTCTTGAAATAACAGGAATGAAGCTTACAGGATTCCAAGCATTTGAAGATCACCATGTCTATTCAGCAGATAACATCCAATCCCTGCTGCATAATGCGAAGAAATCAGGGGCCGATGGACTGGTCACAACGGAAAAAGATCTGGTTAAATTGCGCAACATATACCCTTTTGAGTTCCCTCTCCTGGTCCTGCCTGTCCATTTACGGTTCGGAGAAGATTTTGACCGGTTTCTCATAAATCACATCGTGCCAGCATGAAAACCCCATGATGCGTGTATAAAAAAGTCAACAGTTCCGCTTTGTTTGTGTTATTTTTGACACACATGATCCTTCTCTCTTTCTCACAATACCCAAAAGATCAACCAATCCATCACCTTGAAATGCTTATACTTCTTTCACCACTTTCCCATATCATGATGCGATAATCGAAAACGGTATGATTTTTGCATAATTAACTAGCGACTTAAATATGCTTATTGTATATTACAAAGAAAAATAAAACGTTACGGTTCAGGAATATTAATAAATGAAAACATTTTCACAGATAAGTCCTTACCAGAGCACCATCAGGAAAGCGGTACACATTAGCGGTGTTGGTCTGCATTCCGGCGACCGCATTAAGATGACCCTCAGCCCTGCCGGGGCTAATACCGGTATCCGCTTTGTCCGTAAGGACCTTGGCACCAATAGCCCGGTTCCTGCCTTCATGAACAGAGTTGTTGACACCACCATGGCAACGACAATCTCTGAAGGCAATGCTTCCATTGCTACTACTGAACACCTTCTTGCTGCGATCAACGGTCTTTCAATTGATAATATCATCATCGAAGTGGATGGCCCGGAAGTGCCCATTATGGATGGCAGTTCCGCCCCGTTTGTTGGTCTGCTTCTTGAAGCCGGTATCCGGCAGCAGAAAAGTTACAGAAGACTTGTAAAAATCACCCGGGAAATCTCATTCCGTGACAACGACAGGCATATCAGCATCTACCCCTATGACGGCTTCAAGGTTACGGCCGAGATCAATTTCACCCATGACACTATCAAACGCCAGGTATATTCTGTAGCTGTTTCACCCCGGAAGTTTGTTGCGGAAATATGCAGGGCAAGGACCTTCGGCTTTCTTGAAGATGTCAAAAAGCTCAAGGAAAACGGCTTGGCCCTTGGCGCTTCCCTCGATAATGCAGTCGGCATGGATGAGCACGGCGTTTTAAACAAGGAAGGCTTACGCTACGACAACGAATTCGTGCGGCACAAAATAGTTGATATCATTGGTGATATGACACTTCTCGGTTGCCCGGTCCTTGGCCATATCGTGGCTTACAAGTCAGGACACAGCCAGCACCTCAGGCTGATGGAAACAATTGCTGCCACTCCTGACGCCTGGGATTTCGTTGAACTAAAGAAGGACGGCCAGCTATCAGTGCTGAACAAGTTCGTCTCCAGAACAAAGGAAGCAGGAAACCGTCTCCTCCCAATCCTGGCCCCTGTTGTCCGTAAAAGGCCCGTTAACTTTTAGCAACTGACCAAAAGCACTTCCCAAAATCTTTATACACCCGAAAGCCTGTTGGACGCATGTGCGCCAACAGGCTTTTTTAATTCATTGCTGTTGTAAAAAATGCAGCAATAAGAAAAAATAATTGTTATCAGTCTTTGTGATGAATTTAAAGTTTTTATTAATGGAGATATATTATGACGTTGCGTGGCAAGCTGGGCTTTATTGGCGGGGGCAGAATGGGGGAAGCCCTGATCCAGGGGCTTCTCAAATCAGGCCTCATTACAGCTGAAGATATACTGGTAACCGATCCTGTTGCCGACAGAAGGATGTATCTAGCCGAAATTTACGGCGTCAATACCTATGACAGCGGTAAGGATGAATATGTCTGGTCAGGTTGCGCTACTGTCATCCTGGCTGTCAAACCGCAGATAATGAAGGATGTTCTGCAGGGAGCGAGAGACAGGATCAACGATTCGCATCTGCTTATATCCATTGCTGCCGGCATCCAGTCCTCTTTTATCAATGCAAATCTCGTCGGCTGCAACTGCAGAATAATACGTGTCATGCCCAACACACCGGCTTTTGTTCTGGAGGCTGCATCAGCTTTAAGCCAAGGCCCTAGAGCAACCCGGGAAGATATGGACACCGCTGTCACTATCTTCAACTCCATCGGCAAAAGCGTCATTCTCGATGAGAAGTATTTTGATGCTGTCACAGGTTTGAGCGGTAGCGGACCTGCATACGTCTTTACCTTTATTGAAGCCTTAATCGATGCCGGCTTGAAAGTCGGATTAAACAGAACTGATGCGGAGCTTCTTGTCATGCAGACCGTTCTGGGTTCTGTCAAACTTGCCATGAACAGCAAAGAGCACCCGGCCCAACTTCGGGCAATGGTAACCTCTCCCGGCGGTACGACTATCGCTGGGCTGCACGAACTGGAAGCAGCCGGCTTCAACGGTATCATCATGGACGCGGTTGAAGCGGCAACGGAAAGATCCAAAGAGCTTGGACAATGAAAATCAGAAAAGCTGGCATCATCTTAAAAAAAGGTTTCAACAAACCTCGTAAAATTGGCGAGGAGATCATCGGCTGGCTCGCTGTCAAAGGTGTTGAAACTGTAGTTGATCAGGTCACAAAAGACCTGGACATCCTCATTATCCTTGGCGGTGACGGTACCCTGCTCCACATAGCTGACAAGGCCAGCAGGTATGAGATACCTGTCATGGGCATCAATCTCGGCGGTCTGGGATTTCTTACCGCAGTGTCCGCCAGGGAGCGCTTTGAAGCACTGGAATTACTCCTCCGGGGGAAAATGACGATTGAAAAGAGAATACTCTTAAAAACCAGGCTGCTTGCTGGTCCTGACGCTGATTCCTCGTCAGGCACTTACCTGTATGCGCTCAATGACGTTGTAATCAGCAAGGGAGATATCGACCAGATAGTAAAACTAAGGACGTGGTGCGACCAGGAATTTATTACGACCTACAGG
>JAHEID010000095.1 GCA_024639555.1 Deltaproteobacteria bacterium
CAAAGATATAATTTGATTTGTTGCGCGAGCCAGTTTGCATCCAATAACATAAAAATGGAGTGAACAATGACAACGAAAATGAAGGTGGTTTGCCCAAAATGCAAGGCAAAGCTTAAATTCGATTCGGATAAGATTACTTCCGACGTTGTTAAATTCAAGTGTCCCGGCTGCGCATCAGTTTTGAGAATCAGAAAACCAAGCCCCCAAAAGGAAATATCATCTCCTGCATCCGCAGGCCAGCCGGAACGAAAAGCAGGGAATAACATGGTGCAACCGGGAACGGAATTATCGGATCTGGCCAGAAGGTTTGGAGTGGATCTGGATTCTGTTGGGGATGATCAGGCTGAGGAGTCTGAAGAAGTTGTGTGGGAACCTGAGCCGGTTGCAGCAGAACAGGAAAAACCTCCTGAAATGAAAGAAGGCCGTGAGGAACACGTTGGGAAGCCGGGAGCTAAGAGTGGAACAGGCAGCGAGGCCAGAAATTTCAAGCGGGTCAAGTTTAAGAAAAAGGTCCTGGTGGATAAACAGATCATGGTTGAAGCTTTGGACATCAGTGAAGATGGACTATTTTTGCACACCGGCCGCTCTTTTGATGATGGTGCAATAGTCGAGGTCGGCATCCCAACCATGCCGGGCAATTTTGATTTGACTGTCCAGGCCATGGTGAAGCACAATCATCGCGGTATTGGCATGGGGCTGCAGTTTGTCGATTTGAGTGACAAGCAGAAGGCACAGTTGGAAAAACTTATCAGTGAGCTGGACAATGCAGCAACAGAAGAGGCAGAGGGCAGAAAAAAAATCCTCCTGGCAGGTGGCACGGATACAGCACGCAACATTAATAAAAGCAAGTTGGTTCTGGACGGTTTTTACGTTATGCAGGCCACAACCGCCGACGAGGTTTTCCGTATTTTAAATAATGATGAGCCGGATGCCCTTGTCCTGGAATGGCAGGAAACAACATTTAACTGCAAAGGTGTGCTTGCAAGAATTAAGGCGAACCCGAAGTATGGTGCAATCATCAGGGTGGTCCTTTCTGCTTTGACCGATTCCTCCGTGCAGCGGGAGATCCTGGCTGCCGGTGCCCACCGCTGCATGGCCAAGATGGACACCAACCCGACCAAGCTGTCGCAGGCCCTCACGCAGCTGATTGAGGACCGGGACAGTTCCGTTTCAGAGTAGACATATAATATTGTTTTGACAACGCCTGCGGCGAAAAATGAAATGGCGGAAGATAAAGTACGAATCGATAAATGGCTGTGGGCGGCAAGATTTTTCAAGACCCGTTCCATGGCGGCCCAGGCAGTTACAGGGGGCAAGATCCATGTTAATGGGGCTCGAATAAAACCTGCAAGGATCGTGCAACCCGGTGACGAGTTGCGTATCAGGCGCGGAGAACTTGAATTCATAGTAATTGTACAGGGTCTTGCTGATAAGAGAAGACCTGCCAAGGAAGCGCAGTTATTGTATGAGGAAACAGAGTCCAGTGTGCAGCAGCGCCAGGAGACACGGGAGCAGAAGCGGCTGGAGGCTGCCAACAAGATGTACGGACCGATGAAGCGCCCTGATAAAAGGTCACGCAGGCAGATTAGAAGTTTCACCCGCAAGGATTGAGATTATTTTTCACAATTATAATAAGTCATAGGTTTTTAATAGGAAATGAGTGTCAGTACGAAACAGAGAGGAGAAACAATGGGTAAAATGCAGAGAGCGTTAATCAGCCTGACCGACAAATCCGGAATTGAAGATTTTGCCAGGCAGCTCGAGGATCTTGGTATCGAGATTTTGTCAACAGGTGGAACTGCCAAGAAAATGCGGGAAAATGGCATTGCGGTAAAGGATGTCTCGGAATTCACGGGTTTTCCTGAAATGCTGGATGGCCGTGTCAAGACTTTGCACCCCAGGGTGCATGGCGGTATTCTATATCTTCGGGGAAATGCATCCCACGAAGAGCAGATGGCGGCCCACGGACTGCAGCAGATAGATCTTGTTGCTGTAAACCTGTATGCCTTTGACAAGGCTACCCGGGACCCGAACTGCACAGTGGCCAATGCCATTGAAAATATTGACATCGGAGGGCCCACCATGCTCCGGGCTGCTGCCAAGAATTTCCAATATGTCACCGTTATTGTTGATCCAGCCGATTATCCCCAGGTGCTTGCTGAAATTAAAGAGCATGGCAATACAATCCTTGTGACCCGCTTCCGCCTGGCCCTCAAAGTATTTCAGCTCACCAGTTCGTATGACACGGCAATCGCTGCCTGGCTGGCCAAGGTTGATACAGCTGCCAATGCACATTTTAAGGGAGGGGCATAATGCAGAAAATGGCAGTGCTGTTGTCGGGCAGCGGCAGGACCCTGGATAATTTTCATGAACGGATCCAGGACGGCAGTTTGAATGCTGAGATCAAGGTAGTCATCTCTAACATCAAGGATGTATTGGGATTGCAGAAGGCGGAAAAGTATGGCTACCCGAATTTTCATGCGAAGGGCAACGTGGCAATCAATGCTATTTTAAAGGATTATGACGTCAATCTTATCTGTTTGGCGGGCTATTTGAAGCTATATGAACCAACGCCGGAGCTCCAGCGGAATGTATTAAATATCCATCCCGCCCTGATACCTGCCTTCTGCGGTGACGGTTTTTATGGCATGCGTGTCCATCGGGCAGTCAAGGCCAAGGGTGTAATGGTAAGCGGCTGTACCGTCCATTTTGCCGACAACAGGTATGATGAGGGGCCTATTGTTGTACAGAAATGTGTACCTTTGGAGTATGATGATACACCTGAGAAAATAGCAGCCAAGGTTTTTGCTATGGAGTGCATTGCATTCCCTGAAGCCATAAACCTTGTAAATGAAAAAGGGATAGATTTTTTCTGGAGGCGTGTTGAGAATGGCGCGTAAGAAAAAAGTAATAATGTCGGCCCAGGATATTGAGCGGGCGCTTGACAGGATCGCCCTGCAGATTCTTGAAAGAAATCTCATGTTGGAAGACCTGGTCATTGTTGGCATTCATACGGGCGGTGTTTTTCTGGCAGATCGCATTCATCGCATAATAGAAGAACGTGAAAAGGAAAGCCTCCCCGCAGGAAGCCTTGACATCACCTTGTACCGGGACGATTGGAGCAGGGTAACTCAGAACCCCGTTGTCAAGAAAACAGATATTTCCTTTGAAGTGGAAGGAAAGACTATGATACTGGTAGATGATGTAGTCTATACAGGGCGGACTATCCGGGCGGCCCTGGATGCAATAATGGATTTTGGCCGTCCCAGCAGCATTCAGCTTGCAGTGCTGGTTGACAGGGGAGGGCGGGAACTGCCTATTCAACCTGATTACATCGGTATGGAGATAAAGGTCGACACCAATCAGCACATTCACGTGCTATTGCTTGAGGATGCAGGCACTGATGAAGTTGTATTGGATTACAGCACTTGAAGTGCTGCCTAATTACTGAATCGGCCATGTTTTTGCTGCAATTGGTTGGATCCATATTCAGGAGATATCCAGACCAGGATCTCATGTGCGGTCTTGTACAATCCTGTTGAGGTTTTTATGGCAGAAAAAAATACTGCTTCAAGATCAGATCTGCATCATATTCAAAACCGGGTGCGGGAAAAACTGGAGGATCATATACACTATGATTTCAGTCCGCTGCAGAATAACCTGTTGAAGAGTTTTTTCGACCTGGTCCAGGAATATGACCGTCTGGATGATTTCTACCGCATTTCGGTTGTAGTGCTCCTTGAATCCATGCAGGTTGAGAGCGCGTTCTACCTCCTAGATGCTGAAGAGAAGCATCTCAAACTGGTATGCAATAGCCAGGAGGGCATTATCCGGGAACCACGCCCGGTACCGACGGGTATATACCTAAGTGACCAGGCCTATAAGGCTGAAAACTCCTTTGTCGTACCAATTTATCGTAAACCTCCCCAGGAATTGCCCAAAGATGAAAATTTCCTGAGCCCAAATCAGCAGCCGTGGCAGGAAAATACCCCTATTCTTGGCATGTTTGAGGTTTCCCCGCTGGAGAAACTCACAGAAACGGATCAGTTTTTCCTAATCAAGTATGTTAACCGCATCGGCTTCAGGCTCCACAACCGCATCCTGGCCCAGCAGAACATCAAGCATCTCAAATTCATCAACAGCCTGGTGATGGATATTGAGCACAATGTAATTATACCCAATATGTATTTCAAGCACCTGTTCAACCAGCTCCGCAAGAAAATAGGCGAGATGCAGGAACTTGAACTGGAAATGAAAGAATATAAGAAAGCCTCTGAGGTAAGCAGTGAAGCCTGCAATGTCATCATTGACAGGATGTCTAATCTGCGCGAAGATCTCATGGGATATCAGCACGAGATGTTGAAACACCATGCCAATGTCAGTCTATTTCTGGAAAGTTTATTCCGCAGGGAACATTTTGAGCGTGGGCATCTTGTGCTGCGTCCCAGGCTGTGCAAGGTTGAAAAGGAGATCATCCTGCCGCAATTTGAGCAGTACAAGAGCCGCTTGCAGGCAAATAAAATAACCATTGACAGGCCAAAAGGCATGGATGAGGAAGAGATACCCATCATGGTTGACAAGGGGCTGCTGGCGCAGGTGTATGCCAATCTTTTTTCCAATGCCACGAAATATGCGGAAGAAATTATTGATGATAAAGGAATTCCCAGAAAGGCGATGGCTTATGGCCGTGAAATAATTGATGACTACTTCGGGCCAAACCAGAGAGGAGCAAAGTTCAATGTTTTCACCACCGGTCATCACCTGTCGCCCCAAGAAGTGTCGGCCCTGTATTCTGAGGGGTTCCGGGGGATAAACAGCTATAGTAAGCCCGGAACCGGCCATGGGCTCTCCTTTATCAAGCATGTTATTGAAATGCATGGCGGCCGGGTTGGCTATGAGGCCACAGGCCAGGGCAACAATTTTTACTTTGTCATCCCGCTGCCCACGATCAAATTCTTACGGCCATGGCCTGAACAGCTGGAATTTGACGAGGAGTTATAGAGTCATTGCTGTTTTTTAGACAACAATGAAAGAAAACCTCTTCCCAGCGTTCCTCTGCCGGTTTTTTTTAGACTATCCCCAATCAATCACTCTGTTATCGTGTGTAAAACTGATCTGATCGTGCACTGATGTTCCCACTTAAAGATAATATCCAGGCCAGGACTTTTCCCATTGTTAATATTGGTCTCATAGTTATCAATATAGTTTTTTTTGTATACCAGATGTCTTACGGCCACAGGGCTGATCAGCTGATTTTCACCTTTGGTTTTATCCCGGAACGCTTTTTCGCCGAGCAGGCAGAAGGCTGGCTTAACATATCCGGCTTCCTGCCTGTTTTCAGTTCAATGTTCCTGCATGCCAACCTGATACATCTCATATCAAATATGTGGATGCTCTGGATTTTCGGCGATAATGTGGAGGACTGTATGGGGCACGGCCGCTATCTTCTGTTTTTCCTGCTTTGCGGCTTAGCATCGGTGGCGGCCCAGGCTATATCAAATCCCCAGTCCACCATACCGATGATCGGCGCCAGCGGGGCTATATCAGGGGTACTGGGAGCCTATTTTCTCACCTACCCACAGGCCCGGATCCTTACACTGCTGCCTATCTTTATCCTCATATACATCATTGAACTGCCTGCCTATTTTTTTCTCGGCTTCTGGTTTATTATGCAGTTTGTGCAGGGCTCGCTGTACTCACTCAATGCAGATCAAGCTGTAGGGGGTGGAGTTGCCTGGTGGGCTCATGTCGGGGGGTTTGCGGCCGGTGTGGTGCTGCTGCAGGTATTCCGCTGCAAGGACTGGCAGCGGCCGGTGATACAATCTGAGAAAAAGATCCGGCGTATTAGCAGGCAGTAAGTGTATGTCTGGTTTTTGAAATTCTCTGTGAAGGTGATTTCCGGCGCTGGCTGAACAATTAATTAAATTCTACAGGTCGCTTCGCTAAATTACGAAACTCTCTGCCTGTGGCGGCTCAGACAAACGGAGTCGGAGTGTATGCCCTGTATTTAAGGGTGCTTACCTCGTAATTTCGCGCTCCGCAATTCTTTGAATTTTACACAAATTGTTCAAAGGCTTGTCTGTCTGTCAATCATCGGGCTGTCTCGTTACCCGATAATCATCAACAGTCCCGTATGCTGATAATCACCTTCCTAACTGCGTTATAATGGATATTGAACTAATAATTTATAGCTGCAATTATATATATGAATGATAGAAAGAAGCAGAAAGCGGAGCTGCTCGCTCCTGCCGGTTCCATTAATGTCTTTGAGAAGGCAATAGAGGCAGGAGCTGATGCTGTTTATATCGGTGCGCCGGATTTAAATGCCCGCGCTTTATCCAAGGATTTCACTTTTGCCGAAATCGCGGCCATGATACAATTTGCACATGAAAAAGGGACCAAGTTGTACCTGGCTGCGAACAGCCTTTTGAAGGAAAATGAAATTCCGCAGACACTTGAAACACTTGCCATGTTAGAAGCACTGCAGCCGGATGCTCTCATTATCCAGGACCTGGGGATCTATAATCTCTGCAGTCAATACTTTCCTCAATTGCGGCTCCATGCCAGCACCCTTTTAGGAGCACATAACTCACTTGCAGTCCGGCAATTTAAAAACATGGGTTTTCAAAGGGTGGTTCTGGCCCGTGAACTTACAGTTAAAGAGATCAGTACCATTTCCAGGACAAATAACATGGAGCTTGAGGTGTTCATTCATGGGGCTCTCTGCTTCAGTTATTCTGGTTTGTGTTTATTCAGCAGTTACCTTGGGGGAAAAAGCGGTTTGCGCGGGCGCTGTGTACAGCCATGCAGGCGGCGCTATCAGTGGAAGCAGCAAGGAAAAAAACCGGGCTACTATTTTTCCATGAATGATTTAAGCGGTATCGATCTGATCCACGGATTGCAGAAGGCAGGTGTTTCGTCATTTAAAATTGAAGGCAGGCTCCGCAGTGCACATTATGTTTCCACAGTGGTCAAGGCATACCGGATGGTCATTGATGCAGATGACGGCGACAAGAAAACCCTCGCAAATGCCAAAGAGTTGTTAGATAAGGCCATGGGAAGAAAAACCAGCCAGGGGTATTTCAGCTCGGAACAGTCAAAAGAATTAATTTCGCCCTATCATTCGGGCAATATCGGGATGTATCTGGGACAGGCTGGTAAAGGTACGGGCAAAGGGAAGGTTTCGCTGGTATTAAAACAATCAATACAGGCCGGAGACCGCTTGCGTTTGCATCAGGAGGATACAGGGGAGAGGGTCGCCTTTACCCTGCGAAACATAACAAGAAATGGCCGAAAAATATTCCAGGCCAATCCGGGTGACAGCATCATACTGGAGGTTCCGGCAGTTGTAAAAAAAGGGGACAGCCTGTTTAAGGTTGACAGCCGTATGGCCAGGGAAGCTGAAAGGAAAAAGTCCGGCCTTGATGCCCGGCAGTACAACCCTACGGTGAAAAAGTTACTGCAAAAGACAAAACGGAAAGTCTCGACAATTCAAAAAAGTCTGGCACCTGGTCAAACCAGTCGCAAAAATAAGCCTGCTGCAGGAAGAAGAACGAAAGGTTCGTCAGCAGCCATGCCTCGTACATTCATTAAAATTGATGATCTGCAGGTCCTAAAACTCCGCTTGCCGGTTATGCCTGAATTGCTCCTGGTGGAGCTCAACCGGAAAACCTTTAATGATTTTCAGCACCAGAAAAAAAATGTTAAAAAATTTCAACACAAGATGGTCTGGTGTCTGCCGCCAATACTATTGGAAAACGAGATGGATTTTTTTAGCAAGGCAATAAATCTGCTCATAAAGAATAATTTCAGAACCTGGCAGATCGGACACGTCGGGCAGCAGTTATTCTTTGATAGAAAAGAGAGATTGAACCTCTTAGGGGATTACACCTTGAATATTCTTAATTCCCAGGGGCTCTATGCCCTGAAGGCTCTTAAACTGCAGAGTGTGCAAGCAGCCATAGAAATTGACCGGGAAAGCCTGGGAGACATTTTAAGCAGCAAATCAGCAACAAAGGCCGGGGTTGATCTTGGCATGACAGTTTATGGTACGCCTCCTCTTTTTACTGCCAGGCCCATGGCTTCTCATTTTATATATGCTCAGCCCTTTGTAAGTCCCAGGGGAGAATCATTTGTTCTGCGCAAAGCCTGGAATTCCACTGTGGCACTTGCTGAAGACCCTTTTTCTCTCCTGGCAAAGTTGACTGAACTGTTTGAAATGGGTGTGAAATACGCGGTCATTGATCTATGCCATCGTAAGATCATAAGAAAAGAAATGGACGAAATTGGCCGGGAATTATCAGGCAAAAGGTACAGACGGAAACTCTCAATGTTTAATTACAATGGGAGTCTTTTGTAACCGTTCTAACGTTCTTTGGCCGGCAGGCTATCCTTTGCGTGACTTGTGAATAGTATATAATAAAGTGCTATTTGTTTGTTAGGCCCTGAAAGGAAATAACCTATACTGTAGTAGTTCAGACTTAACCTGACAGTTGCCCCTTTTTGTTTCTCCTATTCGATGACTGTTATTAACCATAATTAAAAGGATTAATAGCATGGTAAAATTGCCATTAAACATGGCATCTCCGAAATAGGCTTTAAAAAATGTAATACTTTGGCAAGCTACAATGACTCTGCAATTGTTCCTCAGCAATATTGCTTTTTGACATTATATTCACTATATTTATTAAATGTTAGAACTTGTGCAACAATTCAGTTTGATATACTTCTGCTGTGAATAAAACTCCATTGAGATAAGGAGTTATACCGGAGAAGAAAATGCGAGAAGGAATCAACACCCGACAATTTTTTCTGGGCCTGAATATTTTGCTACTTGGTGCCCTCTACTACTTTTTTTTCCGTACTGCTGAACATACCTATTTTCTCAAGTTTTTTGAGAATACGCCTCAACTCAAACATATTCTTCCTCCTCTGCTTGTCGCATTAGGAAACAGTTTGCCGGCATTTATACATG
>JAHEID010000096.1 GCA_024639555.1 Deltaproteobacteria bacterium
CGGCTGGGCGGCCCATATAATTGAAGAAAAAACAGGCGAAGCCCAGGAAAAACCGGCCCTTTATCGCCCCAAAGCAGAATACATTGGTCGATACTGTGGCCTGATGGGCTGTTCTTATGAACCACCTAAAGAACGAGAAGACTAACTAACCGGGTCATAAATCATGGCGTTCAGAAAATAGCTGCTATCAATCGAGGGTTGCGAATGATTCCTGAAAGTCCAAGGTTTACGGTGGATATGTCGAATTGATATTTAACCTGTCAAAACTCAGGATAATGGCAAGAAGTGTGGAATCACTGGGTAACGGTCCATAGAAATCTATCAGCGCTTTGCAATGGTCCCAGCGGGTTTTTGGTATCATGTAATTCGTCAGTATCAGGCGTGCCACTGCTTAGCTTGTAAACGACAAGGTTATTCTTTATCACAATTAAGGCCCTGAAATCCCAGCCACTGACAGTGGTTTTTCGCCTGAAATTAAACAGGTCAAGAAAAACATTGCCAAAGCGTTGGGAGTCAAATTTGCGGATAATGATTTCGTAAGCCACGCATTGTTCCTGGTCAGCAAGACAGTCTTGCAGTCCCAATGCAAGATCCTCTATGGTAATGGACTGATTGGGCATGAATCTCTCCATAATGTCAAGATAGTTAAGTATCTGGATATTAGGTGTCACCGGGGGGGCAAAGCCCAATTCCTCCAATTCACTTTTTTTTGTTTGATAAGGAGTGATCCGCTCAAAAGCGCTTTTTGCTTCTCCGAATGAGTTCCAGGGGGTGACAACGATTTTCTGTTGACTGGGAAGCCAGGAGGTTGTTGAACAGCTGGAAAACATTGCTGTTAGAGAGAACAAGAGAGCTAGATGGAACAACCTGGAAACAACAGTGACTCGAAGATCGGTAGGCAGGCGGAATAATTTTTTGTCAAAGCCGGTTTGCATGTTTCGCTTCATGGGGACTAACTCGTCAAAATTGTGTATTCTGTCCCGTCATCATCTTGAGCCGCCTCTATGTGCAGATCTTCAAGTCTACATTCTTTCAAGCCGCGGTACAACTCATCGCATGCTCGGCGCATTTCCTTACCATCCACCTCGGCTATCCACTCGCCGGAGGCTGCCTGGTATGTAGTTTTGGCACTAATTTCTGTATGTCTGCCGTGGATGTTGTCTCTAACTGTCAACGTTTTCATAATGTACCTCCTTTTGAGTCAATTCCTATATCTCTAATTATAATATATGTTTCAAATGTATAAATGTTAATAGCTGAGCAAGAAAAATATGAGCTCCTTATCATGCGCCGACTTCCTCAAAGATTTTATATTAAAATCATGTATTGTTTAATGCCCGACTTGCTATAGTTGCTATGAACCGTGAATAGCAGGCCCATCCAAAGAAGTTGCTATTGCCAGTGCATACCTTAACTGGTAGTTTCTCATTTTTGACTCAACATTGTGGCAAGAAATATTCCCTTTATAAAGTAACCGTTCCTGAATTGCTAATTTCTAAATGACTGCATACACAGTAAACAGTAAAGGGGCAATGTGCAGAATGGTATAAGCTTAAAAAAGAATATCAATCTACCTCTGCTGATCTTATATGGCCTTGGCAATACTCTCGGCGCCGGGATTTACGTCCTTGTCGGAAAGGTGGCGGGCATAGCCGGTCTTTTCGCTCCAATTGCATTCATGGTCTCTTCCCTTGTCGTTATCTTTACCGCCCTTACTTATTCAGAGCTTTCATCACGTTACCCGCTCAGTGCAGGGGAGGCAGTCTATATTCACCGTGGACTGGGGCTCAAGTGGGTGGCTGTCTTTGCGGGTCTTCTGATATGTGCTTCCGGCATAGTATCCGCGGCGACGCTCTGCCGGGGCTTTATAGGATACTGCCAGGTATTCATTGACATTCACGACCGGTTTGCTCTTGTCTTACTTATCATAACCCTTGGGGGCATCGTGGTCTGGGGGATAAAAGAGGCCGTGATTACCGCGGCGGTCTTCACTATCATCGAGATCATAGGTCTTCTCCTTATCATAGTCACAGGTATGGATAACATTTCATTCGACCGTGTGAGGGCAGCGGAACTTTTCCCTACTCCGGACGTAGCGGTATGGCTGAGCATTCTAAACGGCGCATTCCTCGCAGTTTATGCCTTCCTCGGTTTTGAGGACATGGTCAATGTGGCGGAAGAAGTCAAAAATCCTGAACGTAATATGCCCTTGGGTATCATACTCACACTTCTTATCTCGACCGCACTCTATTTTATGGTCTCATTTGTCGCTGTCATAGCTGTCCCGGTCGAGTCGCTGCAGCAGAGTAAGGCCCCGCTGGCCCTCGTGTATCAAAATTCAACAGGCAAAGATCCAGTGCTCATCAGCATTATAAGCATGTTTGCAGTCATCAACGGAGCCTTGATCCAGATCATTATGTCAACACGCATTTTATACGGCATGAGTAGCCAGAAATGGTTACCTAACTTATTTTCAAAAGTTAACAAACATACCCATACGCCGTTGGTCGCAACAATGCTCGTTGTCTCCTTGCTGCTAACCACTGCTCTGATCCTGCCGCTGGTCACTTTGGCAAAGACTACCAGCTTCCTTCTTCTGATAGTGTTCGGACTCGTAAACCTTGCGCTGATTTTTCTCAAGCGAAGGCAGCCGTATGCACCTAATATACGGACCTATCCTTTTCTGATACCTGTGCTCGGCTTGATCTTCAGCTTTGGAATGGTAATCTTTGAGGTATTTATTGGGTAGAGTGTTTATTGTCCCTTTTATTAAGAAAGTTTATATAGCTGCTGATATGTCTGACAGTGTCAAGTAAAAAAGACCAATCCATTGCCCCTGTTTTAATGGGGGTTTTTCATTTTATATGCAGGGCATGAGCAATTTTCGATAGCTGCTATCAATCGAAGGTTGCGAATGATTTCTGAAAATCCTAGGTGTACGGTATACATGTTGAATTGATATTTAACTTGTCAAAACCATAGATTGTGGCAAGATATGTTCAATTCACGCCCTTTCCCCTAAACTACCACTTTGTGGTTTTATAGTTGACAGCGTATCCGGCAATTCATTATAGGTTATTTGTGTGTCAGGATTCGGGGTGATTTGGTATGTCTACCCTGTTTTTTGAACGGGCTAAAAAGCGATTACTTATCACCACCTCGACCTAGTGTATTGTTTTGTTACAAGCAGTCTTAATTTATCTTAAACTTACCAGAAGAGTCAAAAGCCGATTTGACCCTTTCCACGTTGACTATAAAATCGAAATTATAGCTCCAGAAAACGCCTGTTTTTCACAATGAATTTCCATGCTTTCAGCTGGTTATCGTGGCCCGCCCCGTCTTGTGCATGCGAACCGGGCAAGGCATAAAGCTCTCGCTGGAGCGCATTTTATATGGTAAATTTACAATAGTTTAAGATGTTCTTTAGTATCACAGAAAAAGGAAAATTTATTGGGTAAGAAAAAGAAACGCAAACCGGCTTCGCAGAAAAAAACAGTGCCACACAGTGACCCGCCCGTCCGCACGGAACCACCGGTCCAGAAGCAGCGAGCCGGGAAAAAGAAAAAACAGCGGGTGCTGCATAAGATGAAAAAGCCAAACTGGATACTTACAGGGTTGGCGGCAGCGGGCATGATACTTACCGCATATCTGGTTATTACCGGCTGGCTGGACAACGCACCCCTGCTTTGCGATGACGGGAGCTCATGCGACATTGTCCAACAGAGCAGGTGGGGCACCTTTTTGATGCTGCCGACAGCCTTATGGGGCTTTCTGACTTACGCTACGCTGTTCTATATAGGAATCAGGGTTCGCAATATCGGATTACACTGGAAGTCTGCCTGGACAGTATCGATGATCGGTCTTGGCTACAGTATTTATCTCATCATCATATCCATACTCGTGATCGAGGCCGCCTGTGCTTACTGCATCGCTTCCTTTATTATCATGTCTGTAATATTCGGGCTGGTAACCTTTCAGCGGCCGCGGAATCTGCCTAAATCTTATTTTATGGCCTTTGCAAAGCAGACGGTCATAATAACAGTTGTAATCGTCGGGGGAATCCACCTGCACTACAGCGGTATATTCGATCCGAAGGCTGGACCTGAGGACCCCTACCTAAAGGGACTGGCAGAACATCTTGCTGAAGATAAAGCCATTTTATATGGCGCTTACTGGTGACCCACATGCGTGGAACAGAGGGATCTGTTCGAGGCATCGGTTGACCGGCTCCCATATGTTGAATGCTCCCCCAATGGCAAGAGAGGTCTGAAGGCACTAGTCTGTGTAAAGGAACAGATCAGTACATATCCTACGTGGATTATCAAAGGGAGGCGGCATGAGGGAGTGTTCAAGCCTGAACAGCTTGCCGCGTATTCAGGTTACACTGGTGTTAAGGAATGAAGGATTATAGAAAAAGACTGATGGAGTAGTGCGTTGTTTTAACTGGATTTTGAGGTGGTTTACGCGTGGCATAACGTTGACTGGTTGGATTTTAAAGAAATCATCACGGTTCTAAATGTAGAGCTAACACAAGGGGAGCAGGCCCGAACAATTGCAAAAGGCACAAAACGAAATTCCGCGAAATTCCGGGGACACCATACTTAATTGTTGCACTGCACTTAAAACGCAAAGTCAAAACACCTATCTTAAATCTACACTATGAAGATTGAAACAAAACCATAGTCCCTATCGTTCATGCCGTCTAATTCAACATTTTCCTCCATTTTTCAGTTAATAAACGGCTATTTTTCGGTAATTAAATATGCTGTCTTATAGTTGATGGCTGATACTTTACACTATAGTAGTGTTTCAGTTAATATTCTGTAATCATTATATAATTACACTATGCTAAACAGGTGAGACAGTAATTACACTTCTGTAAATTACAGTTTACGGCACATAATACGCCACGCTCTCCAGTGTAATTGTGTTTGGGTGCTGAAGCAGAAATATTATTCAGAATTTAAGAATCCGCTTGGGCTTCTTGCATCTCACTGATGGATAAAATTCACAATAATTTCGAATAGTTTTGATACGAATTAAACAACACGGGTATAATTCGATTACCGTTGGGATCACCATATAAAAATTTAAGGAGTTAGGCTGTTTGGCCTAACTCCTTTTTTATGTCTGACTGACTTAATGTTGTATTCTTTCATTATCTCTGGATAACCCTTTTTATGTAACCAATATGTCATTCAAAAGTTCCAATTGATTTCAATTACCAGCACATAAAACAGAAAAGAATACTTGATTAAATGAGAATCATTCTTATAATTAGTCTAGCCCCAAACATTTCTTTCCTCCTGTGGCTTTTCCAGCGTGTGCCCAAACGCCCCACAAAAGAAATTTTGGGGCTGATTTATTTTTACTTAATTTTGGGGGAACAATATGAATATCATCCATACCATCAACGATATCCAAATGCTGCTTTTGCAAATCTATCATATAGAGAACCGCATTATGAACTCCTTCTCTCTTGGGCAATGCAAGCAATAATTCCCTGCATGCAATTTCTACATGGTGGCATATTTCATTTGCATAAAACCCCGGCGCTCCAGTAATGAAAACCAGAGTAATGATCATAATTGAAGCGGAGCCACCCGGGGCTTTTCAGTAAATTTAATTTGTTCGAAATTATAAAACCGCCATACTCATGCCTTTTTTATAGCACTTGATTTCCCTGCAGCCGCTTGCGAAACATATTCAGCGGGGAATTCTTCTTGCATAAGGAACTTTGTAATGAAATTCGCTCACTCGCCCCGCGCCATGTCGTAAGAATCATGCTCGCTGACCGTGTTCAAATATCTTTTCCCCTGGAATCTAGGAACCGACAATTTTGTCATAGAGCGATCAACACAATAATGACTAGACAAAAAAATTACTCGCCCGCACTTTTTTCTTTTGATATTGTCTACATTGTGGTATATCAATATTTGAGGTACATCCTCTTATTTAGACCTCACTGCATGCCCTCCATCGCCCATGACGCCTGAGCATCGTATCATGCAGTGAGGTTTTCTTTTTTTAAAAACCTATCAATTGATTTTGTTTTTTCCATTTTTGATATAATTTAATCGCGTTGCACGCCTATCTCTCACAAACGCCAGGCAACACCCTCCCATGAACTATTCCAGGATGAACCTGCAGATTTTTCTATCTGCCGTCGTCTCCTGATTTAACCACCTTCACCTTGCCTGAGAATGCTTCAGGTAGTATTGTTCCCATGCATCTAAGTTCAAAATACTCTCAATGATTTCGGCAAAGGTTTGTGGGAAATAATATTACCTCTACAATTATACGATTACTCCGTTCCTTGCTTGCATTTTTTCTGCCCGGTGGCCTTGTTCTTCTGGTTACATTCCTGGCAATTCACTTCAACCTAGTAGCTCCATGGATTGATATTATTGAGAAGGTAGGGTCCTATGTAATCCTTGCAATCGGTGTAATTCTTGGGTGGATATTTCATCGGAGTCGTCTGGTATTTGTTATATTTATCCTTTTTCTTTCAGAAAGAACATTATTCTATTTTGGCGCCGGCGGTTCATTCGCCTTTGCCTATGACAACAGTGTCCTTTTAACCAATGGCATTTTACTTCCAGTAAATATTGCTCTTTTCTACCTTGTCAGGGAGAGGGGCCTCTTAACCCTGGGTGGCATAACAAGGATTATATTTATTCTTTTACAACCCTTGACAGTTTATCTCTTGCTTCGCATGCAACCTGACCTTTTTCAGCATCTCTCGCACCAATTTATCAAATACACGCAATTGGAGAAACTCCCGCTGACTCAACCTGTATTATTGGTCTATGGGATTATTCTCCTTGTGTTTTTCACAGGTTCAGTATTTAGCAGAGGTTCTATTGTCCGCGGTTTTTTCTGGGTCCTGGTTTCAACTCTTCTTGCCTTTATCGCGAAAAGCAACGGGCAAACTCCGACCGTTTATTTTTGTGGGGCGGGTTTAATCATCATAGCCTCAGTCATTGAAGCAGCCTATGCCATGGCCTTTCAGGATGAATTAACAGGTCTCCCCGGGAGGAGATCCTTGAATACAGCGCTGCAGGGATTTGGCAGAAATTATACCATCGCCATGCTTGATATAGATTTTTTCAAAAAATTTAATGACAGATTTGGTCATGATGTAGGTGACCAAGTGCTCTGCATGGTGGCCTCACATCTCAGGCGTGTCGGAGGTGGCGGCAAACCATATCGTTATGGAGGTGAAGAATTCACAATTCTTTTTTCCGGCAAATCAAAAGAAGAAGCGATTCCGCATCTGGAGAGAATGCGGCAATCCATCGAGGCTGCCCAGTTTGGATTGCGCAATAAAAACCGACCCAAAAAACCACCCCAAAAAATAAAACGGGGCAAAACGCAGCCTAAAACCGCGTCTGTGACAATCAGCATCGGCGTTGCTGAAACAGATAGCAGCCATTCCAAGCCAACTTCTGTTATGAAGGCTGCCGATCAGTCACTGTACAAGGCCAAGAAAAGAGGCCGAAACTGCATAGTCAGCTGATTATTCAATGAGTAAATACCATGAGGCTTTTCTTCCGGTTTACTACCAACTGGTTCAAATCCAGCCCGTTTTATCAAGTAAGAGAACCAAGCATCCTGTCAGACAAATTATATAAATGAAAAACAGGGATCGTAGCCCCTGACATAAACGTATTACACCCGGCTCAACTGGAGTCTCAAAATTATGCTTCAATATAAACCGCATAACCTTGAAGTTTGTTGTCAGGCTTTTTTTCATGAATAACTTGGGGCTTCCAAGTGTTTCATAAAGTCTGGGATAGTTCAGGCGGAGTTCAGTATAGAGCCGGTTGCTTAAAAAAAACCAGGCAATTGCTGCTGCAAGCATTAAGACCAGAAACACTGGCAGCATCTGTTGGTTGAGGTCGACTGCTGCATGGTGCATGTTCTCATTACCAAGGAGGATTCTTTCTGCAACCTCAGATATATCGCAATATTTTAGTGCAGACTAAAATTTTCTTTGCTGAAAAAATGAAAAGAACCCAAGCTCCCTAAAGCTTAAAATTATGGGCTTAGAATTGAAAATAGCTGAGAAAAGAAGGGAATTCTTAGAATACTTTAGTGTTTTATTATGCGCCTGTATCTTTGGACTGAGCCAGTAACAAATCATCAAGATTCTGCATTGACACATTCCGCACCAGCTCTTTATGGGAAGTAATGCCCTTTATCGCTTTTTGCAAGCCATCATACGCAAGCATATGAAATCCTTCTTTTTCGGCAACGTTCCGCACGGTGGTCATGGTAACCCTGGAAACAAGAACCTCCTGAATTGCCCGACTTATCTTCATGGTTTCATAAACCCCTACCCTGCCCTTGTATCCTATAGAGTGACACTCATCGCAGCCTTTGCTTATCCAGAAAATGGGTTTTATTTCCTTGGGCAGGTATGAATTATAGCGCTTGATCAATTCAGATGATTTCGGATCAGGGAGCCTGCATTTGGGACAGAGTTTTCGAACAAGCCTCTGCCCCATGACACAGCTTAAGCCAGCAGAAATAATGTACGGCTCAATGCCCATATCAACCAACCGGGTCACTGCTGAAGGGGCATCGTTCGTATGCAGTGTCGAAAAGACAAGATGACCTGTCTGGCTTGCCTGGAATGCAATGGAGGCTGTTTCCTTGTCCCGTATCTCGCCGACCATGACAATATCAGGATCCTGTCTCAGTATGGAGCGCAGGCCGGTGGCAAAGGTGATCCCTGCTTTCGGGTTGATCTGAATCTGGTTGACCCCGGCAATATCGAATTCCACCGGGTCTTCAACAGTGACAATATTTACCTCCGGCGTATTCAACTCGTTGAGACAGGCATAGAGGGTGGTTGATTTACCGCTACCTGTGGGACCGGTGACCAGGATAATACCCTGCGGTCTGTGGACCATGTCCCGAAACGTTTGCAGGTCATTTTCTGGTAAACCCAGGTCATCCAGGTG
>JAHEID010000226.1 GCA_024639555.1 Deltaproteobacteria bacterium
GGGTCGATAATGTTGTGGCACCTCTTGGTACAGCTTTGACCCAACCCCAGATTAGACTTTTGAAAGGCTACGCCGATGAGGTCATTCTCCTTTTTGACGGGGATGAAGCGGGCATAAAGGCTGCCATGCGGGCAGTGCCTCTCTTTCTTGCTGAGCAGGTTGCAGCGAGGGTGGCTCTGCTTCCAGCCATGCATGATCCGGATACATTTATCAGGGCGCACGGCAGGGAGGGTCTTGAGAAATACCTGGTGAGTGCTTTTCCCATCCTGGAATTTGCCTTTGAGCACCTGAAAGACAAGCATGGCATGAGTATGACGGGCAAGGGTAAAATCCTTGAAGAGCTGGAACCACTTATCCTGGCCTCGGGAAGCAGCCCATTTCAGCAATCGGTGCTTATCTCTGAATTCAGCAATAAACTGGGTCTCGATCCAGACCAGGTTATGCGGGGATTTAAGGCGGCAGCCAGGAAGAAAAGCCACGACAGAACGGGAGGGGTAAGAGTCGGACCTGCTAAGGAGGGGACAGCCAAGGCCAATGTCCCGCTCCCCAGAAAACAGGCGCAGCTGCTGGAGTTTTTGATTTTTTATCCCCGCTACCTGAAAAGATTTCTTGAAGCCGGCATAGAGGATATACTGCTTGAAAACCGGGCCAGTACGATACTTGTTGTTTTGCAGAAAATGGCCGCTGACAATGAGGAGGTGGGCCCTGAACAACTTATGCAAAACCTTCCGGAGGGGCCGGAACGTTCCTATGTGTCGCGCCTCCTCATTGCCTCACCCTTTGTAAGGCAAGACGACCAGGAGCAGCTGACAGAGAATATGGCGGAGGAGATGCTTGTCTGGCTTGTTCGCTATCGTTTTAAAAAAGAAATCCAGCAGTTGAGTGAGGAGATACGAAACGCTCAGCAAAACCAGGACCAGAAGCTGCTCGAAGAGTTGCTGCTCAGAAAAGCCGATCTCAACAAACATCTGGCCGAAATGAATGTAGGGGACAATTAGGGTGGCAAACAGGAAATATTTGCAATCGTGGCTTGCTCTGCACCTGGTTCCCGGTATGGGGCCCGTGACATGCAATAAGCTCGTGGTTCATTTCGGTACTCCGGCCAAGGTATTAGCCGCTACCATTCAGGAGTTGACATCGGTATGCCGTTTGCGCCAGGAAAGTTTGAAAGCTTTGAGCGCAGACGGGAGGCAAAATCTTATAGAGCTGGCCAAGGAAGAAATCGAACAGGCTGCAGAGAAAAATATTACAATAATAGCTTGTGATGATCCGCTTTATCCTTCTCTGCTGAAGAACATCCATGACCCACCGGTAGTCCTTTATGTCCTCGGAAAGCCTGAAGTGCTCAACTGCAAAGGCATCGGCATAGTTGGCTCGCGCGCGGCCACACACTATGGCAGAAGTATAGCCGAACAAATGGCAAACAGTCTGGTCCGGCAGGGTTTTACCATCATAAGTGGCATGGCACTGGGGGTTGATACTGCAGCCCATAAGGGTACATTGGCAGCAGAAGGCAGGACTATTGCTGTGCTGGGATGCGGTCTTGATATTATCTACCCACCGGGCAACCACATGCTGTATAAAGACATTGCTTTATCAGGAGCAGTGGTCAGTGAGTATCCGCTTGGTACCTTGCCGGACAATTTCCGCTTTCCGGCCCGAAACAGGATAATCAGCGGCCTTTCGCTCGGGGTAGTGGTTGTGGAGGCGGCAAACCGTTCCGGTTCGTTGATTACCGCAAGCCATGCCCTGGAGCAGGGCCGGGAGGTTTTTGCGGTTCCCGGCCGCATCGATTCAGTAAAAAGTGCCGGAACCCATACACTTTTGCAGCAGGGGGCAAAATTGGTTCACAGTGTTAACGACATTGCTGAGGAGTTTTTGCATGCAACCCCCCTGGAAAATCAGGTTGATACCGGCAATGGAGGTAGAGAACAGGAATTCTTTGCGCAATTGAACCAGGAAGAAAAAGCGCTGCTGGCGTGTCTTGAAGTGTATCCAAGGACTATTGATGAGATAGTGAGAGAGAGCGGTTTTGCTCCCCAGAAAGCAAATGAACTGCTCCTTCTTCTAGAGCTGAAGGGAATGGTGCACCCGCTGCCCGGTAAATGCTACCAGAGAACCGCAAGCCTATCAGGCGAATAAGATTTTTGGAGGTGGCAGGCAGAGCTATTTCATCAGGTAAAAGCCCAGAGTCCGGTCGCTGAATTCTGATTCCTGTGTAAATTCACAACCGATGTAGTTATCCTTGATCGTCCGGACAATGATTTCCTTTTCCACGATTTCGGGGGACACCTTATCAAGGGTAAACTTGACCTTAAGTGTGTCTCCCACCTGGACCCTCACCCGGTTCAAGGTGGTAAAACCGAGTCCTCCCATGGAAATATTCTTGATACGGCAATTAATGGACATAGTTGAAACATTACCGGTATCAGCATTGTCACCAGAGAAGTATCCGCCAATGGAGACATCCTTGCGAAAATGTTTCCTGAAGTTCAGATTAGCGCCATAGCTGGTGCCGCAGGGACAGTTAACCGTCAGGAAGTGGTTGTCTTCCATATGTTTCTCTACTGATATTTCACGCATCAACAGGCAATCGGGACAGCTGAGAGATATCCGCTTGTCTTTACGGACATTGAGATTCTGAATGGGAAGATCCTCTTTCTTCGCAACAGACTTCCGGACTATCTCATGGGCATATTTTTTGACCACCTGGCCCTTGATATCAAACTTACATGCATACATTGCAGGGTCGTGATAA
>JAHEID010000227.1 GCA_024639555.1 Deltaproteobacteria bacterium
AAAATTAAAGCGATTATTTTGATAACTGTCATTACTATTTGCATTGCGGGTAATGGTCCTTCTCTGCGTAATTACCAGAATCATGGAATTTTCACTGCCACAGATGTTCTTTCTAACAATTTGGCAGATTATCTAGCAGGTCCTGTTCTTATTGGCGAAAATCGAGGTGAGGATTATGAAAAAGAACACAATAGAATGGACAAGCTAACTGATAAAGAGAGAATTACAGAACAAAAGCAATTTGCCTTACAGGTAATAAGACAATACCCTTTAGAAACAGCAAAAAGGATCTTCTATCATTTAGTTTGGAATTTATATGAACCGCACTGGGAGTATATTCTTTTCGTGTTTGGCAAAGGTTTTTATTATAATAGCATGTTTGATAATAATGGTAACTTTCGCTGGTCAATTTTGTGGTCAATCCCTTTTGTCTTTTTTTACTCAGCCATATACCTGTTAGGCATTATAGGCTTTGTGATATTAATTCGCAAAGGAAAATACGCTTTAGTGGCAGGGATAATTGTTTATCTTCTACCATTAGCAGTTTCTATTATCAATGGGCAGGGAGCACGAATGAGACTATGTGTTGAGCCGGGTCTCATTATTCTTGCCTGCTATTCAGTCAGGAGTTTATCCGAAAAACACTGCTAAATCGAATAATACATAGAAACAACAATACATTAGCCATTAATTTTCTGTAAGACCCCACCGACGATTTTCCAACCAAAGGCCCTGAGTATATCAACCTGAGTGTCGTCAGGCTCCTCAAGCATTCTGACAGCTTTTCTCTTGCCGGGCAGCCAGGTAAGGCACGAGTGAAGATGATGCATCTGCCGCATAGCTGATTTGGCGGTGATAGTCAGCCCGGCACGTCGTAATCTGATTTCAATGATACGCAGTAGAGCAAGAGCCGCGACACAGGTAAAAATGTGGCACCTGATCTTGCTGTCTGTCCAGTGGCGTATCGGCATCATCGCCACCAGATCCGCATCTTTTGATTGGCGAAAGCCATCTTCAACCGTCCAGCGATCAAGGCTGGCCTTGACAATCTCGTCCGTTGTCCAGTCCTTTATATCGGTGATAATGATATTTTTGCCGAAACGGTCAATGTAGCGGCCGATACGATAATGGTTTTTACGGAAATTCATCCGTAACGTATTACCGTGATCAGTCACCTCAACAGTATAGAGATCTGAGGGGATATGAAGCTCAGCGCAAAGGTCTTTGTAGCGCTTGATTATAATGGATTTCTTCCGCCACTGTACCGCCTGACCGTTAACTTTTGTCTGGAAGTCGAAGAGCTGGTCCTGAAGGCGGAGCAGCTTTTTCTCAAAATTATAGCGCTGTTTTGTCGCTGTCAGCGGATTATAGGTAACCACAACGGTACGGAGTTTCCCCCAGTACTCCCCCTCGGTTCTCCAGGCGACCAGTTGATCATCATCTCGATGCTTTTTGATCAGCCGGGCATTTTTTTCAGTAGCAACCGGCGTAAACCGGTCCAGGCTCACATGGATAAGGTCTTCACTGTAATAGGTTGAGTAGGTGGTGATGAAGCTGATCTGCTCCTGAGCATCAAGAGCTGCAATATTATCCTCAGCATTCATCCCCTTGTCAAAGACAACGGTCATCCTGGCCGTGTCGCCGGCTTCAGCTTTCATTGCTGCAAAGAGATCTTGAATAACCTGCAGGAACACTTTTGAGTCATGCCGATTTCCTTCATATTCCTTGTAGTAGAGAGGTATACGTTTGTCCCTGCTGACAAGCAAGGCAACCCCTATCTGGCGCAACCAGTGGCGGCCTTCTTTGTTTTTGCCTCTCTGAGCCAGTTCAGACTCGGTATTCCCGGACATGAAGGTGTAATAGTTGGTTGTGTCGAACATGAAGCAGTCTGAAGATGATTGTTCAAGTTCTGCAACACGGCCCAGAAATTCCCTGGCAATGTGCTGTATCTGCTTCTCGCTGACCGTGTCCCATTTCCTCCAGAACTGCTGGGAGGTCAAGTTCTCCACCTTTACGGGTCTTATGCTTTGTATTGCCGTGTTCTTATACCAACCAGGCATGGCCCGTTTTGAGCAGGCGTCGATCATCCGGTTATAGATCGCATAGAGAAAATAGTCGCCCACCGATGTTCCTGTTTCATCCTTTTCGGGTGCTACTATGTTGTTGACAAGACCAGCAATGCCAATTTCCTGTTCAACCAGGTTCGCCAGCCACAGCGCACCAAACTCCTGTACTTGTATTTTGTCCGGCAGCCCACCGCCCTCGGTGGCCATTCTCATGATCTTCTCGAGGCTTCCCAGGTAGACCTGGTTAACGACCCTGGGCTTGCCGTCGACTCTTGCGGTTTCCCTGATGTAGTAATAGGGTCTTCCTTTTTTCATTTTCTTGTGTATGTGTGCCATGTTCCCACTATAATAATAGGGGCTCACAATGTCAAGAAAAAATAATGCAACAATATGAAAATAATTGAAAAAAGTTGTTAATTTTGGGGGTTGGAGAAGGGGCCTACGCTAAAACTGAGCGTAATATACTGATATCAATCGAAATACTTAGCCTGAAGAGGCTTTTTTTGATAAACTCCTGTTGAAGAAGCTGGCAACCCCCCGACCTAAAAAGGTTTTTAGTGTCCAGCAGGTCAAAAAAAGTAGTGCAATAGTGTAGGCACACGCGAAAAAACGAGGCCTCTGTTAAGCCCCGCTGTGAAAAGCTTTGCGAGGAGGTCTGGATTTCGGACCGAAAACGCCAGTTTACA
>JAHEID010000097.1 GCA_024639555.1 Deltaproteobacteria bacterium
CCAGGCAGCTGGCAATGTATCCTTTGAAAAACTGAAAAACGAAACGGTGAAAAAGGCTGAACTCTTTACCCATGCTATCATTCCGCTTGCCTTTGCCTACGAGTTTGTTTACCAGCTCAAGCCGCTTCTCACCCGGCTTGGTACTTTTTTCCCTGTGCTGGGCAGGCAATTCGGCATGAACCTTGATTTTCTCAATGTCACAGCCTCAACCGGTGTTGTCAGGTTCTGGCAGGTCGTATTCCTCCTCGGAGGCATGGCTCTGTCATACATGTTCCTGCAGATTCTGAGGCGAAGGCACCAGGAAGAAAAAACAGGCAGTTTACTCTTCAGCAGCTTGAAATGGCTGCCGATCCTGTTTTGGGGCGCAATGTATATAGGGATTTTTATGACAGTCTAAATATCCGGCCAAACAGTGAAGCCGGACTTTATTTTGTATTTATGGAGGGATGGGGATTTTTATCTAACAACATGCCAGAAGCTCAGTTCCTGTGACATGAGATTTTTATGGCCAGGAATGACTTGGTGGCAGCAAGGCAGGTAAAAAAAGGAGCTTACTCATGACGAGCAGGAGACAATGCAGGGTGGAAATACAATCATTATTGCTGAAATGTTGTGGATCAAAAAGAATGTTGAATTTCAGGGTGAGTAAGTTCCTTTACCTGTTGCCATTGGTAATTGTTTTATCTATTACACTTGCTCCCTTGAGTGTATCGGCAAAAACCTGCGAGCAGTGGGTTGCCAAGGTTGTCTCTGTTGAAGGCAGAGTCGAAGCAAAAAGCGATGGCGAAACCCAGTGGCAGCAGGTGCAGCTTGATGAGACGTTCTGCGCCGGCGACCAGATCCGGGTCCTGGATGAAAGCCGGGCTGACCTTTCCTTTGCCAATCAGCCCCTTCTCCGGCTTGATCAGAATTCAACCATCACCCTGGCTGCAATTGAGGAGGAGAGTGCCGGAATTGCCGGTTTTTTCAAAGGTGCAGCAAAGCTTGATCTTATAGAAGGTGCGGCGCATTTCTTCAGCCGCCTCCCCAGGAACCTTGAAGTCCGTACCGGATTTGTAAACGCCGGTGTGGAAGGCACGGAATTTTTCATAAGAGTTGCAGACAACAAGACTTTTATATCAGTGTTTGAAGGAAAAGTCCTGGCTGCAAACGAGTCCGGCAACCTTTCACTTACCAGCGGCCAGTCCGCTGTAGCTGAAGCGGGCAAGGCCCCGGTATTGCAGGTTGTGGTAAAGCCGCGTGATGCGGTACTCTGGGCTCTGCATTATCCTCCGGTCCTTGATGGCCCTGGGTCCGATTCTTTGGTTAACGAGGCAGCACAGCTGCTTTCGGTAGGCAGGGTTGATGAGGCAGGCAGCAAGATCAAGCAGGCCTTAAGTGTTGACCCGGCAAACAGTGGAGCACTTTCCCTGCAGGCTATCATAGCAGTGGTGCAAAATGAGAAAGACGAGGCGCTTAATCTGGCTGATAAGGCTGTTGCAGCAGGTCCTGATTCCGCTACAGCACTGATAGCCCGCTCCTATGCACAGCAGGCAAATTTTGACCTTGAGGCTGCCCAGGCTAGCCTTGAAAAAGCCGTGGAACTGGAGCCGGGTAATGCGCTTGCCTGGGCGAGGCTCGCTGAACTCCAATCATCCTTCGGTGATCTGGATAAAGCCCTTGATGCAGCACAAAAGGCTGTTGAACTCAACCCGAACCTTTCAAGGACGCAGACTGTGTTAGGTTTTGCCTACCTCACGCAGATAAATACTGTTGATGCCAAGGCTGCTTTTAACAAGGCCATTGAATTGGACCAGGGGGACTCTTTGCCGCGTCTTGGACTGGGCCTGGCCAAGATCCGTGATGGTGAACTTGAGGATGGCAGAAGGGAGATTGAGATCGCTGCCAGCCTTGATGCAAACAGCTCACTCATCCGCAGCTACCTTGGCAAGGCTTATTATGAAGAAAAGCGTACAGACCTGGATGGCCGCGAGTATGCCATAGCCAAGGAACTTGATCCCAATGATCCGACGCCCTGGTTTTATGATGCCATCCGCAAGCAGACCATCAACCAGCCCGTCGAAGCCCTGCATGACCTGCAGACAGCCATCGGGTTAAACGACAACAGGGCCGTATACCGCTCCAAGCTCATGCTCGATTCTGACCTTGCCGCTCGAAGCGCCAGCCTGGCAAGGATATACAGTGATCTCGGCTTCCAGCAGCGGGCCCTGGTTGAAGGATACAATTCAGTTAATACCGATCCGACCAACTATTCCGCCCATAGATTTCTGGCAGATTCCTATGCAGCCCTACCTCGGCATGAGATTGCCAGGGTAAGTGAAATGCTGCAATCCCAACTTCTTCAACCGAATAACATAACACCAATTCAACCCTGGCTCGCAGAAAGCAATCTACCCATCATCAGTGCCGGTGGAGCCGGAGAGGTTTCCTTTAATGAGTTTAATCCTCTGTTTAACAGAGACCGTATCGCTCTTCAGGCAAGTGCTCTCGTGGGTGAAAACAATACATATGGAGGAGAGGCAATTGTCTCCGGTATACAAGAGAAGATTTCGTTCAGTGCCGGTTACAGTCAGTCCAAAACTGACGGATTCCGTCTGAATAATGATCAGGAAGATGACATAGCAAATGTTTTTGCACAAATGGAGCTCACGCCTAAAACGAGCATCCAGGCGGAGTATCGATACCGTAACACAGATAGAGGGGACACTTCACTGGCTTTTTACGAGGATGATTTTCTCCCCAATATACGCCAGGAAGACGAATCTGATGTAGTACGCCTGGGATTTAATCATGGTTTTAGACCAGGTTCTATTCTCTTAGGAAATTTTGCCTATCAAAAAAAGGATACGGGTATTGTGGATATAATAAATATTCCACCACCTCCCTTTCCGCTCCTTGACATTTTCACAATCAAAGGTGATGAAACCGGATATAATGCTGAATTACAGTACCTTTATCGTTCCCACCGCTTTAACATCACTTCAGGAATTGGTTATGTTAATATTGATGGTGAATTCACCTATATAGATGATTTGTATGATCCGTCAGTTACCCCACCTTTTCCCCTAGGCCCATCCAGTCTTACTGAAGATGCAGATGTTGATCATAAGAATCTCTATGTGTATTCGAATCTCTACCCTATTGAGAATTTAACAGTAACAATTGGAGCGAGCGGAGATTTTTATGAGGACGAAAATTTTGACAAGGACGAGTTTAATCCCAAATTAGGATTTATCTGGAACCCTGTTGCCAACACAACAATTCGGGGCGCAACATTCTGGACAGTAAAACGTACACTCATCACAAATCAAACCCTTGAACCCACGCAGATTGCAGGTTTTAATCAATTTTATGATGACCCTAACGGTACAGATTCAAGGAGTTATGGTTTGGGAATCGACCAGAAATTCAGGAGTGATATCTACGGAGGACTGGAATTTTCCAAAAGGGACCTGAATGTTCCATATATGGCGTTTGTGTTCCTCCCACCTCCTGCGCCGCCTGTTATACAAGCCAGTGAGGCTGATTGGGAAGAATCTCTTGCCCGTGCATATCTGTATTGGACACCAAATAATTGGCTTGGTCTCAGAGCCGAATACCTGTACGAAGAATTTGATCGGGACCAGGAATTTGTCGCCGGAACCAGAAATGTCAAAACCCATCGTTTCCCCCTGGGAGTCAGTTTTTTCCACTCATCAGGACTGACCGTGGTTCTACAGGGAACATACTATGACCAGGAAGGGAAATTTCTGCGGCAGGATGAAATGGATCCATTGAATTTTGTTGCCGGTGAGGATCAATTCTGGGTAGTCGATCTATCGTTGAGTTACAGATTCCCGAAACGATACGGTTTTATCACTCTCGGTGCTAAAAATCTATTTGATGAGCAGTTTAATTATCAGGATACAGATCCTGAAAGTCCTACCATTCAACCGGATCGTATGATTTACGGTCAAGTCACCGTGGCTTTTTAAAAGACGGGGGATCAATATCATTGGTAATGGTCTGTATATTTAAGATTGGCAAATTTTTTTAACAAAACAATAAGGAGGAAAAAAATGCGAAAGATGAGATCGAAAAATTTAATGTTAATTATGATTGCCGGCTTTTTTGTGCTGTTCACAGGCATAAATACGGCACAGGCTCAAAGTGACGATGTACCAACAAGTTGCATAAATGATATGGGTTGGACAACAATATTGCTAGAAGTTACTCCAGGCGATTCAGTCGATTGCGGTTATGATCCATGTTATATATGGACTTATAATGTACAAAGTCCGAATTCTAACACAAAGGGTCTCAACCATATAAATTTTAACATTTCGGCCCACCCCTCTTATGACGCACCAGCTACATTAATAGGAGAATATGATAATTCAGCTACAGTGGCAATATATTATGAGGGCGCAGGAGATCCAACAACCAATTTCGGGAAGGGGATTCTGCAGGATTATGTTGTCAAATTTACTCCTCAGTCTACTAATGGAACTTGGTCTTTCATCTCAAATACTGATAATATGGCAACGGCAACAGTCGGCCTGAAAATCAATAATAATTTGGGTATCTGTGAAATTGGGGTTCCTTACGCGGCTGAATTCGCTGCAATGGCTGTCAGTAGCGAACAGGTAATTACTACTACTGATAATAAAAAATTTAAAATTCTAGAAGATCCATATACCCAATGTATCCTGAAGGCACAATATTGGGATGGTGACTCTTGGGAAGATATGACTAAATCTGATATCCAAACCACCCTTAAAATTGATGAGGGGGGCTATTCTGAATACGCAGAATATTTCGGTGTTCCCGGTCAGGGATGCCCCAGGGCCATTATTAAACGAGAAGGAGAACATACCTGGTATTTTATTTCAGGCAGGTATATTTGGCGATAGAAAGCATTAAACTCGATTATCTTTGATTTATGCTGTGAAGGCAGGGTCATTTCGGCCCTGCCTTTATTAGGATATTTACGCTTGGAATCCTGTGCTCTTTTAATGAGAAAACTGAAGAAAAAAGTTACGGCTTTTTTTAGTACAAATTTTCATTTTACCAGAAAACGCCTTTTGAAAGCGGCAGCTCTGGGTGTTGTTGTCGGGGTGCTAGGACTCTTAATCAGTCCTTTCCAGTTTGCCATGAACCTTGAAGAGGATACCGGCCTGGGGTTGCTGTTCAAGCTCAGGGGCCCACGAAAACCGCCCTCTGATATTGTTATTGTGAGCATAGACAAGCAGTCTTCTGACAAGCTCGACCTCAACAACAATCCGGACAAGTGGCCTCGTTCTCTCCATGCAAGCCTGACCGAAAACCTGACAAAAGAAGGCGCCAGTGTCGTGGCCTTTGATGTGCATTTTATCGAGCCAAAGAATGCTGAGGATGACAGCCTGTTTGCCCAGTCTCTCCAAAAGGCTCAAAACGTCATCCTCACCGAACCTCTGGTGCCTAAGGAATTGCCAACATCAGAAAACGGTGGGGCAGTTGCCGGCTTTCACAGCATTGTCAAGATTGTCAAGCCTTTTGACCTGCTTGCAGATACAGCCCTTGCCACCGCTCCTTTTACCCTGCCGAGGATCCCGTTCAAGGTGAACCGCTACTGGACCTTTCAGACCAGTGCCGGGGACTCGCCGACTGTGCCAGTGGTTGCATTCCAGCTTTCAAATCTTGAGTATTATGATGAACTTATAAAACTTTTGCAAAAGTTCAGCCCTGCCCAGGCAGACAAGTTGCCCCCTGACAGGGAAGCCCTGCTCACAGGCAAGATCAAGCGGGTGATCCGCGAAATTCATGAGATTTTCCAGGTTGATCCTCTGCTTGAACGGAAAATGCTTTCAGAGCTGCAAACTGCCAAGCATACAGCATCAGATCCTGATGCCTATGAAGCGCTTTCAGGCCTTGTCAAGATGTACGGCGGTCCCACAAGCCGTTATATAAATTACTATGGTCCACCCCGCACCATAAAGACCATCCCCTATTACCAGGCCCTGCAGATAAAGGATGGCTTATATGAGGGCAGGCCCATGGATATCAGGGATAAGGTTGTTTTTGTGGGGCTCTCTGAAATACTGCTGGCCGACAGGAAAGACAGCTTCTATACCGTGTATTCCACAGCAGACGGTATTTTTGTCAGCGGGGTGGAGATCATGGCCAGCGTCTTTGCCAACATTAGGGATGATCAGCCGGTACAGCCGATAGGCTTAAAGGCCAATATCCTGCTTGTCTTACTCTGGGGCATCCTGCTCGGTATGGCCTGCCGTGTATCGAGCATGAGGATAGGCGCTTTGAATGCAATCGGTTTGAGTATTTTTTACCTTGCAGCCGCAGTCTATGTATTTAAAGCCAGAAACGTATGGTACCCAGTGTTTATTCCCCTGTTCTTCCAGGCACCACTGGCCTATCTGGGTGCGGTAGCCATAGAACATGGCAGTCTTTTCAAAGAGGTTCTGAGTAAACTGCGCATGGAAAGGGACCTTTCCGTTGCCCGGGATATCCAGATGAGTATGATGCCGGAATCCTGCCCCACGATAGAAAGGTATCAGATTGCTGCCAGTTCAACCCCGGCACGGGAGGTAAGCGGCGATTTTTTCGATTTTATTGATATTGATGATGATAACATAGGATTTGTCATCGCTGATGTCACCGGTAAAAGTGTTTCCGGTGCCCTGGTCATGACTGCGGCAAAAAGTGTCTTCCGCCTGCTTTCAGAGGAAAAGCTGTCGGTGGGTGAGATCATGAAACGGGCCAATAAGCAGATAAAAAAAGACATCACCAGGGCAAAGGGTATGTTTGTAGCCCTGCTGTATGCGGTATTGAATAAGGATGAGAAAAGACTGGGCATGTGCAGCGCCGGGCAGACCCAACCCATTCTTCTCTCGGCTGAAACAGGTGAGGCAACGCTGATAGAAACAGAAGGTGATGCTTTCCCCCTAGGTATAATTGATGATGCGGATTATCAGGAAACAAAGCTGCAATTGGATTCCGGCGATCTGGTCATTTTTTACACGGATGGGGTTGTGGAGGCCATGAACAAGAAGGGGAAAATGTATGGCTTTGAACGTTTTCTTGAAGTAATAAAGGGTAACAGTGGCCTGGATGCCGACATTTTTCTGGAGAAATTAATTGACGATGTCAACAGATTTGTAGGCAAAGCAGAGCAGCATGATGATCTCACAATTGTGGTGATAAAGGTTGAATGATCGTGTACATAGAAAACTGCTGAACCGGTCAACCCTGTTGGTATGATACTGGCTGATCAATAACAGGTAAAAGAACAACCTAAGGACAAAAATGTAATATTGGCAGTATTGCCATAAACTTCAATAGGGAAGATATTCATGGAACAATTACTTGAATTGCATTTGCCCAATATTCTTGGGGCAGAAAAAGAGGCAATTAAAAAAGCTGTCACTATTGCTGAGAAGATGGGCTTCGCCAGGGACCGGATTGAGGACCTCAAGACAGCACTTGCCGAAGCATGTATCAATGCAATAGAGCATGGCAACAAGTTTGATCAGAACAAGAAAGTCAGGGTTACACTCGCAGCGGATGATAATTCTCTACAGGTTATCGTGTACGACGAGGGGGATGGTATTGATCCGAAAAAAATACCCACAAAAAGGGTCCGCGATGACGGCTTTCCCTGTCGACGCGGCTATGGCGTATTTCTTATCAGCAACCTGATGAATGAGTTTTACTTTGAAAAGAATTCAGGCAAGGGAAATAACGTCAAAATGCTGATGCACCTCAACGGTTAAAAAGGGGCATGAAGAGCTTTAATTTATATAGTTGCAACCTGGCAGGAACTGCAAATCGGAGGTTTTAAGAATGAGTAAGGATATTAAAGTTTCAACAAGTCAAAAGGGTGATATCGCGGTCATCAGCATCCAGGGAGATGTCACGGCAATGACCGGAGAGGTCATCGGCAATGCTTACGGGAGTGCTGATGTTTCAAACTCCCCTAAAATATTGCTGCAATTCGACAAGGACTGCTACATAAACAGCGGCGGCCTTGCGTCCCTGATCGATATTGCCTCGGAAGGAAGAAAAAAACAGCAGAAAATCCATGCGTATGGTCTGTCTGACCATTTCCAGAAAATTTTCCACATGGTCGGCTTAACACGATGCATCCCGATTTTCACCTCGGAAGAAGCGGCAATGAAAGATTTTTAAGGTAATTTAAAAATTGAAACATATTATCCAGAGTTATTCCTGACGGAAATATGCAGTGAACATACTAACAATAATTGAAAAGAGGAGGATAAAATGTATTATTCTCGAGTAGTTATGGGGAAGATAGAGCCCGAAAAGCATGAGGAGGCTTTTGCCATATTCACGGATAATATAATTCCTGCTGCCCGGGAACAAGAAGGATTCAGGGGGGCCAATCTTTTCAGTAATCCGCAGAACGGCAAATTTATATCGACAACCATCTGGAAAACAGAAGAAGATATTATTGCAAGTGACAAAAGCGGGTATCTTAAGGGACAGTTGGATAAAGTTGCTAAATTAATGACTGAACCTCCGGTAATTGAACATTACATTGTCCATTACTAAGCAGTAGCTATTTGCAAGACACGCCGACCAGAACAAAATCAATTTGTTATTTTCATCACACCTATCTGTTGCACAAATACCGTTACAGTAAAAAAGAGCCGTCTGTTAAAGATGTACGGAGCCTGTTTATCAAGAAAATTTCAGGTTTATGGATTGGTCCGCAGCTTGATTGAACTTGCCTGATAAACAAAATCGAGAAATTTCAAATTTAAGCCAAACTGTCTACCTTACTGCATGATTCGTAAATCATTCTTGAGATGTTCAGGTGTCCAACGGATATGAGAATATTTTATTTTTGGTTTTCCGCAATTTGCTT
>JAHEID010000228.1 GCA_024639555.1 Deltaproteobacteria bacterium
CGGATATTATAGAGCTTGCCATCCGTAGGCTCATGTTCCACCTCCAGGTCTGCCAATGCCGTATGACACCGGGGACACCAGTTGATTATATAGTCCCCTTTGTATATCAAGCCTTCTTCATAGAGCCTGGTGAAAACTTCACGCACTGCCCTTGATAATCCTTCATCCATGGTAAACCGTTCCCGGTCCCAATCGCATGAACAGCCCAGTCGTTTAAGCTGATTGATTATCTTGCCGCCTGACTCCTCCTTCCATTGCCAGACCCGTTCGATAAATTCTCTGCGGCCAATGTCATGACGGCTGATCTTTTCAGAGGCCAGCTGCCTCTCCACTACATTCTGGGTAGCTATCCCGGCATGATCAGTACCAGGCAGCCAGAGAGTATTATATCCCTGCATTCTTTTATAACGGACCAGAACATCCTGCAGGGTATTATTCAGGGCATGCCCTACGTGCAGAACTCCGGTCACATTCGGGGGCGGGATGACAATTGAAAATGATGGCTTGTCATCATCCATAGTTGCCTGGAATTTTTTATGTTTCTCCCAATATTCATACCATTTTTTTTCTACAGCAGAAAACTCGTAGGCTTTGGGTAAATCATGGCTTGTTTCTTTTATTTCTTCAGTTTTTTTCATGCGTTTTATTTATTTCCTGTTATTAGCTTAACTTGTTGAAATTCTAATGAGTTACATGACAGACCAGGGCTTAGGCAAAAAGATATTCTGATAAAGATCCAGGGCATATCTATCTGTCATGCCCGCCACAAAATCACATGCTGCACGGTGATCCCCAATTATTTGGGAACCCGGACCTTCCAGGCCGTTAGGCACTCCTTTTTCTAAAAAATACTCATACAACTCCCTGACAACCTTCATGGCCTTGAGAAAATCGTTATGCACCTTACTGATTTCATAGACATTTTCATAAAGAAAGGATCGCATTTGCAAAATGGCTTCCATAATTTCAGGACTCATTGTCAACCTTACCCCGCCTTCTGCAAGGGTGGTGTAAATAAGATCCTTCACCATGGTGTCAATCCTTTCCGAGTGTGTTTTGCCCAATTTTTCATAGATGAAAGCAGCCATCTGCCCTTCCTTTATAATACCGGCGCGCAATGCATCATCAAAGTCATGGTTCACATAGGCGATGATATCAGCCACCCGCACCACTCTTCCTTCCATAGTCATGGGCAGTTCTGATATATCCTGGGGCAGTATTTCCTTTCTACCCTTGGAGTGCATGCTGATCCCATCCCTGACCTCAAGATTCAGGTTCAGGCCTTTGCCCTCATTTTCGAGAATTTCTACTACCCGCAGACTCTGCTCATAGTGGCGGAACCCACCCGGATGCAATTCGTTTAATACAGCTTCACCAGCATGTCCGAAGGGCGTATGCCCAAGGTCATGGCCCAATGCAATGGCCTCGGTTAAATGCCCGTTCAGTTTAAGGGCAACAGCAACTGTTCTGGCAATCTGGGAAACTTCAAACACATGGGTCAGCCGGGTTCGATAATGGTCCCCGGTGGGGGCCAGAAAAACCTGCGTTTTATATTGTAAGCGCCGAAAGGCTTTACTGTGGATAATTCTGTCCCTGTCCCGCTGAAAGGCAACCCTTACATCGCATTCAGGTTCCGGACGTAAACGTCCCCTGCTTTTTTTACTGAGACAGGCATAAGGAGAAAGGATTTTCTCCTCATTTTCCTCCATCTCTTCCCGAATTGTTCGACCCATATCCAGCGCCAGAAAATTTTATAAAAAATCCTATCCAAAAACCTCAGGCAGCAAAGGATGCAGCCATGGGCTATCTTTTAGCATCAGCAGAAAATGAGAACAAGCCTTTTTGCAACTTTATTGCAGAAGCTTGGCAATAAAGACCGCGAGATGCTTTGCCTTACCATTGCTCTCATCAGCCCCAAGGCCAAGCTGCCACTGGAGGAGGCAGCCGGAACATGCAGTAACTACAGTATTTGCTGAAAGTGCTCCATACTCCTCCAGGAGCCTTTCCTGTACCTGTAAGGCCAAGTCCGGATGCGCCACCTGAAAAAGACCGCCCTGGCCACAACATTGAGGACCACCCGGTAATTCCTGCAAGTCTATTCCCTGAAACAGCTTGAGCAACTGTCTCGGCTCTTTCGTGATATGCAGTTTGAACCGCAGATGGCAGGGATCATGATAAAAAATCTTCAGGCCGGAAGACCTTTTGGCGCCGGATATCATTTCCGTATTTTCAGAAAATTTATCCAGAAAAAAAGAGGAAAATTCCCTTAATCTTGCTGTAAAACGTTTAGCTCTTTCTTTCCATTCCGTATCATCGGCAAACAGATCATCATAGGTTTTCAATTGAAAGTAACAGGAAGAGCAGGATGTTACGATCGGTAGTTCATTATCCTCAAAGGCCTTTATATTTTTCTTGGCCAGATCCAATGTTTCATCCGGCCGCCCGGCTGCCATGGCTGCCATGCCGCAGCAAGTCTGCCCTGGAGGCACATTGGCATTACTGCCAGTGGTCTTAGATATCAGAAATTGTGTGCTTTCCGCTATATCAGGCTGCAGATGATTGGCCAGGCATCCTGTAAAATAATTTACATTATACGCATTTTTTTCGCCTGACTGCTCTTTTTCAGCAGATAATTCCTTTTTTATTTTAGAAATATAGCCAACAGATGGGGGCTGCAAAACTCTTTTTTCTAAACCAATCAGCCGCAATCGCAGGCCGCTTTCTTTTGGCAGAAAAT
>JAHEID010000098.1 GCA_024639555.1 Deltaproteobacteria bacterium
GTATTTTGTTACATAGCAAGTCTTAGTCTCGCTTAACAGGACTCCCAATAAAAAACAGATATTGCGGTTTTGGAGGTGGCAATAAAATCCAGATTTGCTTGCGAACATATTGACTATTACTATTAAAATGTTGGATGTATTTATGTTGTTTGCTGGCTGACTTCCCGCGCCGCATCAAAAAGATCACATAATTTAAATGTTCATTTTGCTTGCCCAAAACGAACCAAAAGGGCAGCCGATCACTAGACCCCGTTTTACGGGGTTTCCCTCACTGCTCGCCAAAGAACGGGCGACATCGGAAAGTCGCGGAGTTTATGCCCTGTTTTTGAGGGTGCTCCGCCGAGTCGCTTTTCCGTTCTTGGCTGTGCTGCTCGGCTGCGTGAAACGGCATTAAAGACATTATTGTATAAGAAATATTCTGAACTCAAGTTCTGGAAACATTTTAATTAAAACGATTTAAGATCACCATTAGTAATGTTAACTTTTCCAGGCAGTAAAATGGTCGTATCCCTGAAACGAGACTTCTTCCCTCTGCAAAGTATCTGACAAAAAAACTCCCTGGCCTTCGATTATTTTTCCAATGCAAAAAATTTGCTGTCCCGTTTTTTCATGGACAAGGTTACACAGGTCCTCTTCATGATCAGGAGAAACAGTGAACAGCAGCTGGTAGTCCTCCCCGCCCTTCAGAGCCCAATCGAGAACCGGTTTTTCCAACTTCCCTGCCGCTGCTGTCATTTGTCCAGAAACTGGAAGGTCTTCTTTGATAACCTCTGCCGCTGTCCCGCTTTCTGCACAAATATGGGCCAGGTCGGTTGCCAGGCCGTCGGAAATGTCCATCATAGCATGAACCAGGCCACTTTCTGCCAGTATTTTACCAAGTTGCACTTGAGGCTGCGGGTCGAGGTGGGCCTTGATCAATTGCTGCCACTGCCCTAAACCATGACTAGATAAACCGGACTGGCACAAAGCCAGTCCGGCTGCAGCATCTCCTAGAAAGCCGCTGACAAATACCAGATCATCTTTTACTGCACCGGAGCGATAACAGATAATATCCTCTGCAGCCTCACCGATGATGGTCACGGTTATGCTGAGATCATTGGAGCTTTTAACGGTATCCCCGCCCACCAGAAGGGTACCATATTCCTGCAGTATCTCATGGAATCCGGCCAGGAAATCATCCAACCATGAAGGTGCGGACCCGGGAAATGCCATGTTTAACAGGGCAAAACGTGGCTGTCCGCCCATGGCTGCAATATCACTTAAATTCACTGCTCCAGTTTTTCTGCCCAGCAAAAATGGGGGATGCCAGGCAAGTTCAAAATGCACACTCTCAACCAGGGTGTCGGTGGTTACCAGAAAACAACTTTTGCCATCTTTGCGGAGCACTGCACAATCATCGCCGATTCCGTTAATAACAGGGCTGTCCGCAGGAAACCTAAACAGATTACTGATATATTTTATAATATCACGCTCAGATTTATTTGAAGTATCCTTTTTCATCACTATGGACCAATTTTTATCACTTCACCCTGCGCAGACCGGATTTTTCCTTGTTTTTTTGCTGTTTCTCCATTCCTGTCTGAGGTAATTTCGGGCCGAAATCGACAGCCTTCATAAAGCGCTCTTCTCCGTCCATGGTAAATATCTCAAGACCTGTCATCTGGGATGTTCGCAGGATCCAGGAAACCTTTCGCGGTGGCAAAGACAGAATATGCATGCTCACATGCCACCATTCATCAGGTTTGGTATCGTCGCGCACAATATCACTCACTAATCCGTATACAAGCATCTGCGGATTCTTTGCAGCGATCAATACGATATCCCCAGCTTCAAGTGTATCTTTGAAGGGTACAAGTTTTTTCAAACCCTTGATTATGTTATCCATTATGCTTTCCGGTTAATATCTATTTCCGCGGTCCAGTCTTCGGTATTGAATTGCTTCGGCAATATATTTTGGCTGTAGCCGTTCATTTCTATCAAGATCTGCAATGGTCCGGCCTATTTTCAAAATCCGATGATAGGAACGTGCCGAAAGGCCCAACCGTTCCACTGATTCTGCAATCAGTTTTTCAGAAGTTTTGTCAAGAGGGCAGATTTTTTTGAGATCCTTTGGCGTCATCTGCCCATTACAATAAAAATTTTTACGCTTTGCAAATCTCTTTTTCTGAACCGCTCTAGCCTGCTCAACCCTTTCTTTAATGACAGATGAGGATTCTCCGCTATTTCCCGATGCCATTTCTTTATACGGCACAGCGGGTACCTCAAGGTGCATGTCTATCCTGTCCAGAAGAGGCCCCGATAGCCTGCTTTCATAACGCTGAACCTGGGCAGGAGTACACCTGCAGTTATGTTTAATATCACCAAGATAACCGCAGGGACAAGGGTTAAATGCGATGACAAGTATAAAGCGGGAGGGGAAGCTGAGTGAGCCCGTGGCTCGGGAAATTGTGACCGTGGCATCCTCAAGGGGCTGGCGCAGGACTTCCAGGACATTCTTTTTAAATTCGGGAGATTCATCAAGGAAAAGCACTCCGTTATGGGCCAGGGAAACTTCGCCGGGCTTGGGTGTCTGTCCGCCGCCGATAAGTCCTGCATCGGATATGGTGTGGTGTGGAGCTCTAAAAGGCCTGGCTGCCAGAAGTGGGTTGTTATTTTTGAGCATTCCCATGACACTGTATATTTTGGTAGTTTCCAGGGCCTCCTCAAATGTCAGGTCGGGTAAAATGGTGGGAAGTCTCCTGGCCATCATTGTTTTTCCGGAGCCGGGCGGCCCTTTCATGAGGATGTTATGGCCTCCGGCTGCGGCAATTTCCATTGCCCTTTTTACATGTTCCTGGCCTTTGACTTCATCAAAATCAATCGCGTAATTGGCATTGTTCTGAAAAATTGTACGCAGGTCAACTGTTGTAGGGGACAGTTCCCTGATACCGGCAAGAAATTCAACCGCCTCATACAATGATTTAACCCCTATAGTTTTTATGCCGGCAACAACTGCAGCTTCTTCCGCATTGGCAACCGGCACCAGTATCCCTTCCAATCCGGCCTTTTGAGCTGCTATGGCCATGGGTAAAATGCCCTTGGCCGGACGGATGGAGCCGTCCAAAGAAAGCTCGCCAATGACACCATAATTCTCAAGCTTTTCACTCCTGAGAATCTCAGAAGCGGTGAGAATGCCAAGGGCCATGGGAAGATCATAGCCGGCCCCTTCCTTTTTCACGTCAGCTGGGGCCAGATTGACTGTAATCCTGCGATTGGGAAAATCGTAGCCGGAGTTCTTGATGGCCGCCTTGACACGTTCACGGCTTTCACGTACCGCGCCCTCGGCTAATCCCACTGTCGAGAAAGCCGGAAGGCCATATGAAATGTCCACCTCCACTGTTACCGGCAGTGCATCGACACCAACAACTGCTGAGCTCCTGATTTTTGCAAGCAACGAAAAATCCTTTACAGTAGTATTTTGACCTACGGCCTGTAAAAGGCAGCCATCTCTGGTGAATAGTCTCCTTCCGGCGCCCGGTAAATATAAAAGGGCGGGAGTATTGATAATTCCTCGCCGCCGCCCTTGACTGTTTCAATTAGCAGCAGCCTTGCAGTACTTCCAGGATAACTGTATACCGTCTGCATTTTTTTTGGTTCCAGTCCCTGCTTCTTTAATTCATACAGGACCGTCGCCCCCCTGATTGCCGGATAAATAAAGGCTGCCCGCCCCCTGGTTTTCAGAGCCCAGAAAGCAGCTTTGACCACACTGGCAACATCGGCCAGGGTCTCGTGCCGGGCCACCATCTGTTCCGGTTCAATATTCATGCGACCCGTACCTGTTTTTCTGTAAGGCGGGTTACTGACAACCCAGTCAAATTGACCGGCGGTTATACTCTTGTCTATCTGACGCAGATCCCCCTGCACTATTCTTATTCTTTCCTGCCAATTGTTTAGCGCCACATTTTCCCGGGCCAGTTTCACAAGATCCGGTTGGATCTCAAGGCAGGTGAGTTGGCAGGAAGGCCACCTGTAAGCCAGGATGAGCGCAATAATCCCATTGCCACACCCCAAATCAAGGATCTTTTCTGCCGACCGCATGGAAATAAAGTTCGCCAGCAGAACCGCATCCAGCGAAAAACGGTAGCCGCTGCAGTGCTGCATACAGCGGATGCGTCCCTTGAAAAGGGAGTCATCTGTATACTCATCATGTCTCGGCATCACCTGACACAGTGCCATTCCCTGAAAGTGCTTTTTCAGCAGCACAATAAATTCAGGTTATTTAAGTGCGATCTTTTCATCCGGATTCAGTTTGTTTAAAAGCAAACCGGTAAGGATCTTTGGATAGAAATACGTGGACTTATGGGGCATGATCAGGTGTTCGTCAGCTACTCTTTTCACCTGCAACACCTTGGTATTATTCATAAGGAAAAGAAGGGGCAATACATTTTCATGCTTTATACTTTCCTTGACCGCCACGTCGAGGGCCTCGTCCGGGTCGGCAAAATAACGTACAAGGTTATCATGCTCACACCTTTCATAATTAAGGCCTAAAATATCTCCCACCAACATGTCTGCCAGGATTACCACATCAAGTTCACGCAACGCCGCAGGTCTTGCAGTCAGGGTCTTATTCTGCAGAGCTGCCTCTTTTAAGGTCAGCAGAAAGCAGCGGTCTTCGGCCGCATGATAGAGCCCGAACATGGTCTGGTCATTATTGCCCTCAGCCAGTCTGTCGTTCATCCTTGCCAGTACTTCAGCAACCAGGATTTCACGTGCGCCTCCCTTTATTTCCTCCAGTTCAAAGGCCCCTTCCATCATTCCGGCAAGTTCATCCATGGTGGGCAGGCCGGGAATTATATCATCCGGCAGTGTCACCAGCCTATGGGTAGGCAGCACAGTAAGCCCAGGGTCCTCCATGGGGCAGAGGTACATCATGGAAAAATTATAAGGGCTCCGGGATGGGAGTTGCCCCAGCTTTTCCTGCAGCTGCTTTTTGTAATGTAATGCAGTCGAATAACGATGATGACCATCAGCGATATAGACGGCCTTGTCGCGGAAAAGTTCCTGCACTTTGGCAAGAATTTCATCATCCACAATGGGCCAGATGGAATGTTTGCCGCCATCAGTATCCCTGACCTCATAAAGAGGTTTTTCCGGGAGCCCCGTTTCAAGCGTGGAAATAATACTTGCCCCCTCATCTGCAAAAAGAGAGAATATCTGGCTGAATTGCGCCTGGCAGGTATCCATGAGCCGCAACCGGTCAGCAGTAACGGTGGCAAAGGTCTCCTCGTGTGGCTTGACTGTGCCTTCAGAGTACTCAGAAAGACCTACAAGGGCGACCAACCCTTTCCGGGTCAAACGGATGCCTGAGGGCAGGGTAAAATCAATGTAATATAGATAAATGGCCGGTGTATCGTCACGGATAAGCACCTTTTCATCCAGCCATTTCATGAAATATTTTCGAGCCGAGTTATACCGTTCTTCAGAGTTGTCACCCTTTCCTGGAGACTTGCTGATGTCCAGGTATATCATGTTATATGGATTCCTGGCCTGAAATGCGGCCTGGTTTTTTTCATCAATTATGTCATAGGGAGGTGTTACTACATCCTCCAGACGCTCAAGCTTCCCGGGGTTGAAGCGCAGAGCCCTAAATGGCGCCACTATGGCCATAGTGAAACACTCCTTGATTTATTATCCAAAGCACGGAAGATTCTCAGGGGGAAATTAATATAAAACTCTCTCTTGCTCTCCCGGGCAAGGTTGATTACTTTTGGTATATATTTTAAAAAACTCGGTTCTGCACCCTATTAAAAAAGCGATTTGTTTTCAACAATACTTTTAAATATTGACTATATTCTCAAATTATAAAACTGCGAGGTACACCTACCATGTTTGACATCTTTATCAAAAGTCATTTTTCAGCCGGGCATCATTTACGAAATTATCCCGGGAACTGCGAAAGGCCCCACGGTCACAACTGGAAGGTCGAGGTTACCGTTAAGGCAACTGAATTGGACAGCCTCGGCATGGGAATAGATTTCAGGACGCTAAAAGAGGCAGTCAACAAGGTCCTTGATACCCTCGACCACCACGATCTCAACGAACACCCTGATTTCCAGTCCATCAATCCATCCTCGGAAAATATTGCTGCCTACATCTTCAACAACCTGCAAAATGATCTTTCTGCTGACCGCTACGGTGTGCACAGTGTCACAGTATGCGAAACAGACAACACCGGTGTAACATATTTTGGGCCATGAAGCGCTACTAGAAATTTGCGAGCTTTTTTATAGTATCCAGGGGGAATCCTCATATGCCGGGTATCCCTGTTTTTTTATTCGTTTTGCCGGCTGCAACCTCCGCTGTACCTATTGTGATACCCGCTATGCATACGAAGGAGAACACAAGACCTACTCCATAAGCCAGATTTTAGCTGAGCTGAAAAAATATCCCGGGGTTCTGGTAGAGATCACCGGAGGAGAACCCCTGCTGCAGAAAGGAGTTTATCCTCTTTTCGAGCAACTCCTGTCAGCAGGTAGATCCGTTCTGCTTGAAACAAACGGCAGTCTCAGCCTGGAAAGTATCCCAAAAGATGTGGTCAAGATCATGGACGTGAAATGCCCGTCCAGCGCTATGCATGATAGAATGGATTTTGACAACTTCGGTTTCTTGGACCCGAAGGATGAGATTAAGTGTGTCATGTCCTCCAGAGAAGATTACAACTGGGCGACACAGCTTATCAACTCATACGACCTGCACAAAAAGACAACCGTCACATTTTCTCCGGTAATTGGTAGTTTGCCCCCTGAGAAGCTGGCCGCATGGATACTTGAAGACCGCCTACCGGTGCGGCTCAGGCTCCAGCTGCACACCATCCTCTGGGCTGACAAGACAAAAGGCTATTAGGCCTATTAATATTAACCATAAGGGTATTTCATTGGCTTTCTTTTTTATTATAAATCCTACTGCATAATGCCCGATAAACATTAATGAGTATCCTGTAATTTTTTTAGTATTGCAGATTCATCTAGCCATTTAGTTTGAATTCTCAGAAGCAATTCTACTTTTGCAATCTAGATAAGTAAAGAGTCTGACTTGCCCTCTTTTTCATCAATTTTAATGGGAACGGGTTAACGTAGTTTTGTGATTGAGCGGATAAGATACCCTTACTACCGGTAGTTGCCCCCAATGCATGGAGACCAAACACCTGTTAATATTTTTTGAAAAATCTTAACAAATAAAGAATCACGGGCTAAAGAACGTAGCGCACTGTGAGCAGCGGAGCCGTGCTGGGGTCGGCAGGAAGATCCTCAATGCCTACAAACCCGACATCAGTCGTGAAATCGAGAACAAACCGCACCTGAAAGTCGGGAAGACCGAGGCGCTGCGCCTCCCGCATCAACCGCGTAACGTCAATCGACACAAAAGTTAGTCGATCCGAACGAAAGAAATCCAGCGATCGAGACAATAGTGGAGAAGAATCGAAATCATCCACCCGCAATCCGCTGATAGGATAAGAGACAAGATCGAGCAAAGTGGGGACAATGGGAGCAAAACTCACTTCGTTGATGAATACTTCCAGGGTTGCGGAAACTATTCTAGCGTCTATGGGGATAACTTCTCCACCGGTGGAACCGTCGAGTGGGAAATCCAGGAATGCCCGGTATTCAGGTAGATTTAGGTCAAGATCGTCAATGCCAAAAAACAGGGTCCCGGGCCCGTTAGTGATAGTGAAGGATTGCAGAACAGGATCAAAGGCGATATCACCATCCGTCGGCTGGTCGCTGAAGATGTCGGCCACAAATACAGGTTGCGGATCACTCCCGCCTCCTGAGGCAATTATGGAGACTATTCCAAATATCAGGATTGCTGTTAAGGCAAAGAATTTAAAAGTTACAAGAATTTTCCTTTTCATATTGCCTCCCTGCTCGTAATTTTTGTCTTGATTAAAAGCATATATGCCACTACAGAACCAACTGCAATTGCAAACAAATCAAGATAGTCGAACCGACCGTGCAAAAAATAATTTTTTATATTCTCAAGAAGCCAAAAGTCCGAAAACCAGTCAGGAATAACTTGTATCATCATAGTATTGAATCCCTGGCCAAGCTCGAAAAGTGCATCAATTGTAAACCAAGAAAGGCATACAACGGCATATCCCTTTTCCCTGCTGGCAATGAGCCCTGCAGTCATTAAAGCAAAGGCAAAGACATGTATAAATGCCGGCAAACTGTTGCCTAATGCGACAAGCAGAGGAGGAAGAATATGTTTCAGTTGCGGCGTATTCTCAAAAAACTTGAGAAAATAGGTATGTTCAGCAGTACGGAAAAAAAAGTAGTAAAGGGCACCAAGTATCAAAATGTTCAGGCCCAGAAAAAATTGTCGGGTGTTGATTCCTTCTCGCATTTTCTTCTCCGGTATAACTCCTTATCTCAATGGAGTTTTATTCGCAGCAGAAGTATATCAAACTGAATTGCCGTCCACTCTAACATTATATAATTATAGTGATTTTAGTGTCAACAAGCAATGTTTTTGAAAAACAGTTGTAGAGTCATTATAGCTTGCCAAAGTATTAAATTTTAAAAGCCTATTTCAGAGATGCCATGTTTAATGGCAATTTTACAATGCTATCAATCCATTTAGTTATGGTTAATAACAGTCATCGAATAGGAGAAACAAAAAGGGGCAACTGTCAGGTTAAGTCTGAACTACTACAGTTTAGGTTATTTCCTTTCAGGGCCTAACAAACAAATAGCACTTTATTATATAATATTCACAAGTCACGCAAAGGATAGCCTGCCGACCAAAGAACGTTAGAACGTTTACAAAAGACTCCCACTGTAATTAAACATTGAGAGTT
>JAHEID010000099.1 GCA_024639555.1 Deltaproteobacteria bacterium
GCGGAGTCTGTCACTTTGATGACGGTCAGGACCTTGCGTTTGCCTGGCAGGACAATCCAACTATCGAGGTTTGCGGTACCTGCCATATCAATGTGAACTTTGAGACCGGCGACGGCCATGCAGGCGGAGCACAAGCGAGCAATTCCGGCTGTATACTCTGTCATCCAGCATCTGGTGCTGGCTTTGGCCAGAGTGTTGCAGGCGCTCACGAGGTGACAACGCTTGAAACCGATCCGTCCGGAGCTGGAGGTGATATACCCCTCACACCCAACTACACGGCAAGCATCACCTTAAGCGATGATGCCAATGCTGACGGTGTCTATGAAGCTGATGAAACAATCCTGGTGACAGTGACCGCATCAAATGCTGCTGCCGGAGATTACACCGATCCGGCTGGTCCTTACAGTAACGCTACTGTTTACGTCTATGGACCGCGGGCTGAGTCCGTCCCGGTTCTGACTCCAGGTTCAACCACAGATCCGGCTTATGATCCGACAACCGGTCCTCCGGACCAGGGACGCTCCATGCTCATCAGTGCAGCAGCCACCGATGCACAGGTACTGACTGATGATACCGGCTTCCAGTACCAGCTGTTCGCTATTCCTGCTGACCTAGAAGAAGGCACCTACATGGTACAGGCCCGTGTTACGGCTCTAGCCGATTGCTCGGGGCTTTACCGTGGTAATACTTGTATAGACGGCTGGGCCCTGACGACCTTCCAGGTCGGGACCGATGTTGAAGAGCTCAAGGTCGCCGGTGAGTGCACCAACTGCCATACCCAGGAAGACTGGGGTTCCATGTACCACCGGAGCTACTTCGGTACTGACGGCTGTATTGCCTGTCACGATCTGTCAGGCAATTTTGCGAACTATCTATCCAACCGGGTCCATGCCGTTCATGCTGCATGTCCTGATTGTGACCTGAATGGACCTGTACCGGAATGGGAAGAGGTCACCTACCCAAGGAATGATACATCCTGTGAAGCGTGTCATAATTCAGGTAATGAAAGCTTCGTGACCTTGCCGGTTATCTGGGGCCAGCCATGCATCGGTTGCCATGGCGCTACCGAAGGCGCCAGGGGCCATATGGAGCAGAACGGTTCTGATTTTGATTAGCGATAATATGAGCGGGTAAATATCAATTACCACTCAATAACCTTTAAACAAAAGGGGCGGGCTGAAAAACAGTCCGCCCCTTTTTTTATATGCACCCGACAGTATAAAGTAGACAAAAACACAGAGAATACCGAGAGTTTGTGTACCGCTGCGTGTCTCATGAACTAAAGTGGCTCTTAACAATTCTCAGGTTCCGATAATTGTCTGCACTGGTTGAATAATGTAACCAATTCAACAGGCCGCTCCGTTGAATAATCCTGAATTCTTATAAAAAGTCCGGCTTATTTACAACGTCATATTTAATGGCTATGTGTCATTTAAGAACTTAGGATATAGTATAAAGGCGGAGTGGAGTAATAAAGGGAGTGTTGGAGTAATTGAGTGATGGGTTTAAAGACATAAAAAATGTCATTTCGAACGAATGTGAGAAATCTTTATTATATCAGTTACAAATGGAAGAAAAAACATATTACGTCTATCTCCTTACTAACTGGAATAATAAAGTCATGTATGTGGGGATAACTAATGACCTTGTACGTAGGATTTATGAACACAAAGAAAAATTTGTGAAGGGTTTTACCGAAAAATACAATGTAACCAAGTTAGTCTATTATGAACAGACACCTGATATCTCTGAAGCACTGAATCGGGAGAAAGAAATCAAAAAATGGCGTAGAGAAAAGAAAAATAGACTTGTAATAAGTACCAATCCGCAATGGCGTGATTTAAGCGAAGATTTCTTATAACATTGAAAAGATCTCTCCGGCCTGAGGGCCGTTCGAGATGACAAACAGGAAAATAACTTAGAGCCACTATATATCTTACTGACTTTCAATATTCTTATCAAGAGTGCCCTGCCGATAAACCAGACGGGAAAGAAGCCCGCCGTCACTGTCCCAGGTGATTTCATTACCGTGCCGAACGCCTTCTTCATAATCGGTAAAGCGTTTAAGCCGGCCGTTTTCGTAAAATTCTGCTTTGATACCGTGCGGGATAAAATGACCGCTCGTATTACGATGTCCCTGCACAAGCATACGTGGCGCAGCAGAAGGGTAGTAATCCAACTGGATAAAAAGGGGTTGCGGGCTTGGTTCCTGTCCTCTGAGTAGTGGGTTTATTTGAGCCAGTTTCTGGCGGGCGGCGCTGTTATTCGGGTTCAAACGCAGGGCCTGCATCAGGCTCGGGTAGGCAATCACAGCACGACCGCGCTCGGCCATGGCAATGCCGAAAAGTGCGTGGCCCCAGTCATAATAAGGCATTAACCGGGTTACCAGCAGGAGGTTCGCCGCCGCTTCTTCCAGTTTTCGGAAACGACGTTCCAGAAGAATCTGGCCAAGTTTCAGTCGCAGTTCAACCGAGCCAGGGGCTTTTGCAATAGATGAATAGATCTGCTGCAGGGCGCGTTTAGGCTGATTATCCCGCATGTAGGCGGTCGCCACGGTGCTGGTGGCATTTATGGCAACCTCCTGATTATCTCCGGCCATATCCAGGGCCTGCCGGGCAAGGCGGGCTGCGTCTTCGTTCTTTCCTGCCCATAAAAACACGCGCGCCAGGTTGGCCAGGGCCCGGCCATGTGTTTCCTGGTCGACCCCACCCTCAATTCTCGCTGCTACTGCTCCAATTGTTTCCTCTCCCCAGCCAGGTCCCGGCTGCACCAGTCCCTGGCTGGCCATGGTTTGTAACAGGGCAACAGCCAATATTTTGTGGGCTTCGATTGTCGGGTGCACGTGATCAAGAAAATACTCCTGCCCAAGAATGGCATATCCCTGTGTATCCTGCATGCGCTGCTGTAGCAGATCTTCAAAGTCAAGCAGCATGACCCCCTGTTCCCTCGCGACCTCGGTAACAATTGAACGCATCGGCGTTAATGCCCGCAGCGGGCAGACATCCTCGTCACGGGCCAACCGCAGGGTTTCTTTGGCCTCGTTATAGAGACCCAGCCCCAGAAAGGCCTGGCCGCGCCGATAGTGCAGTTCGGCAAAACGGGGATCAAGTACCGCTGCCTCATCCAGCAATTGCAGGATTCCTCCCCATTCCTTTTCCCAGGCAAATGGTATGCTCATGGCCAGCAGCTCCTCGGAGCGCTGTAGATCTGCCTTATCGATATTATCGGTATGCTGGCTTTTGAAAGGAGAACAGTCCTTCAGATTGGAGGCCGGTGTGACGAAGATGACCTGCGCCCCGATTGATCGGGCCAGCAGCACCATGCGTTCCAGACTGATCCGGTAATGCTGCAGGATATTCTCCTGCAGAGAATCATCACGTGTGTACCGTTCAGGCCCGACGGATTGATCGAGTATGGTGTCCACCTCCACAGCAAGATTGATTCGGTCTTCCTTTTCCGCCTTGGGGTAGATGTGCAGCTTCTGGAGCCCGGTGCTCATCGCCGACCAGGTGCGGGTCTGGGCCAGCAGAGAAGCGGCTGACCGGACCAGAGGCGGGATGTCACGCAATTTTCTGTAAGTCCGTTCCTCGAGGAACTCATTATGGCCGGTATAAATGATGAACAGATCCGGCTGGTAATGGATCAGTTCCTCCATAAGGTGGGCCACCCGATAGCTGGCGTAGCTGATGCCTCCGGCGTTAATGACCTCCCACTTTCTGCTCCTGTCAGCCGCAGGGAGAAGTTCACGGAGCCAGCCGGCAAAAGAGGTGGCGTCATCATAGGGACGGCCGTATGTGGTTGAACCTCCGAGACAAAAGATGCGATAGGTGCCCGGTTCTTTCTCCTGTGGAAAACTTTGCCGGTTGAAATAGTCTTTTTTGTTGGGCGCTGTGGTCAGGAACTGCTTGCCGTTTGCCCCTGGCACGGGAACGAACAGGGGAGCATTGGAGGCAAAGCCGACAAAGGGGTCTTCAGTCTGCAGGGCCGGTTTAAAGCCGAATAGGGTCAGTCCGCCCTCAAGCAGAAAGAAAAAGAGCAGGATAGCTGCTGGCGGCAGAACAAGAGCCTGCCATAGTGGGATGCGTCCAGATGCATCCGACGGGGTGTTTGATTTGAGGGGCGAATCGTAACGATGTTGTTTTTTCGGCATTGAGCAGGGGCGTTTATCATGATTGGTCTACATAATTACAGGACTTCGGCACATCAATTTAAACAATATCATATATGAATAGGTTCGTTCTGCTACGTCAAGAATTTATCAAAAATTTATTTATCCTCGTGGAATGCAAAATTAAATCATTAAATTATTTATTTATGCGCACAGCAGGGCATAGCTACAACTGTTTTTTGAGGCTATTTGCTCAAATGATTCATTTCAGTGCTTGACAAATAAACAGCAATTTAATTTAAATGACAAGCTGTTGAATCTTCATCCAATTTATCTTGAAAAATGAAACAGGAAATTTTCTTTATCACCTTAAACAGGGGGAGGCATGAAGATTGATAAATTTGTAACGGTGTTTTCATGTTTTGCGGTTGGCTGTTTATTTGCTCCCGGTTGGGTTGATGCCGGAGCACTTGAAATTACCTCCGAGTCGAGCCTGGCCTTATATGAACGTGACACCGGCACTGATAGCGATTCAACCCTTGTTCCGTTTTATGAATACCTGGGCGTGAATTATACAACCGATGTTGAAGGGCTGTCTTTTCATGGGTATGCCTGGGGCAGGCTTAATCTCGGGGACAATGATTATTACCGGGACGAAAGCGACGGAGAATTGCTGTACGGGTATCTGAAGTACAGGCTTGACACGGCAAATGTCGGCATGAAGTTGGGACGGCAGCACCTGTTTTCAGGGGTTGCCAATGCAAGCCTGGACGGCGTGAGTATGCGGGCTGCACTGGGAACAAACTTTGATATATCGCTTTATGGCGGGTCACCTGTTGCCCTGGCAGAGGATGGACGCTCCGGTGATTCCATCCTGGGAGGCCGTATCTCGAACTACCTGCCAGGACTTTATGAGCTGGGACTTTCCTATAAAAAAATTCGTAATGATTCCACTGATGATGATGAAAAGCTCGGGCTGGATATTTCGCTGAACCTGCCTTATACCATAGGCTTGAACGGATTTTCCTCTTTGAATATGGTGACCGACAGCTGGGCTGAACATTCCTATGAGCTGCAGGCCCGGGCCGGCGCTTTCCAGGTCCGTTACTTTCTGCAGCTTTTTCAATATGACGATTACTTCTCCAGCAGCAAAGAAAGCCCCAATCCTTTCAAATTTCTTGCTGGTAGCGGTGAAGAGTTGACCATAATCGGTGCGGAAGTGGACTGGTTCGGAGCCGAGTCGTATGAAGTGAATGTAAAGGCAAAAAATATCGACTATGATCTGCGGGGGGATTCAAGTACATATATTTCCGGCATGGTAATCAAACACCTGGAAGATATGTGCCAGGTAGGACTCGAACTTGGTGTCATGGCCGGGGATACCTCTGAAAACGATTACCTGATCGGGCGGGCTTTTGTCTACTGGGACAAATTGCCGGAATCCATACCGGTTGAATTCATCAGCACTGATCTCATCCTTGTCGGCTACGATGAGGACATATACGGGCAGAGTAACTCCACCTTCGTCTCCCTGGGAGCAGGGAAAACATTCCTTGATAAAGCTCTGGCGCTGAAATTTTCTCTTGATTACAGCAAGGACCCTTATTTTGATAATGATTTCCGTTCAAAGCTGGTTGCCGAATACACCTTTGGGAAAGAATAGAAAACAGATGCTATCAATGTTCGCCTTAACAGGAGTAGAACAATGTTTGGAAAAATGAAATTTGTCGTCGGTTTATTGTTTTTAACGTTGCTGTTCGTGTATGCCTGTGCCTCCAAACAGGGCTCCGGGTATGTGTTCCCGTCTATCCACCCGGAAGAGCTCGAACCGGGACGGCCGGTCTGTTCAGACTGTCACGATGAAAGCGACAGGATCGTATATTCGCGTTTCAATCATACGGTTACTTTTGCGGACAACCATCGTCTTCTTGCATATCAGTATGAGCAGGCATGCAGCATGTGTCATCAGCAGCGCTTCTGTGATGACTGTCATGGGGTCAGGCTGGAAGAGAAACCGTCGGACAGGAACAGAACTTCAACCTTTCGGCGCACTCCGCACCGGGGGGACTATCTTGCCCGTCATCGGATTGACGGGCGGGTTGATCCAACATCATGTTTCCGCTGCCATGGTAATCCGAAGACGGCTGAAACCTGTGCGCCTTGTCATGGATAAATTATAGAAGGAGAAAAAGATGATACGCCGATTTGTCTTGCTGATTTTGCTGCTCCTGCCCTTGGCCCTGACAGGGTGTTCCGACGGAAATTCCGGTGCCCCCCCGGATAATGCAGCGCACCCGCTGGATTGGATCAAGACGCATCCGGCAGATGCCCTTGCTGTTGCCGGATTCGCCGACTGCCTCATCTGCCATGGTGCAGACCTGCAGGGAAGCGGCCAGGCGGTCAGCTGCTATTCCTGCCACTCCTACAACGACACACCACCGTTTATCATTCACCCGGCAGCTTGGATAGACCCGTTCATCAACCATCGTGCTTATGCCGCTGCCAATGGTTTCACCTCGTGCGCCACATGCCATGGCGCTGACCTGCTGGGCAGTCCGGCAGCTCCCAACTGCTTCACCAACAGTTTCTCCGGTCGCGGCTGCCATCCCGACGGCCCCGGCCAGGCGCCTCATCCAGTGGATGGCACCTATCTTGACGGTACAAATCATGGCCCTGATGCCAAGGCTGATCTGACGGCCTGTCAGGCCTGCCATGGACAGCCCGGCGGACCGGGGAGCAATCCCCGTTTTAACCTTGGCATCGATAGTGTTAACAGTACCGGCTGCGAGGCTTGCCACGGCGTCAACTACGCACACCCTGCCGACTGGGCCGGCCCCAATAACACGTTCCATTATTCGGCGTCCAATATCCAGAACGCGTGTACCCTTTGTCATGGTGCTGCCCTTGACGGCGTCGGCGGGGTCGGCGTCAGTTGCCTTGGCTGCCACGCTTCAGCAACCGCCTTTACCCTGAACTGCACTTTCTGTCATGGAGCCCCCCCGGACGGCAGCCCCGATGTTGCCACCAATACCGGGGTGGACCACAGTAATGTTGCTGAAGACTTCCATGATATCTGCGTTGTGTGCCACGGCATGAAGGAATCCGCTACGGGCGGCAGTTTTGCTGTTGCTGCAGAGTATCTGCTGTTTGACAAAGCCACTGAATCCATCGGCGACCACTGGAACGGCTTGATCGACATGAATGCCAGCTCCGACTACAATGAGGCCAATTTTGGCTGCGACATCGCCTGTCATGCCAACGATGTCGACCATCAGCTCTCCGATTCCGGTTTGCCGGTGGAATTGAAAAGCTTTGGTTTCGGCGAAGCAGTCCCCCACCCTGTGGATTTTTCCTTCCTCGAGCCCGAAAATCACGGACCGGCTGCAAAAGGACTGACGGCTGCCTTTCCCAACGGGTTGGCCGACTGTCAGCCATGCCATGCCCAGGAAGGTGCCAATCCGCGTTTTAACATCGCTATCATACGTAACGGCGGCAGCTGCGAGTCGTGTCACAATGACCAGACCGCCCATCCGTCTGTTGGTGCCAGGGATAATACCCACTGGTATGACGGTATTTACAAACACTCGGATGTAACGGATTTCATAACCCAGTGCACGCTCTGCCACGGTGCGAATCTCGGAGGGGTGGCCGATGGCGGGGTAGGCCCGGCCTGTCTTGCCTGCCATACAAACGATCCGGTGGTCAACCCGAGCGGCTGTGTCTCCTGCCATAATCTGCCGCCGGACGGTAACGCTCCGGCCGGCAACGTGCGGCCCAACCGCCAGGGACAACATGATCGTGCCGGACATAGCAGTATAATCAACATCGATCCCAGCCAGACCTGCATTCGTTGCCATAACGAGGCCGGCATCGGGACTGCCGCACATTTCGACACAACCGGCCCGGCGGATGTGAATTTTCTTTTTATTGACCCCACAGATGACATGTCAACGGTTTTCGATGGAGCCAACACGACCTGCACCGGTACGTGCCACATCACTGCAGGAAGTTTTATAACTCACGATGCTGAAACCTGGTAACCCACACCATAAATAACGATTTTCAGTTCTACTCAAAAAAGAAAGCCGGATTCTTCAGGATCCGGCTTTTTTTTTTGAGCTGTGAGAGACTTCGTCAGCAAGGCGAGTGGTCCCGGAAAGTCTCCTTGAGAGGCGTGAAACCCCATGACACACCTTAGAAGCGTCTCTGTGGTGTGATACACAAAGCTTATAACACTAAGTCTTTATTGTTGATGGTGTGTACAAACGGACAACAAACACGAGGCAAATACGGTCTTCAGGGTCTGATTGAAAAAGTGTTCAAGGGCGAGTCCTTTATCAGTGCCTGGCCTGAACCTGTAATAACAAAAAAACAGTTGTGCTCCATCCCCTTGGGGTGGGGATAGGTCACATGAGGCAAATTTCTTTTACTTGTTTTCAGAGACTGAAAAGTTAAGATTGTGGCAAGACATCAGCGCTATCGATCCACCATTCTTAACCATCAAATTGTGACACATTAACTTCTTGACTCTCAGTCTGTTTTTGCTTAGAGCTTATATAAGCCAGCCTAAAGCGAATGAATATTTTTCCCCGATGTACAAGAGGTTACTCCGATGGCACCAAG
>JAHEID010000100.1 GCA_024639555.1 Deltaproteobacteria bacterium
CCCATGAATCTGGAGTAGCAGATACCATCGATCCCCTGGCCGGTTCCTATTATATTGAATCCCTGACTGACAAGATAGAGCGCGAAGCGCTGGCCCTGATCGACAAGATCGAAGAATCCGGGGGTGTGGTCAAATGCATTGAAGAAGGCTTTATTCAGCGTCAGATTGAAAATGCTGCTTACCAGTACCAGCTTGAAATTGAGCGGGGTGAGCGTATCATTGTCGGGGTTAACAGATTCCAGGTCCAGGAGGACAAAAGGCCTCCCTTGCTCAGGGTTGATCCTGAAGTGGAAAAAACCCAGGTGGCGAAACTGACCAAGGTGAAAAACAACAGAAATAATGAAAAGGTTGCGACTTTGTTGGCCAAGTTGGAAACTGCAGCCCAGGGAAGTGAAAATCTCATGCCGTTTATATATGACTCTGTTAAAGAATATGCTACTCTTGGTGAAATCTGCAATGTGTTGCGAAAAGTTTTTGGAGAATACAAAGATAGAGGATAAAGTATGTTGCAAAAGATTGATCATTTAGGGATTGCCGTCCGCTCCATTGCTGAGGCCAGAACGTTCTATGAAAAAGTCCTTGGCCTGCCATGTGAAGGAGAAGAGACCGTTGAGTCCCAAAAGGTAAGGACCGTTTTTTTTGCAGTGGGCGAAGTTCATATCGAGCTGCTTGAGCCAACTTCCGAGGAAAGCCCCATTGCCAAGTTCCTTGAAAAGAACGGGGAAGGCATCCACCATGTGGCGTACAAGACAGATGACATTGAAGGCCAGATCAGGCAGGCACGTGAGGGCGGCTGCCGTCTTATCCATGAAACACCGATTGAAGGCGCCGGCGGCAAGCTCGTTGCATTTCTGCACCCCAAGTCTACCCATGGTGTTTTGATGGAATTCTGTTCAAAAAAAAGCTGATATCTAACTGGCATCTCAATCCCTGATATTGGCAAGAGGAGCAGGAGAGCAAATATGAGCAACGACTTTGACAAACTTTTGAAAATGCGTAACCTGGCCCGTCTCGGCGGTGGCCAGGAACGCATTGACAAGCAACATGCCAAAGGCAGGATGACCGCCCGGGAAAGGGTCGAAATGCTGCTCGATGAAGGCAGCTTTGAAGAGTTTGATATGTTCAAGACCCATCGCTGCAGCCAGTTCGGCATGGAAGGCAAGGAGTTCCTCGGGGACGGGGTCATTACCGGCTACGGTACTATTGATGGCAGGGTTGTTTATGTCTTTTCCCAGGACTTTACAGTTTTCGGAGGTTCACTTTCAGAGACCTTTGCCGAAAAAGTGTGCAAGATCATGGACCTGGCCATGAGAAACGGTGCGCCGGTAATCGGCCTCAATGATTCAGGTGGCGCCAGAATCCAGGAAGGCATCGAGAGCCTGGCCGGTTACACGGATATCTTCCTGCGCAATGTCATGAGTTCAGGGGTAATTCCGCAAATTTCTGCGATTTTCGGCCCCTGTGCCGGTGGCGCGGTTTATTCTCCGGCCCTGACGGATTTTTCCATCATGGTCAAAAACAACAGCTATATGTTTCTTACCGGTCCCAAGGTGGTGAAATCAGTGACCCATGAAGATGTAACGGTTGAAGAACTTGGCGGCGCCACCGTTCATGCCAGCAAAAGCGGTGTCATTCACTATGCGGCCGAATCCGGAGCTGACGCCATTGAATATATCAGGAAACTTCTTTCCTATATGCCGCAAAACAACATGGAAAGTCCGCCGTTTGTTGAAACTGATGATTCCCCTGAAAGGGCTGATGAATTTCTCAACCAGATTATTCCGGACAACCCCAACCTGTCGTATGATATGAAAGAGGTTATCAGCCGGACCGTTGATAATGGTGATTTCCTGGAAATCATGTCAGAATTTGCCCCGAACCTGGTCATCGGCTTTGCACGCTACGATGGTTATCCTGTCGGCATCGTAGCCAACCAGCCGGAATTTCTGGCCGGCGTGCTTGATATCGATTCGTCGGTGAAGGGAGCCAGGTTTGTGCGTTTCTGCGACTGTTTTAATATCCCGGTGGTGACCTTTGTCGATGTGCCTGGTTTTCTTCCCGGCACAGTGCAGGAATACGGAGGCGTTATCAGGAACGGTGCAAAAATGCTCTATGCCTTTGCAGAAGCCACGATTCCTAAAGTTACGGTCATTACCCGCAAGGCCTATGGAGGCGCCTACTGCGTCATGTCTTCCAAGCATTTGCGGGGTGACATCAATTATGCCTGGCCCACAGCCGAAATTGCTGTAATGGGCGCCAAGGGTGCTGTCGAAGTACTCTATGGCCGCGAAGCCCAAAAAAGTGGTGATCCCCAGGTATATCTGGAACAGAAAGAGCAGGAATATGCTGAAGCGGTGGTCAATCCGTTCGTGGCAGCTAAGCGGGGCTATATTGATGATATCATTGAACCGTCAATGACCCGTTTCAGAATTATCAAAGCCCTGCAGCTGTTGAAGAACAAGCGTGACACCAACCCCATGAAAAAGCATGGCAATATTCCTTTATAGGACTTACCCAGGACATTTCAGCACCTGGAGGGCAAATATGGCTGTAAAAATTTTAATTAAGCGTTCTATTGGACAAAAGGTGGCATCAGTTGTACGGCCCTTAATCGTTGAATTAAGGACCCACGCCATGAGACAACCTGGTTACATCAGCGGCGAGTCCCTAAAATGTATTGACAGGCCGGGCGAATATCTGGTGATCAGCACCTGGCAGTCCCTTGATGATTGGAACAAGTGGCTCAACAGCCATGAACGAAAAATCCTCGAAGACAGAATCGACTCGATTACCGGTAAGGACACGGAATATACAATATATGTCCAGTTGGGCAATTAAATGTTTTGGGTCCGACCTTCCAATGGAAGACGACAATAAGAAAATAGCCGCCATAACAGCGGTTCTGTATTACCTGCAGGCTGAAGAAGGAACTGTTCAGTCCGGGCTGCTTACAGGCAGTCCTGCCCTCCAAGCTCCAGAAGGCTTCTGGAATTTCAGCGGCCGCCAGTCCCAGATGATGTTGCGCAGCATGGCACAAATGCGACTTTTCCCAGGTTGGAAAGGGTAATATTTTTTTTATAGGAAGAAAACTATGAGCAGCGATATTAGCGTAGAAAACACCAAGATGGATTACAACAAGGACCGGCCAAAGGCCAAAAACCCGGTCAAGGTTATGGATTTGACCCTGCGTGACGGCCACCAGTCTCTCTTTGCCACCAGGGGCAGAACCGAGGACATGATCCCGGTTGCCGAGTTGATGGATGAAGTTGGTTTCTGGGCCTTGGAAACATGGGGTGGCGCCACTTTTGACGCCATGCACCGCTTTTTGAATGAAGATCCCTGGGAAAGGATCAGGACGCTTAAAAAATATGCCCCAAAAACCCCGTTTTCCATGCTGCTTCGTGCCCAGAACCTTGTGGGATACCGCAATTATGCAGATGATGTTGCCGAGGCCTTTGTGGAGCGGGCAGCTGCTAACGGCATGGATGTATTCAGGACCTTTGATGCCCTGAATGATTACCGCAATTTTGAAACCGTTGTCAAAGGCATAAAAAAAGCCGGCAAGCACTTCCAGGGATGCATCTGCTATTCGATGACCGAGCCCCGTATGGGTGGCGATGTATACAACCTGGACTACTACGTCTCCAAGGCTAAAAAGCTGGAGGCAATGGGTGCTGACAGTATCTGCGTCAAAGACATGGCCGGTCTCATGGCCCCCTACGATGCCTTCCCTCTTTTCAAGGCATTGAAACAGGCGGTAAAACCGCCGCTCCACCTGCACAGCCACTTCACATCCGGTATGGCCCCCATGACACACCTCAAGGCAATTGAGGCGGGAGTCGATATAGTTGACACATGCATGTCCCCCTATGCTTACCGGACATCACATCCTGCTGTTGAACCTATGGTTATGGCCCTGCTCGGCACCAACAGGGATACAGGCTTCGATATTAACCTTCTGGCCAAGATCAATGAAATTTTCGAAAAAGAGATCGTGCCCAAATACAGGCACCTGCTGGCTGACAACAAGATGTCTATCATCGACATCAACGTGCTGCTCCACCAGACACCGGGTGGCATGCTGTCAAACCTGGTGAACCAGTTACGGGAAATGGACGCCCTGGATAAAATCGACAAGGTCTATGCCGAACTTCCCAGGGTCAGAAAAGATCTCGGCCAGATCCCCCTGGTTACGCCTACCAGCCAGATAGTCGGCACCCAGACAGTCAACAACGTGCTGTTTGATGAGGGGGATGAACGCTATAAGATGATTACCGGCCAGGTAAAAGACCTGTGTTACGGTTTATACGGCAAAACAGCTGTGCCTATCAATCCGGAAGTGCAGCAGAAAGCCTTAAAAGGTTATCCAAGGGGGGAAGAACCGATTACCTGCCGGCCCGCTGAAGTTTTGGAGCCTGAGCTGGACAAGGCCAAGGAAGAAATAAAAGATCTAGCCAAAGATATTGATGATGTATTGATCTATGCCCTTTATCCGGTAACCGGTAAAAAATTCCTGAAATGGAAATACGGCCTGGAACCCGTGCCGCCGGAAGCCAAACCGCGTACCATGGATGATGTAAAAGCCGAACAAGAGCTGCTTGCCATGGCAAAAGCCGGAAAACTTGTGGCAAAAAAGGAGAAACCTGTCCCTGTCATGGGAGAGAATCTGCGGAAATTCAACGTGCTGGTTGATGGCGAATATTTTGAGGTTGAGGTTGAAGATACCGGGGGGCCACCCAATATAAGTTATGCCAGGGAGACTGCCCCCAGGCAGTCTGCTTCTCCCAGGCAGGCTCGGGTTTCTCCTCCAGTTCCAAGTCCTGCCAAGCCTGCAGAAACTTCTGCGGTTAAAGAACCTGCCAAGGCTGCTGTTGATGTCAGTGGGGGCACACCGCTCATCGCGCCCATGCCGGGCATGATTGTCGGGATTGACAAAAAAGAAGGCGACACGGTAAACGAAGGGGAAACTGTCCTGATCCTTGAGGCAATGAAAATGGAAAATGCTCTTCCCGCGCCGATCAGCGGTACCATCACAAAGATCAACCTTGGTGTGGGTGATCATGTGGCGAAAAATGATATTCTCTGCGTGATTTCGCCCTGAGTTTGATCCTGGCTAATATCAACGGATCCGCTTTTAAAAACCATTTCACGCAACCGGGCGACACAGTAAAAAGTTGCAAAAGGACTCGGCTTAGAACCCCGCTAGGAGGTGCCTCAAACAGGTCCAGCGTCTATTCCCTCAACAACTGCGATGCTCAGCAGGACAGGATGGGGCCCAAAAAACAAATATCAAATTGGCTTTTAAAGAGTTGTTTTATAAATTCGAATTCCTGATAGAGGCTTGTTGCCTTCATTTTAAAAGAGACTTCACTCCCCGGCTGGCAACGATATGGGTCTTGGTCTCATATTCTTCATGATTCTTCTCAATGTCTGCGAGTTCATAGTAATAATTGACCATAATACCATAGGAGCGCTTCATACCTATTTCTGAAAGGTCTGCCAGCCAGTTTATCCTTTCCAGCCTCGCCCCGTTTGACAGGTGAAAGTTGGCAACCGGGTCTATTGCCTCGTTTCCCTTTCTCTCTTCAAGGAGATATTGCGCACACAGCCTGGTGAGAATGGGCTTGACGAGTTCTGCGGTATTGCTGTCCCGGTACCAGTCATTTGTCAGGATTTCTGACAAATGCAGGGCTGCATTTTCACAGGCAAAGCGTTCCTTGAGAGTGGCGATCTCCTTGGGCCTCAACACTTCTTCATCTCCATCGGCAAGCCGGGGACCAAGCCATTGTTTTAATCCGGGCAGGGGGGAGAGGGTGGCAAAATGTTTCAAGGTATCAAACTGATTTGAGAGTTCCTGCACCACGGTTTTAATTAGAAAATTGCCAAGGTTTATACCAGCCAGACCCGGCTGTGTATTGGAGATCGAATAAAAAATAGCGGTACTGGCAAGTTCCGGATCAATTTTTTCATCTTCTTTATTCAGCAGATCCTGGATGTTGACGCTCAGCTTGTTGACCAGGGCCACTTCCACGAATATCAATGGTTCCGATGGCATCTTATTGTGAAAAAAGGCAAAGCAGAGCCGATCCGAATCAAGCCTGCTGCGGAGATCACCCCACGACCGGATCTCATGGACCGCCTCGTATTCAATAAGTTTCTCAAGCAGGGCGGCCGGTGAATTCCAGGTGATTTCCTGCAGGTCAAGCATGCCGATATCAAACCATGTCCCCAATAGCTCCTTAATATCAAGGGAAAGCTTACAAAGTCTCTGGTCCTCCCTGGCCCTGGCTAGGAGGATGGCCCGCATATCAATCAACAGCTTCAAACCGTTCGGCAGGGAGGAAAACTGCGTCAGAAGAATGATTCTTGGCGGGGTAAGTGCGTTTTTCAATTCTATTTCAGCAGTGATTGCTTCTTTCTGGTTTTGGGCCTTTTCCAGCATCTTGATCTTTTCAGCCAGTATCTGCCGGTCAATGTCAAAATCATGGGCGAGAATATCATGAAATGTTTCCCTGCCTTTCTCCGAAAGCTGCAGGTAAACAGCACCAAGTTCTACTGTCCTGGCCCGGGCAGAGACATCTCCCCCCTTGGAGTAAATGCAATCATGGATCAGGTGCTGCAGATGATCTCTGTTTTCATAGCGCGGGTCAAGCACCTCTCTTTTTGTCAGGGTTTTTCTGGCCATGCCAATGATGCCGTCCCAGGCCTTCCTGAACTCTCCCCTGCTCAACCTGCTAAAAATTGCTGCTTTTAGTCCTTTATCATCACGGTTTACAGCCATGCCAACAGCCCTTTATTATAGTGTTCCCATATGGTAAGAAGTCAGACAGTTCATGCTTTAATGAAATCCTGCATCTTGAAGAAAGTGTCCTACAATTACAATGTATTATGATACTATAAACTTTGCAATTTAGCATGGTTTTGCTGGCTGCAAAGCACAATCTTTTTCGAAACTAACCCGCAGGAGGGATTAGGGTCTTTTACGGAACATGATTTTACAATGTCAGGACTTGTAATCCGCGTATAGTAATTAATGCCAATAGTTTAAAATTATTGTTATTATTATCGATTAGCTTAATCGAATCGGTTCAATCTTTGACTTCCTTATCATGGTATGATATTGAGTAAATAATTAATGCAGAAAAGCTGTTAAAGACCGCAACATGGGAGTGAAAATGGGTTTTTCATTTGACCACATCAGTTTTTCCAATCTTTTCGAAAATGGCCACAACTATATAACGTTCAGCATCATGGGCATGCTGATCGTTTTTGCCGGGCTCTCCTTTATCAGCATCTATATTGCCTTGCTGCCAAAAATCCTGAACCTGCCTCAAACACTACAAGCCGGCAGGAAAAGTAAACAAGAAGAACAGGAACTCGAACCAGTTGGCCCAAAAGAATCTGAACTGCTGTTAGCCATAGCGGTTGCCCTGCACCTTGACCAGACGAGCGGCTCCAACTATGAAAAAATTACCTGGAAGCGCTATGAGGACCGCGAATCGGCCTGGTTGACGGCTAGCAGGATGAGAGGCCTTGCAGTACGCAGCCATCTTCCTGACCGCAGAAGCTGAGGAGAATGCCATAATGCGAAAATATGACCTGTCCATAAACAACAACAGCTATGAAGTGATTGTTAAAAAGGTCACTGACCATGAAGCCCTTGTCGAAGTCAATGGTCAGGAACATACTGTTTCCATCGACCAGATCCAGAGGCTTGTCCTGCCCGAGTCTGTACCAAAGTCCGTGCCTAAGCAGGTACCCGGACCGAAAGCAGCCTCGGCAGCAGCCCCGCCCACCACGGTTTCAGGCGATGGCGTCATTGCACCCATGCCAGGACAGATAAAAGCCATCCTTGTCCGGGAAGGTGATAAAGTCACAACAGGTCAGAAACTGCTTATTATGGAAGCAATGAAGCTTGAGAACAAACTTCCCGCAACCCGTGACGGTATTGTCAAACATATCCTTGTGCGCGATGGTGATGTTGTCAGCCAGGGTGAAAAATTAATTATTATTGGATAACCAAATGGAGAAATTCTGTGAGTTTTGAGAATTTTCTGCATAATACAGGTTTCGCCCACCTGGAAATCGGCAATGCGGTCATGATCCTCATCGGGGTGCTGTTCATTTACCTGGCTGTGGCGAAGGACTATGAACCTCTGCTGCTTATTCCCATCGGCCTTGGTATTATTGTAGGAAATGTACCCCCCATCAAGGGCATGATCCTGGGGGTCTATGACCAGGGTAGTGTTCTGTACTACCTCTATTTCGGGGTGACAAAGGGCATCTACCCGCCTCTTATCTTTCTTGGCATAGGGGCAATGACCGATTTTTCGACCATGCTTTCGAACCCCAAGCTGATACTCCTTGGTGCAGCAGCCCAGATAGGCATATTCCTGACTTTTCTGGGATCCCTGTACCTCGGCTTTACCCCTGCCCAAGCCGGTTCCATCGGCATCATTGGTGGGGCTGACGGCCCGACCGCCATATTCCTCTCCTCCATGCTGGCCCCGGAACTCCTCGGGCCCATCGCCATTGCTGCATACTCTTACATGGCCCTGGTCCCGGTTATCCAGCCACCTATCATGTACCTGTTTACCACTGAGGAGGAACGAAAAATTCACATGAAGCCGCCTCGGGTGGTTTCCAAAAAGGAAAAGGTCATTTTCCCGATCGTTGCCTTTTTAATCTGTGCCATGATCGCGCCTGGT
>JAHEID010000101.1 GCA_024639555.1 Deltaproteobacteria bacterium
GTGCGGTCCAAAAATGTCCTAACAACCATTATGCAGAGTTTTATTAGCTTGGGACTCATATCACTTACCTGGGTGTTTTTTGGGTACTCTCTCGCTTTTGGCCCGGATGTCGGAGGATTTATCGGCAACCTTGACTGGGCCTTTTTAAAAGGTGTGAGTCTAAGTCCGGGGCCTTATTCTGACACCATACCGGATCTTTTATTTGTCGCCTTTCAGATGATGTTTGCGATAATCACACCGGCCTTGATTACCGGTGCTTTTGCTGAGCGCATGAAATTTTCGGCGTACCTTTTATTTACCGTCCTTTGGAGCACCCTGGTCTATTTGCCTGTCTGTCACTGGGTCTGGGGCGGCGGCTGGATTGGTGGCCATGGAGCACTCGATTTTGCCGGTGGAACCGTTATCCATATTAATTCAGGAGCTGCGGCCCTTGTTGCCGCAATTGTTATCGGCAAGCGTAGAGGGTTCGGCAAAGAAGCTTTTCATCCCCATAACCTGTCCATGACCATTCTTGGAGCATCCATACTCTGGTTTGGCTGGTTCGGTTTTAATGCAGGCAGTGCACTTGCGGCAGGAGATATTGCAACCCTGGCCTTTTTTACAACCCAGGTGGCGGCAGGAACTGCTGCTTTGTCATGGGTAATTGCTGAATGGATGATCCAAGGCAGGCCCACAACCCTGGGTGCTGCTTCCGGGGCGGTTGCCGGGCTTGTTGCCATTACCCCGGCAGCAGGATTTGTCAGTCCTGTTTCAGCAATTCTTATTGGTCTGGTAGCGGGAGTCATCTGTTACATTGCCGTTCTGCTTAAGGGCAGACTCGGTTATGATGACGCCCTGGATGTTGTTGCCGTGCATGGTATCGGTGGATTGTGGGGCGCCCTTGCTACGGGCCTACTTGCCAGTACAGCCTGGAATCCCGGCGGAGCCGACGGGCTGTTCTTCGGCAACCCCAAGCTTTTTGCAGTGCAGGCCTACGGCGCATTTGCCACAATTATTTACTCCATGGTCGTGACATTTGTTATTCTCAAGGTTATCGATGTAATGGTCGGGTTGCGCGTAGATATTGACGCAGAACTACGGGGCCTGGACCTGGCAGAACACAGCGAGGTCGGCTATACCATTTAATAGGATCGGGTAAGATGAATAAGTATAACCCATGAAAATATTAAACATTTTCCCAAACACCTTTTTTAAAAGGAGCATGTCATGAAAAAAATTGAAGCAATTATAAAGCCGTTCAAGCTGGATGATGTCAAAGAGGCCTTGAATGGTATAGGCATCAAGGGCATGACAATTTCAGAGGTCAAGGGCTACGGCCGCCAGAAGGGGCACAAGGAGATCTACCGTGGGGCAGAATACATAGTTGATTTTATCCCCAAGGTAAAACTTGAAATTATTATTGATTCTCCCCAGGTGGATGAAGTAATTGAAACAATATGTAAGGCTGCAAAAACCGGCAAGATAGGCGATGGTAAGATTTTTGTTCTGCCTGTTGACGAGGTTATCAGGGTCAGGACAGGTGAAAAGGGCGAGGAAGCCATATAAAACTTTTATATGACCTGATTCGTGAAGAACGGTACACCCTTTTCATCATATGATCGAACTGGAGACATACACGGTCTTTCAGGAATAATGCATACTAACCTAGAACCACAGGATTTTACCGGACTCCAGGTACGGCGACAGGCCCTTGATGCCTATTGGCAGCAGGGTATCAGTGGCTACGCCTTGGTGCGCAAGCATTCAGATTTTATTGATCATCACCTTGCAAGCAGTTTTGAGAAGAGTGTTCCCGCCGGTGAAGGCTTTACCTTGGTGGCCCTGGGCGGCTACGGCAGACAGGAGCTTTACCCGTTCTCGGATATTGACCTGATGCTCCTCTATGATCCCGCCCAAAAGGATGAATTGAGCAGTCTTGTTGAGGCGATTCTCTATCCGCTTTGGGATACCGGGCTTGAGGTGGGGCATGCTGTCCGTACGCTTGAAGAGTGCATGGCCGATGCGGCCGAGGACTTCTTTTTCAGGGTAGCAATGCTTGATGTGAGGTTTATTGCAGGCTCTTCTTCGCTATTTACGCAACTTACAGAAATGTACAAATCTGCCTATGCCGAAGGCAAAAGACAGGAGTTTCTCGATGGTATGCTCGAGCAGCGTGTTATACGGGGAAACCAATACGGCCGGCATACCTACCTTCTTGAACCGCATATAAAGGAGAGCTGCGGCGGGTTTCGTGATATCCAATCCATGGTGTGGACGGGCCAGGTTGTTTTCGGCCTGAAGGACCTGCCGGCAATGCGGCAGGCGGGCCTTCTCTCCCTGGAGGAGTTTAAGAAGTTTGAAGAGGCCCAGGATTACCTGATCCGTATTCGCAACAGGCTGCATTATTTGAGCGGCCGCAAAAACGATCAGCTTTTCTTTGAACATCAGGAGGAAATGGCGCAGGCCTTTGGTTTTACCAATGAAAAGAACATGCTTGCCGTAGAACATTTCATGCGTGAAGTTTATGGACATATGCAGACGATATCCGTAACCACGGATCTCTTTTTTGAACATGTGGAGGAGGTGCTGGGCAGGGCAGATGACGATAAGGCAGCAAAAAATCTTGAGCCGGGCATAGAGCTTCGGCACAACAAGATCCACCTGGAAAATGCTGAACTAATCCGGAGCAAACCGAAGCTCTTCATGCGCCTTTTTTATCAATCATCCAAGACCGGCAAGCCCCTGCATTTCCGAACACGCAAAACCATAACTGCCAACTTGCACCTGGTGGATGACAAGCTGCGTCATTCCCGCAGAAATGCAAAACTTTTTCTGGCAATTCTTTCTGCACCCGAATCTTTCAGAGTAGTGGAAGAAATGCTCGATACAGGTTTCTTGAGCACCTATATTCCCGAGTTTGTCATGGTGGAATCCCTGGCACAGCATGATGTGTATCATGTTTTTACTGTAGACCGCCATCTCCTCCAGACTATCGGCGAACTGGAAAAATTAAAGGAAGAAGAACCCACTATTTATAAAGTTGTAAGTTCACCCCATATTTTGTTTATGGCGGGCATGCTCCATGATGTCGGCAAGGGTTTCGGCCATGGCCATGCGGATAGAGGGGCTGATCTGTCCAGCCAGGTCGGGGCAAGGCTCGGACTCGAAGCAGATGATCTCGAGACCCTCGACTTCCTGGTCCGTAATCACCTGTTTCTGTCACATACTGCTCTGCGGCGCGATCTAGAGGACGAAGAGATGATTATGCGCTGTGCCAGCCGGATACAGACGCCTGAAAAACTTTCCATGCTTTATCTTCTGACCATAGCCGATGCCAGGGCAACGGGCCCAACGGTCTGGAATGACTGGAAGGCAGCCCTACTGCTGGAACTGTACTTGAAGCTTGCCCTGCTGCTTGACAGGAAAGACCTTTCCGGGCAGGAACAGACCCGCGGTGCAGAACTTGGAGCGCAATGGATTCGCGAAAAGGTTGCCGAACTTCTCCCGGATGGGAAAATAAATTTTGATCTTTTTTCCGATGACTATTTACTCAGTTTCCCGCCTGAGGTTATAGTGGAGCATATCACCAACGCAAAAAACCTGGGCAGGCAGGATATACTTTTTGCCCACAGGCAAAGCCAGGAGTCCTGGACCATTTTAGTCATGACCAAGGACCGGCCCGGGTTGTTGGCCAGAATTTTCGGCGTGCTTGCACTGCACAACATGAACGTGCTGGCCGCAAAGATATTCACCTGGGCTGATGGTACTGCGGTTGATACAATTGAGGTTTCCTCTGCAATATCGGAAACCTATGATTGGCAGGATTGGACGGCCCTGGAAAGTGAACTGCACCTGGCGATTAACCAGCGCTTGGGACTTGAGCATCGCCTGAACAGGAAGCTGGCACCGCTGAGAAGCAAACCGCAAGGAACGCAACAACGCCTCGCTGCAAAGGTGACCATTAATAACGGGGAATCAGAGCTTTATACGGTTATCGAGGTGTTTTCCGAGGACAGAATCGGCATACTCTATGCTATAACAAAAACCCTGTCTGATTTTGGCATAAGTATTTACCGGGCCAGGATTAGCTCCAAGGCAGACCAGATCGTAGATGTATTTTATGTACTGGACCATGACGGTAAAAAGATCGAAGACCCTGCCTTTAATGACGAACTGCAACAGGGATTGCTTTATGCAGTCTCAGACGTATAAGAGGAAAAGAGGAAGGCAACAGGATAACAAAAATAATCTGAAGAATTTTCTGTTCCAGAAACAAGAATAATTTAACCATACCTATAAAGGAGACAAAAAATGACTAAGGCACAAATTAAGAAAATCATTAAGGATGAGAATGTTGAGTTCTTTCGGCTGCAGTTTGTCGACATTTTTGGGTTCATGAAAAATGTGGCCATTCCTAAAAGCCAGATTGATAAGGCCCTGGACGGCAAAATGATGTTCGACGGCTCCTCCATTGACGGCTTTGCCCGCATCAACGAGTCTGACATGTACTTGAAGCCGGATTTCGATACCTTTACGGTATTACCCTGGCGGAAAAAGGAAGGCAGGGCAGCAGCCAGGATTATTTGTGATATTTACCTGCCGGACGGTACGCCGTTTGTTGGCTGCCCCAGAGGCAACCTGAAACGGGTCATGGCCGAAGCAAAGAAAATGGGCTACACCATGAATGTGGGAACCGAGGCAGAGTTCTTCCTGTTCAACAAGGATGAAAATGGAGTTGCCACCACTGAAACCCATGATAATGCCGGTTACTTCAGTGTTGATGCGGATGATGAAGGTATCGACTGCCGTCGAGAGATAATCGAGACCCTTGAGGTAATGGGCTTTGAGATCGAGGCCTCCCATCACGAAGTTGCGGAGGGCCAGCATGAGATCAACTTCAAGTATGCCGACGCAGTAACTGCTGCTGACAATACCACGACCTTCAAGTGGGTGGTCAAGACTATTGCCAAGAAATACGGCCTGCATGCCACCTTCATGCCCAAGCCTGTTTTCGGCATCAATGGTTCCGGAATGCACACCAACCAGTCGTTATTTACTGGTAAGGGTGAGAATGCTTTTGAAAATAAGAAAGACAAGATGGGTTTGAGTAAAACAGCCTATCAGTATATTGCCGGAATTATCAAAAATGCCAGAGGTTTTGCAGCCGTTACCAATCCTTTGGTTAACTCTTACAAGCGTCTGGTGCCCGGTTATGAGGCACCGGTGTATGTTGCCTGGTCCGGACCAAACCGCAGCGCCATGCTGAGAATTCCTGCAGCCCGTGGCATGAGCACCAGGGTTGAGGTGCGCTGCCCGGATCCCACCTGTAACCCATACCTTGCCTTTGCCATGATGATGAATTCTGGCCTGGACGGCATCAAGAACAAGCTGACTCCTCCTGCTTCAGTGGATAAAGACATTTATGGTATGTCTGCTCAAGATATGAAAAAAGCAAAGATAGTTAGCATGCCGGCCAACCTGAAAGAGGCCATTGACGCGTTGAAGAAAAACCCCATAGCCAAGGAAACCCTGGGAGGGCATATCTTAGACAGATATATAGCTGCCAAGGAAGCAGAGTGGGATAGCTACAGGATAGCCGTTACCGACTGGGAAGTTGATAACTATCTGAATATTTATTAATAATTTTCATAAAGAAGAAAAATAAAACAAAAGGCCCGGTGAGTGAGACTCTCCGGGCCTTCTTTATTTTGCACTAGTAGTGTCGTTATACGATCCTTTATATTAAATACATCCTTCTTTTGTCAGCATACGACACTGCTGACGATTGACAGCTTGCCTTTATACCCTGAAGGGTTTATGACCCTTCAGGGTGCAAAAGAAGGAGCAAGAAAAGGGCACCCGGCTGTCCCGGCCCTTCGGGCTGCCTGTAGTTTATACCCCCTTGAGGGGTACTTCTCGTTGTTGACGGGACGCTGAAAACTTACCGCCTGCGGCGGTTCAAACAGGTCCAGCGTCATTTACCGTCAACAGCTGCGATGCTCAGCGGCACAGAATGGGCTCACAATCTAAAAATTTGATTTTTGCCATATCACGCAGCCGAGCAGTGAAGCAAAGAATGGACAAGCGACTCGGCCGAGCGAAGCGACATTCCGATGTCGCCCATTCTTTGTGAGCAGCACAGGGCAGTCCGGCGAAGTCGGACCAGCAGTGAAACGGCGAGTGATCGGCTGCACTTTCTTTTGGTTCGTTTTCTTTATGCAAGTAAAGAAAATGAACGTAATCTGAAAAGGATCTATTTCGTACTGATGGATCTTGTATTTGATGCCCCTTACTTTTTAACCTTAAATTTCTTGGCTTCAATGCCGTACTGATGGATCTTGTAGTTGATGATACGCAAGCTGGTATCGAGTTCCTGTGCAGCCTTGGTCTGGTTGCCGCCGGTTCTTTTCAGGGCCTCGATTATCAACTCCCTCTCAAAGTTCTCCACCGCACCTGCCAGGGACATGGCCTGTTTCGAGTTAACGCTCTCCGAGGTCTGCAAACTGGGAGGCAGGTGAAAACTCTTGATTGACTCCTCGTCGCAGATGAGAACCGCCCTCTCGATACAGTTCTGCAGTTCACGGACATTACCGGGCCAGTGGTACTGCAGGAGGAGATCAATGGCAGGAGTAGAAATACGCCGGATCTCCTTGGAATTTTCCTCGTTATATTTCTTGAGGAAATACTCTGTCAGCAAAAGGATGTCTGTCCTTCTTTCTCTCAGGGGTGGCAGATAAATGGGGAAAACATTGAGGCGGTAATAAAGATCTTCACGAAAATGCTTGTCTGCCACAGCTTTTTCCAGATCACGGTTGGTGGCAGCCACCAGCCGTACATTACACTTGATGGGACTGATACCCCCCAACCGTTGAAACTCACGATCCTGCACAACCTGTAGAAGCTTTACCTGCACCGAATGGCTTAACTCACCGATTTCATCGAGAAACAGGGTGCCGCCTTCGGCAAGTTCAAAACGCCCTTTCTTCATGCCATGGGCGCCGGTAAAGGCCCCTTTTTCGTGACCGAAGAGCTCACTTTCAAGCAGCGTTTCCGGCAGCGCGGAACAGTTGACCACAATGAACGGCTTTTTGGCCCTGCTGCTGTTGTAGTGCAGGGCCCTGGCCACCAGTGTTTTGCCGGTCCCGGACTCGCCGCGCAAGAGAACTGTGGCATTGGAATCCGCAACCCGGTGCAGCATTTCAAACATTTCCTGCATGCGGCTGCTGTTGCCTATGATGTTTGCGACCCGGTACTTTTCTGACAGCTCTTTCTTGAGTTCAATGTTCTCCTGGGTCAACCGTTCCCGGTCCTCTTTTTCCGCCTGCACACGCAGGGCAGTCTGGGCAATGAGGCCGCTTACAATGGCAAGGTAACGCAGATCGTCCTCGTAATTCAGGTCCTCCTTATATTCCAGGTCTATGCTCAGGGCCCCCAGGGTGCGCTTGTCATGCTTGATGGGCACGCAGAGAAAGGAGTTCTGTTGTTTGCTGATATCGCCGCGCGTACGGGTCCGGTTCAAGAATTGGGTTTCTTCGCCGATATGAGGGATGACGATTGGCTGGCCCGTGGCAACTACTCTCCCTGTTATGCCTTCCCCGATCTTGTATTTACCCCTTTTTCTGGCTGCAACCGACATGCCATGCGCCACCTCAATTTCCAGTTGCCCTGTAAGTGGGTTGATAATGGAAACCGTGCCGTTATGCATGTTTTTGCGCACAGAAAGAATTTGCATTATATCCGACAGGCTGTCACGCAGGTCAGTGGATGACGCGAGCACCTTTGTCACCTCATACAGGCAGGTTATGTCCTCCAGTTCCTTATTTATTATTTCTTTGTCCGGCTGGGTCATTTTTCTTTTTAATTGTCATTTAAGTGAGTTGGCTTCAAGATAGGAAAGTATTTGATACAGATATGCGAGCAGTTCACAGATCAATATATTTCAAATTTGTTTATACCATAAAAGAAAATATTACAAAATTGTCTGAATTTGTCCAGTTTCTTTTAGGCACCGGGGTGCACCCGATCAAACTGGCATGAGGACAAACCGGTTGACACCTTGGTTTGAAAAGGAATAGATTCGGAAAAACAGAAATAGTATGAAGTTAAGTATTGCTTAAAGGGTGTTATAACGGGCAGGCGTGTAAAATCATAACAGGAGGGAATACCTGGAATGGGAACAGGAACCTTTTCAGTTTCAACAGGCAGCAGGATGGAATTTGTGGATATCACCAGCCAGGTGCAGAACGAAGTTGCCCAATCCGGTATACAGAACGCTGTCTGCTATATATACAATCCTCATACCACTGCAGGACTGACCATAAATGAAGGTGCAGACCCTGCAGTCCAGGATGACATTGTGGCCGTTCTCAAGAAGATTATCCCGTTTGACCATCCTTACAGACATATGGAAGGCAACTCGCCGGCCCATATCATGGCATCGCTCATGGGCAGTTCGGTCACAGTTTTCATAGAGAACGGGAGGTTGGTTCTCGGCACCTGGCAGAAAATTTTCTTCTGTGAATTTGACGGCCCCCGTTCCCGAAAGGTCATATGGAAGCTGCTGTAAAACACTCTTGTACTGATGGATGAACTATGAATAACAGTAAGAAAACAGGCCCAAAGAAAAACGCACCACCGCATTCAATAGTTTTTGGCTTTGACAGGGGTATGGACGAAGAGTCACTGCTGCTTTTTCTGCAGCGCTTTACTGATAAAAAAGTA
>JAHEID010000102.1 GCA_024639555.1 Deltaproteobacteria bacterium
TCGACCACGATAACAATGAGCGGCAGCTTTTCCTCTGCCACCTGATTATACGAGGCAAAGCTCTTAACGCGCATCTCATCAAGCAGCATATAGCGGCGTTCCATTTCACGCACCGCCCACTGCAGGGCCCTGTTCGCCATTTTCGGATCAACGACCACCGGGTGCAGCAGGTGGGGGATATCTTCATACCCTGAGAGCTCAATGCGCTTCGGATCGATGAGCAGGAAACGCACTTCATCCGGTGTGGATTTAAAAAGAATAGAACATATAATGGAATTGATACCGACACTCTTGCCGGAACCGGTGGCACCGGCAATAAGCAGGTGGGGCATTTTGGCCAGGTCGGTTACAACCGGCTGGCCCACAACATCCTTGCCCAGTCCCAGTGTCAGCTTGGAAGTTGAATTCTTAAATGTCTCACTGGAGAGAATATCCCGGATGTAAACGATCTCCCTTTGCGGGTTGGGGATCTCGATTCCCAGTGCAGCCTTACCTGGAATCGAGCCCACGATCCTGACGCTTTCCGCCTTCAACCCCATGGCCAGATCATCTGCCAGGGAGACGATACGGGTTATCTTGATGCCGGGTGCCGGTGCAAACTCATACGTAGTGACAACCGGTCCCGGAGAAATACCTTCGACCTTGCCGGAAATACCAAAATCACGCAGCTTGTCCTCAAGCTTTTTACTCACGGTATAGTAATGCTCCAGCTCTACCTCATGTTCCGCAGCATCCACTTTTTCCAGCAGGCCTATACCCGGCAGGCGATATTCGCCCGAAGATACAGGCGTTACCCGGAAATCCTCTTCCTCTTCCTCCGTCTCTTCCATTTTAACCGGTTCGTTCACACTTGGAATTGAGGTTGATATCTTTGGTTCCTGAAAAATATCCTTTACTTTTTTTTCTTTTTTGGGTTTGGCCTCGCTTTTCAAAAAATTGCTTTCACCGATGCGGCCATAAGCTGCTGTCAGAAGTTTTTTGCCCACAAAGTATGGTGAGAAACGCACAGAAAGCATGAGGGAGAATATGAGCAGGAGCAGGAGCAAAAGAACGGCTCCCGGGGTGCCGAGATAGGTTTTAAGAAAGTGCGCCAGCCAGCTTCCGGCCATACCGCCGGCAGGGTAATAGCGCCCCACTATGGAGATAAAATCTCCTTCAGCAGGATACAGGATGCCCAGGAGGCTGCTGCTGGCAATCAGAATGCCCACACTGCCCAGAAAGATTAAGGGCAGCCGCTCAAAATCAGAGGTCCTGGAAAAGAACTGAACTGAGAAGAAAACAAGCAGGATAACAAACCAGAAGGAACTGATGCCAAGCAGGGACATAAGTCCCCAGGCAATGAGGTGGCCGATGGTACCGCACCAGTTATATGCCGACGTATACGAGGCTGCATTTAAGATAGGCAGCGAGTAGCTCACAAGACACAGGAGCAGAAACACCGCCGCAAAGAGCCCGGTAACGGCAATTGCTTCCTGGGCAAAACTTGGTCCATCCAGCTTTTTAGTTTTTTTTGCCATTCAAGAAAATAGTTCTGTCACGTTTACAGTCAGACGGTCTTCCTCTTGTTCTCAGCCCCGGAGATCTCCTCCCTGGCCAAAGCATCCAATATGCCGTTGATAAACGGGCCGGAATCATCCGTTGAATAACGCTTGGCTATTTCAACTGCTTCGTTGATCGCCACGCTGGTTGGGACATCATCCTGATAGTGCAGTTCAAAAACAGCAAGGCGCAGGATATTGCGGTCAATTACCGACATTCTTTCAAGGCGCCAGTTCTCCGCGTACCTGCTGATCAGCAGATTTATTTCTTCCCTTTTCCCCTGCACACCGTCCAAAAGCTTTTTGGCGTAAGGGATGGCTTTCTTGTTTACCTGGAAATGGGAACAGAATTTTTCGAAATCCAAAAGTACAGCCTGTCCGGCCAATTCCCCCTGATACAAAGCCTGCAGAGCAAGTTCCCTGGATTTACGCCTTATTCCCATTTATATGCCGGTGGTCCCCGACTAGATCTGATTGAGCAGGTTTATCATCTCAATAGCAGCCAGGGCAGCTTCACTTCCCTTATTGCCGGCCTTGGAACCTGCCCTCTCAATGGCCTGTTCGATAGTGTCAGTGGTGAGAACCCCGAAGATTGTCGGCAGCCCGGAATCAAGGCCAACCTGGGCAATTCCCTTGGCAGCCTCATTGGCAACCAGGTCGTAATGGGAGGTGGCTCCTCGAATAACGGCACCTAAACAGATGATAGCATCATAATTGCCCGATTTTGCCATTTTCTGAGCCATCAACGGTATTTCAAAAGCGCCCGGTACCCGGACCACATCAATTGCATCGTCTTCTGCCCCGGACCTGAGCAGGGTATCCAGCGCCCCCTCAAGAAGCCTTTCCGAAACAAACGAATTGAACCGGGAAACGATAATGCCAAACTTCTTCCCTGCTGCCTGCAGATCTCCTTCAATATATGTCGCCATCAATTCCTCTCCTTGTTCAAGCGCTGATATTCCTCGTGCCAAGCAGGATGCATAAACCCTACAATTATACCATATCTACCAACATTATATCTCGGTGTTTTCCGGCAGATCCAGAAGATGTCCCATTTTGTTCTTTTTGCACTTCAGATAGGAGATGTTCTCCGGTAAGGGTTTTGCTTCAATGGGCAGACGCCTGGTTACTTCCAGGTCGTAGCCTTCAAGCCCCACGATCTTCTTGGGATTGTTGGTGAGCAGACACATCTTGCGCACACCTAAATCCCGTAAAATCTGAGCCCCGATGCCGTAGTCCCGCAAATCCGGTTTAAAACCGAGCTCCAGGTTGGCATCCACTGTATCAAGCCCTTCATTATCCTGCAAGGCATAGGCTTTCAGCTTGTTAATCAAACCGATGCCGCGGCCTTCCTGGCGCATGTAAAGAATAACCCCGGTGCCTGCCGCAGAAACCATGCGCATGGCTTCCTGCAGCTGGCTGCCGCAATCACAGCGGTCTGAACCAAAGACATCGCCGGTGAGACATTCAGAATGCACCCGCACCATGATCTCCTTGTCAGGATCGATCTCGCCTCTGACCAGGGCAAGATGCTCATGCTTATCAACATCATTGGCATAGACAATAGCCTTGAATTCACCCCCGAAATGTGAGGGCAATCGTGCTTCAACCGCCCGGTGCACCAGAGTGTCCCGCCGCAAACGATAGGCCACGAGATCAGCGATGGTGGCTATCTTCATGCCATGTTCGGCTGCGAATACCTCCAGATCAGTCATGCGGGCCATGGTCCCGTCATCCTTCATTATTTCACAGATCACGCCTGCAGGCATCATCCCGGCCAGCCGCGCCAGATCAACTGAGCCCTCTGTCTGGCCTGTGCGTTCAAGTACGCCACCCCTTCTGGCACGCAATGGGAAAATATGCCCCGGGCTTACAATATCGTCAGGCTTTGCCTCCGCTTTAACCGCCGCCTGGATCGTCCTGGCCCTGTCTGCAGCTGAAATACCGGTGGTCACCCCGGTTCTTGCCTCAATACTGACAGTGAAACCCGTTTCAAAGGGCGACTTGTTCTTCTCTACCATCATGGGCAGGTTCAGTTTTTTTACCTGGGCCCGCTCAAGGGTCAGGCAGATAAGGCCTCGGCCGTATTTGGCCATAAAGTTAATAGCCTCGGGGGTGACTGACTCCGCGGCCATGCACAGATCGCCTTCGTTTTCCCGGTCCTCGTCATCCACCAGGATGACCATCTTGCCGGCCTGGATATCTTTAATCACTTCTTCAATTCTGGAGACTGTCATAAATTGATACCTACACTTTTCAGTAAGGATGCATACCCTTGCTTTAATACAATTATTTTATAAATCCATGCTTGGCCAGAAATTGCGGATTTATTCCTCCCTGAGATTTTTCGGGGCCTTTTGGGTCCGCCTGCAGCATTTTTTCCACATATTTGCCTATCAGGTCAACCTCAATATTGACTGAATCCCCTTTCCGCAGTGTTCCCAGGAGCGTTACCTCCAGGGTATGAGGAATAACCACGATGGAGAATGTTTTATCGTCACAGCTGTTCACGGTGAGGCTGGTACCATCGATGGCAATGGAGCCCTTTGCAATAATATATTTACCCAACCCCGCCGGAACCCCGAAAGTGAACTGGACAAAGTCTCCCACCGGCCGCCGTTCCAGAACCTCTGACACTGCATCCACATGCCCGCTGACCATGTGGCCCCCAAGCCTGTCGCTCATACGCAATGCTCTTTCCAGGTTTACCTTACTTCCGGCTGACAGTTTGCCAAGGTTTGTGCGGTCCAGACTCTCAGGGGAAACATCAACCGTAAACCCTCTGGTGCTGATATTCTTGGCGGTCAAACAGACACCGTTTACCGCAATGGACTCACCCTCTTCCGGATCGGTCAGGTCAAAATCAGACTCAAGGCTTAAAATCATGCCGCTGCCTGAAGACCTTTTCTCAACAACTTTTCCCTTGCCCAGAATTATGCCGGTAAACATTGCAATTCCCCGTGATATTCTAACCAGACCCGCCGGCTGCTTCCTGCAGTTCCTGGAATCTTAAATGGCGTCCTGTTCGACCTGCACCGCCTTGTCCATGAATTCCTGTGCTTGTATGTTATGTTTAAAATTCTTATGAATTGAAGCGATTGTCCTATACGTATCAGCCGACTTCTGCCGTTCCCCCATCTCAAGGTAGAGTTTTGCCAACTCCTCCATGGCATTTACTGTGCCGGCGGGATTATTATAACCTGCATAGATATCTATGACATTAAGATAAATTTTTACCGCCTCATCAAACTGCTTCAGGGCCTTTTGGGAGACGCCCATTTTTTTTTGCAGGGCAATGAGGCTGAACATGTCATTTTTCTTGTCACATATCGCATAAGCCCGCTGGTAATGCGCAATTGCCTTTTCGTGGTTTTGCCGCACAGCACAGATGTCTCCAAGCTGGTCCGAGGCATTTGCCACGCCCTGGTCATTTCCGTTCTGCTCAAATCCGACCAGGGCATTATGAAAAAATGATGCCGCCTGTACCTCATCACCTGCCGCACGCAACTCCTTTCCCTTATTATAATCAGCCTGGCCCGGATCTTCTGCTTCACTGGGTTCCTGGTTCGTCACCATGTCTTTATTTTCCTCATCCATTTGTACTTCTCTCCTTAAATCAAATATACCGGCTACGCTTCAATCAGTTGCATAGCTTCTTTGGCAAGAGTTCCTAAGTCGGTCTTTAGGGGCAGCCCGTTTTCATAAATTGTCAGCACCGTTGTATCGTCCTGCAACACCCTGATTCTGCCCGCCACTTCTTTTGCCTGCAGCCGACCTAAAAGCCTTACCATATATCCTTTGACTTCAGTAACGGGGCTGTCCAGGAGCCCTATGAGCTGGTAAAAAGAGGTATTCCTGACCAGGTCCGGCCGCTTTTCAGCAATGGTCCCAAGGGCCCATAACACCTGTGTCCGGGTTGATGGATCGCCGATATAGGCTAAAAGATGCCGGGTAAAAGAGCCGTATATGTCAGGCCGCGCTGCGATAATGGAGCCGATTGATTCCACAGCACCCCAGTTGGACGCGGCTGAATCGGAACAGGCCTCAAAAAGCAGGTGCAAGAGATCACTCACCATACCGGGCTTGCGCCTTGCAACCCTGCTGCACACCTCGCCAATGAAGCTGGCGATGGCCCAGCGCTTTGCTTCATCAGGTTCATAGAGTTGGCGCTGCAGCAAACGCAGTGTTTTCTTATCATCAATACACAAGGCCACCAAACCGTCCGCATCCCTGTTTTGCACCATGTCCCTGATAAGGTGCTTATTGGCTTTTTTCTTTTCCCTCTTGGTCTCCCTTTTCTTTTCATCCTGGATTTTCTTTACTGAGGCAGCGGGTTTGGCCCCTGAAGAACTTTCTACCTCTGTGGTCCTGGCGGTCAGGACTGCCAAACTTTCCTGCAGACGGATAAAATAGAGCACTCCCCGGATTATCCTGCCATCCAGGTTCCTGGTTTCCACAACCTGGTGGGTCACCTCGTCATAATCTTCAATGCGCCCTGTCAGATAGTCCTGTTCCGGCAGGAGGTCCCAGGCCAGTTCCCAGTTATCGCCACAGGCATGAACCAGACACTCGACTATGGCAGCGCCGATATTAAAGCCACTGGGGTCGCTGGCATAAACCGCTCCGCATTCGCAGCTGCCAAGGGAAAACTCTCCAAGTTTCCGCTTATCTGGATATTGCGGCCTGCCAACATCCTGGCCACAGAAAGGACACCAGGGCCTGGTCTTCAGGGTTGTTCTGGCCATGTCAGGAAATTTCTTGGTTTAAGGCATCGACAAAACGCAGATCAACTTCATACCCGAGCTTTATTGCCTTCTCAGCATGTTTTCTGGCCGCCTTATAATCACCGTTATAATAGAAAGCCACGGCAAGGTTATTCTGGGCCATTGGAAAATCAGGCTCCAATTTGGCAGCTTTCTGTGCTGCTTCCAGGGCCTTTTCATCGTTCCTGAGCATGAGATGGACCGAGGTCATATTAAGCCACACAGTCACCAGATTCGGGTCATGCCTGACAGCATCCGTGTAGTATTCCAGAGCCTTTACCGGTTCCCCCCTGTTCTGCCAGATCAAACCGAGATTAGCATGGGCCTGGGCAGAAGCCTGGTTGATATTAAGTGCCTGCTCGTTGACCGCCTGGGCCTTTTCAATATTGCCCATGTCAAAGTAAAGCGCACCCAAATTAATAAGACTTTCCACGGAAAAAGGATCAAGTTCTATGGCCTTTTCCAGAGCAGCCACCGCCTCGTCAAAACGCCCGGCCTTCTGATAGACGAGTCCGAGATGATGGTGTGCCATTACCGATCCCGGCTTATCAACACACTTCTGCTCCATTTCTGCAATAACTTTACTCAGGTCTTCCTGCTTGCTGTTCTGTGACATGGATACTTTCCTTGCTCTATGTTTTTTGCCTTTATCTGGTCCAAACATGCTTCATGTTGTCCGGCATGAGAACCGGTTTCAGTTGCCTTTTAATCCCGGTCCCGGTCACATACAGCCAACGGGCGGCAAATCTTCACATTTTGGCTGTATACCGCAAAAAATTTCCATACAATATAGACATGAAACCCGGATGCGCAAGGGAAAAACAGATAATATATAAATGAAAGGCTGTTCAGCGGTTATATTTTTCCTCGCAGGAAAGCAGTAATTCTTTCTGGGCTTGGGCCAGAATATCCTTGGCCTGGAGAATATCTTCCCGTATCTGGCCGGCCAGCTCTTCTGGACCGGAAAATTTCTTTTCACCCCGCAGGTATTTCAACAGGTTGATCTTTATCTTTTTGCCGTAAATCTCCTGATTGAAATCGAATATATGCGTTTCAGCAGACAAGCGATTTTCGCCGAATGTCGGATTATAGCCGATATTCAAGACCCCGCCGTAACATTTGCCGTCATAGACGACCTGGGTAACATATACTCCATGTTTCGGGCAGAGGTCTTCCTCGGATAAATGCAGATTGGCTGTTTTAAAACCGACAACCGGACCGCCTCTTTTCTTGCCTTCCTGCACAGTACCCCGGATCTGGTAACTGCGGCCGAGCAGTTTCTTGACATCCATCATCCTTCCCTCGCTCACCAGTTCCCGTATCTTGCTGCTGCTTACCAGCATATCATCAACATAGTACGGCTCCACCACTGTGACAGGAAAACCCTTCAGCCTCCCCTGTTCCTTAAGAAATTCTATGTTCCCCTGCCTTCCCCTGCCAAAGGCATAGTCATATCCGACCACCAGCTCTTTTACTCCGATAGTCCTGATCAGCACCTCATCAACAAAGGCTTCCGCACTGGTTGCAGCAAAATCCCTGGTAAACGGGATGACAACCAGTACGTCGAGGCCGGCAAGCGAGATCATTTCAACCTTCTGTTCGTAGTTTGAAATAAGCTTTATGCTGATTTCAGGACGGATCACCTGCAGGGGATGCGGCTCAAACGTAACTACAACACTGGTACCCTGCTTTTGATAGGCCCTGCTGACCACCTCGGAAAACAGCATATGATGCCCCAGATGCACCCCGTCAAAGTTGCCGATGGTGACAAAGCTGTCAGCAAAGGGCTCTTTAATGTCAGCGAGGTTATTATAAATTTCCATGGGATTATGTTATTTCCATAGCTTAATACTGTCTTTCCGGTAATCCGCACTCTCTTGCAGGTGGTCAAATAATTTCAGTTGCAGGGATGAAGAACCTCTTGACAAATTTCACCCCCGTACTAATATTGCCTCCTGCTTGTGTGCCGAAGTGGCGGAATTGGTAGACGCGCTAGGTTCAGGGTCTAGTAGGGGTTTCCCTGTGGGAGTTCAAATCTCCCCTTCGGCACCACCAAAAAAACATACAAACAGGCTCTGCTTTTGCAGGGCTTTTTTTGTCCTTTTTTTACAAAGTTAAAATTATACCCTATTCCCACTTCATTCGGCAAGCTCAAGAGCTATTGCCCGCCTTGTATTTTAATGAATGGACCTGCTGCGATCTTCCTGCTTTTTCTCTATTACTATAAAAAATCATTAGGGCCCCGACTATTGTCTATTGCTCCTCCTTTGTAAAGGATAAATCAGCGGGTATTGTATCACCGGATTTAAGTGCACCATTCTTTTGACTGAAAACCCATAACGATTTATAGTAATGCGGTACATAAGAAAT
>JAHEID010000229.1 GCA_024639555.1 Deltaproteobacteria bacterium
TTTGTACCATGAACAGCAAAAAAAGAAAAAAAATCTCACCGGAATCATATCAGGATCGTATCTACCGGAAAAATATTTCGGCCGATGGCCTTGTCTCCTCATATGTCTCAGTCAAGGAGACAGACCTGCATATTCTTGCAGCAGGAGATATTGCAAAGGACGGATATGACTCTGTCCATCGTTATCGAAACCAACTGGAGAACTATATTGGGTCCCACCCGGATTTTCTCACTGTTCTTGTCCCCTTAAAGCCCGATCCTCTGGCGCCGCCCATAATTAAAGATATGCTGCAGGCTGCAACTGCTGCAAATGTCGGGCCTATGGCTGCTGTTGCCGGAGCTATTGCTGAATATGTCGGCCGGGATCTTCTTGAAACCGGGTTAGAGGAAGTGGTGGTTGAAAATGGCGGAGACATTTTTTTAAAGCGAAATCGGGAATGCACTACAGCAATCTTTGCAGGCACATCCCCTCTCAGCCAAAAAGTCGGAGTCAGAATTGCTCCTGAGCACATGCCTTTAGGTATATGCACCTCTTCCGGGACAGTGGGCCATTCACTCAGCCTGGGCCAGGCTGACTCGGTTACAGTACTTGCCTCTTCAACTCCCCTGGCAGATGCTGCTGCTACACTCCTTGGTAACGAGGCTTCTTCTGGAGGCAAAGAAAATATTAATCATGTTCTTGAGGTAGCCAGAACCATCCCAGGTCTTCTTGGGGTAGTCATTATTTGTGGGGAGCAGATGGGTGCCTGGGGTGAAATTGATTTGGTTGGGCTGGATTAGGAGCTTGAGGATTTCCGGGGAAAAGGCTCCTAGGAAAAGTCTTTGAAACATGCTATATCCAATGACAGTGAGGCTTTAACTAAAAAAAATAGAGGACGATAATGACACAAATCCAACCCGTAATACTTGCCGGTGGAACCGGAACCAGGCTTTGGCCTTTGTCCAGGGAGCTTTATCCAAAGCAGCTACTCAATCTGACTGATGATATCTCACTGCTGCAGGCAACAATGAAGAGAATTGTGGCCTTACCGAATATGCTGCCACCTCTGGTAGTGGTAGGTGAAGAGCACCGCTTTTTGACCCAGAGTCAGATTGTTGAACTTGGCCTGCAGGACAGAGTAAATATTATCCTGGAACCAGTTGGACGTGATACCGCTCCGGCAATATGTGCTGCAGCAGTATTTGTACTGAAAGAGCATGATGATGATACCATGATGCTGGTGCTGCCGGCAGACCATTTGATCAGAAACCAGGAAGCTTTTTTGCAGGGCGTGGAGCAGGCTCAGAAGCTGGCCGCAGAAGGAAGACTTGTAACATTCGGCATTACTCCGCACAGTCCGGAGACCGGCTATGGCTACATCCAAAAAGGTGAGACAAACGAAGTTCTTTCTTTTGTTGAAAAACCGGATAAAGAAACAGCCGAGAGATATCTTGCCGAAGGGAATTATTTCTGGAATAGCGGTATATTCGCCTTCACTCTCAAGACATTTGTCTCAGAGTTGCGGGAATATGCGCCTCAGATCTGCTCATCAATGGAAAAATCTGTTGATACAGGGCAGGATGATGAGCATTTTTTCAGGCTTGACCAGTTGAGCATGGAGGCCTGCGCCTGCGAATCAATAGATTATGCCCTCATGGAGAAGTCCGACAAGATTGCGGTCGTGCCTGTTGATATGGACTGGAGTGACATAGGGTCATGGCAGGCTCTCTGGGATGTGTCGGAGAAAGACCGCAACAGCAATGTTGTGCACGGAGATGTTGTTTTGGAAGATGTCCAAAATAGTCTTGTGCGTGCTGAAAACAGGTTAGTTGCAGGGATTGGGCTCAAAGATACATTGGTAGTTGAAACTGTAGATGCTGTACTGGTTGCACCCCTCTCCCGGGCTCAGGATGTAAAGAAAATTGTGAACCGTATCAAGGCGGATAAAAAGGAAGAATACCGGTTGCACAAAACTGTCTATCGGCCCTGGGGCAGCTATACGGTCCTGGAAGAGCAGCCGCGCTATAAAATAAAGCGCATAAGTGTCAATCCGGGAGCAAAGCTTTCCTTGCAGATGCACCATCACCGTTCTGAGCACTGGGTTGTAGTTAAGGGGACAGCAAAGGTAACCTGTGATGAAAAAACATTTTTAGTACATGAAAATGAGTCGACGTATATCTCTTCCGGACAAAAGCACAGGCTGGAAAACGACGGGGTAATCCTCCTTGAAATGATCGAGGTGCAGAACGGCAGTTACCTGGGTGAAGATGACATAGTCCGCTTTGATGATGTATATGGCCGGGAAGGGTGAAAGGAAAGAATAGTCATGAAACTGGATAAACGGCGCGCTGAAAGAATTAAGACCAGTTTGCCGGTTTCCGTCCTGCTGCTGCACGAAAAGACAGAGGCGGTATTGGCGGGTCCTGTAGAAGGAGAGGTAAGAAATTTCTCACCAATGGGCCTTTCTTTATCCCTTGCAAATATAATGGTTGCCAACTATCACCTGTTTTTTGCCTGTCAGGACACCCCGCCCCGCATTCTGAAAATCGGTTTTACGTTGCCGGAAGACCCTGAAGTAATTATAGAGGTCCCGGCAAGGCCCATCTGGTATGACCGGGATAAGAAATCACCAGGGAAAAGAGCCCTGCTCGGTGTCGAGTTTCTGCTTCCGCCAAGAGACAAGGTTATAAAAAAACTGGC
>JAHEID010000103.1 GCA_024639555.1 Deltaproteobacteria bacterium
ACAAAAGAAATGACAGCCCATCACTTGTTCCGCTTGCAGCGGAATCTCCTGTGCTGCTCACAAAAAACTGACTCCTCGGAAAGTCGTTGGCACTCCGCCGAGTCGTTTTTCAGCTTTTTGTGGAGTTTATGCCCCGTTTTTTGGGGTGCTGCTCAGCTGCGTGAAATGGCATAAAAACAACTTGAAAAAATCAGTTATGAGTAATCCCATCCTGTCCCGCTGAGCATCGCAGCTGTTGGCGGAAAAGACGCGAAGGTAAGCGAAGACTCCGCCTGTTTGAGGCACCCCGTAAAGGGGCATAAACTTCGCGAGTTTTCAGCGTCCCGTCAACAGTGAGAAGCGCAAGGTAGCCTGAAAGGCCGGGACAGCAGGGTGCCCTTTTCTTGCTCCTTCTTTTGGGCAAACAAAAGAAGGAGTAACAGGAGGAATATCAATTGGCAATTGTTCGGTTGGTAGTTCAATATCGAATGCGGAATGTAGAATTATTTAATTTTTCCCGATCTTAACCTACTCCGCTGCTCGGCTGCGTGAAATGGCATAATAGATTCGCTATCAGCAGCCAGTCTAAAGTAGTAGCCTCGAAACCTTGGCACCTCGACCCTTTGAACCCTGCCTTTAGCCTTTGTCCTTAAGCCTTTTACCTTTTCTATTGACCCTAAGTTTTGTTTTTCAAAACCGTCAACCCTATCTGCCCAACAACCGTCGGCAGCAGACTCATGATAATAACCAGCAGCCAGCCTTTTGCACCAGGATTGACAACACTGAGGACCTCGGCCAGCAGAGGCACATATACTGTTGCTACAGTCAGCAGTGAACACAGCAAAAGCGCCCCCCAGACAAAAGGATTGCGCACAATAGCGTTATTGAAAAACCCGCTGCTTTTATCCCGCATGTTAAATACATGCCAGAGCTGGGCAAAAGCCAGGGTGAGAAAAGAGACAGTTACCGCCTTTTTTTCTTCCATGCCGAAAAATTGCAGAGCGATTACCATGGCACCGAGCACCGCTACAGTTATGACAAAACCATAGACTCCAACGCTAAACCAGCGCCCGGTATTCATGATCGGGTCACCCTTTTTACGCGGCGGCTGTTTCATGATATCAGGTGAAGCTTCGCTTGCAGCAAGGGCTAAAGCCGGAAACACATCTGTGACAAGATTGAGAAAAAGGATTTGCAGCGGCAGAAGCGGCAGGGGGGCGTTGGCAAAGGCTGCCAAACCTACGGTCATAATTTCGCTCAGATTGCAGGAAAGCAGGTAGACAACAAAACTTTTAATATTCTTGAAAATGATTCGGCCCTGTTCCACGGCATGCACGATGGAAGCAAAAGAATCATCCTTGAGGATTATATCAGAGGCTTCCCGGGCAACCTGGGTCCCGCGCAATCCCATAGCGATGCCGATATCGGCCTTCTTTAAAGCAGGGGCATCATTTACCCCGTCGCCGGTCATTGCAACGATGGCACCGTTATCTTTATGCAATGCAATAATATCAAGTTTCTGCTTGGGGCTGACCCGGGCAAAAAGACTTGCGCCGAGCAGCTTTCCTTTCTCCTCAGGTGATAGCATATCAGGAGGTTTGAGATCACTGCCGTGAACAACCCGGGCATTGGCGTCATCAACGAGCCCGACGGCATACCCGATAGCCTGGGCGGTCACCGGCTGGTCTCCCGTGGCCATGATGACCCTGACCCCGGCTTCCCGGCATTCCTGTAAGACCTGCCGCACATCCTCCCGCGGCGGATCGATGAGCCCGATCAACCCCAGAAAAACCTGATCCGTATACGCTGGTGCATCCAGTTGATCTACATCTTTCGCCGCCAGTGCAAGCACCCGCAGGCCTGCTGCCGCCATTTCGTCATTCTTGTTAAGCCAGTACGTCCGGTCCTGGTCTGATAATTCCCGCTCTCCTTCAGGAGTAAGAATCATGTCACAGCCGGCGAAAATACTTTCCGGGGCACCTTTGGATGCAACCCTGTACCCTTTCTCCAGGCTATGATACGTTGCCATCATTTTTGATTCAGAGTCAAAGGCATCTTCCCTTTGTTCTGGAAACTTTTCATTCAGGCCTTTACGTGTCAGCCCGAATCGTGCTCCCAGAGAAAGCAGGGCAACCTCAAGGGGATCACCCACAATTTGAAAAGTTTTTTCACCTGCAGATACCGGTAATTCGGCATTATTACACAGGACGGCTACTTCAAGTGCGCGTAGCAGCGGCAGGTGCGCATCAGGCAGAAACTCCATGCCGTCTTCTGAAACAAAGACCTCTGCATCATCCTTTGCATTCATATTTATTGTCAGATAACTATTACTTAAGGCCAGGACTGCAGCTGTAAGACGGTTTTCTGTCAGGGTTCCTGTCTTGTCAGTACAGATAACCGTAGTCGCCCCCAGGGTTTCTACTGCAGACAGATCCTTGACCAGGGCATTGAGTTTTGCCATGCGCCACACGCCCCGGGCCATGGCGATGGTGGCGACGATGGGAAGCCCTTCGGGTATGGAGGCAACAGCCAGGGCGATGCCTGTTTCAATCATCAGAAACATGTCACGTCCTGCGGCTATGCCGCTTGCCCCCACCAGAGCCGCTACTCCCAGGCTTACCCAGATAAGCCAGTGCCCAAGCTGGTTGAGCCTTTTTTCCAGCGGCGTGGTTTCGTCCACTGTTTCATGGACAAGCGCAGAGATCGTGCCAAGCTCCGTGGCCATGCCGGTCCCAACAACCACGGCCTCGCCGGCTCCCCTGGTAAGCGCAGTCCCCTTGAAAAGCATATTGGCCCGTTCAGCCAGGGGAACCTTATCTGGAAGAATGTCCGTTGATTTTGCTACCGGGAGAGATTCACCGGTCAGTGGGGATTCATCGGCCTGCAGTTTTGAGGCAGACAGGATACGCAGGTCCGCAGTTATAATGTCCCCCCCCTCAAGAATAATGACATCCCCCGGAACCAGGTCCTGGGCCGGGATTTCAGTGACAGTACCGTTGCGCCGCACCCTGGAACTGACAATGCCGAGTTTTCGAAGGGCTTCAATGGAACGCACCCCTTTCAGCTCAGTGATAAAGCCTATGGCAGCGTTTATCAGAATCACCGCAACAATAGCCAGCCCCTCAACATGATCCCCGAGGACAAAGGAAAGGAGGGCGGCTGCAACCAGAAAATAGACGATGAGATTCTTGAACTGATTGATGAAGATAATTAAAGAACTGCGCGGCTTTGCCTCACGCAAGGTGTTAGGACCGTACTGCCTGGTTCTTCTGCCTGCTTCCTGTGTGGTAAGTCCCTGCAGCGGGTCAATGTCTAATGCAGCAAGAATCTCCTCAACGGAAAGCGCCCATGGCTTTGACACAACATCTTTTATTGAACTGGTACGATATTTTTCCTGCATAACGGAGTAGTCATATATCCTGTATTTTTATTTTACAACTGGGAGAGCTTCAACAGCACTGTCAGCAGTATGAGCAGAGAAGCCCAGATAATTATGGTATAGCGCGTGGCTTTTTTTGCCTTTGAGGCTTCCCACCAGTTCAGCGGCCTGACACCCTGAAGCAGAAAGGTGAAGACCCCGGCCAGATTAATACAGATCATATTAATAGCTACCAGTTCCAAAGCCTGAAGTGCAAGCAGGAAATTCCCCGAACCCAGCAGCAAACCAAAAACAACCAGGGGCGGTATCAGGGCAACCGAAACCATGACACCGATCAAGACTGAAGGCACCCCGCTTGTAATGGATAAGGCCGCTGCAACCCCGGATGCAAGAGCCAGGATTATATCAGCATAACTCACAACCGTCCTTGATGCAATTTCACGTATTCCCGGATCTATGGCAAGAAAACTTCCCAGAGCCAATGACACGGCAAAGGCAATTAATATGCCGACAATGTTTGTTTTAAGGGCATTTCTTCCAAGTGCGCCATCACCGATCGTGGTGGCAAAAGAAAGTGCCACATTGGGCCCCAGGAGCGGGGCAATAACCATGGCGCCGATGATGACCGCAACATTATCTTTAATGAGGCCGATGGCTGCGACTATGGCAGCGAGCACTATCATGATCATGTAGGTGTTGGTCAATTTTGAACTGTCAAAAACATCATGGTACAATTCCTGCCTGCTGACTCTGAGTGGTTCTGTTTTCTTTTCCCCTTCCTCCCCGTTTTTACTTTCTTCAGCTTTTTCCTCAATCTCTTTCGTGCTCGGGTACGATGCTTCCAGGGGCAGAAGCACCATGTGGAAATCCTCCAGACCGCCATATTTTTTCTCAAAGATGTCCAGCAGGCTTTCTGTCTTCTCCGCTGTTACTATCATCTTGAAGATGTTCCTGTTTTCACAGCTGCAAGTGAGCCAGAAATTTGTCACCTTTTCCTCCTCGACGATTGCGAGTACTTCACCGGTGACCTCTTCCGGGACCACTATTTCCAGGAGACGTAATGCCATAATTGCTTTTATTCCTTTTAATCAGCCAATGGAGATCTTTATGAAACTGTCCAGCTCGAATTTTTTCATATTATGTCCCTTAACATATAATTTCAATGAATTATGCTGCATTCTTAAAAATTCCGAACAGGAATGGCGCACCAGAATAAAACCAATAGCTCCGGTCCCAATAATTTTCCTGACTTGCTAACGGTATCAAGCATTTAGCTTGACGCGCTGCTCTGTAATATGTCATCCTTTCATATCATATATTTGACATGGAGCACATGGAGTAATACTGTTCAATAAGCGCCTGGAATTACCTTGCCTTTGAGAATTCATCAGGACCGGGCACAGTAAAGTAATTACCGAAGCCAAACATGGTCTAAAATCACTCCTGTAAGGACGGAAAGCTAACATGCGACAGAAAAAAATCTCCTTTTCAGCCAGCTATTTATTTGTTGCGCTCGCGGCACTCCTCCTGTTCCAGTACTGGTTGTCGCCTAAAGTCAACAACGTCTCCTATACCCAGTTCAAAAACCTGGTGAAGGAATTCAAGATCAATTCGGTTGTTATCTCCACCAATCAATTGAAAGGATTTGAAAAAAGGCAGGATGGCAAGCAAGAACCCCTGTTCCCGGAAATGATCTACCGCACCCCCAGGGTTGATGACAGAAACCTCGTCGAATTCCTGGAAGGTAATAATGTTGATATTATCGCGGAAAACGAGAACACATTTCTGAAAATGCTCCTTTCCTGGGTCGTGCCGGCACTCATTTTTGTCGGCATCTGGATGTTTGTTATCAAGAAGATGGGCCAGGCCGGACCCGGTATGATGACCCTTGGAAAACACAAGGCGAAAATCGTGGCCCAGACCGACCTGGGCGTGGACTTTAACTCGGTTGCAGGCCAGGACGAGGCCAAGCAGGAGCTCGAAGAGGTCATCGAGTTTCTCAAAACGCCGGAAAAATTCACGCGTCTGGGAGCAAAAATCCCCAAGGGCATCCTGCTGGTCGGCCCGCCCGGCACGGGCAAGACCCTCATCGCCAAGGCGGTTGCCGGAGAATCGGGTGTGCCTTTCTTTTCCATCACAGGCTCTGATTTCATAGAAATGTTTGTAGGGCTGGGTGCTGCCCGCGTTCGGGATCTCTTTGACCAGGCCAGCAAGACGGCGCCCTGCATTGTCTTCATCGATGAACTTGATGCCCTTGGCAAGGCCCGCGGCATCGGCGGCATCAGCGGCGGTCATGATGAACGAGAACAGACCCTGAACCAGCTCCTGGCTGAAATGGACGGTTTTGAAACCAACAAGGGCGTTATTATCCTTGCTGCCACCAACAGGCCGGAAATTCTTGACCCGGCCCTTCTGCGCCCCGGGCGGTTTGACCGCCATATCCTGGTGGACCGCCCTGATCTCAAGGAACGGGTTGCCATCCTTAAGGTGCATGTTAAAGGTGTCACCTTGGCCGACTCGGTCGATCTGGATGTAATTGCGCGACGTACCCCGGGTTTCACCGGGGCTGACCTGGCAAACCTTGTGAACGAATCCACGCTGCTTGCAGTTCGCAAGGGCAAGGACGAGGTGGATAATGAAGAATTCGAGCAGGCCATAGACAGGATCATTGCCGGCCTTGAAAAGAAAAATCGGGTATTAAATGACCGTGAGAAAAAATTCGTGGCCTACCACGAAACAGGCCATGCCCTGGTTGCGGCCTTTACAGCGACAGCGGAAAAGGTTCATAAGATCACTATTGTACCGCGGGGCATCGGTTCTCTCGGCTTCACCATGCAGCTGCCTACAGAGGACCGGTACCTTATGTCTAAAAGCGAACTGCTGGAAAAAATTGACGTTTTGCTTGGCGGGCGGGCTGCTGAAGAGATGACTTTTGGCGAGATCACCACCGGGGCCCAGAATGACCTGCAGAAGGCGACAAACATTGCCCGCAGCATGGTCACCCTGTACGGCATGAATGAAAAACTCGGTCATGCCACATACAATGAGCCCGGCGGACAATTCCTGCAACAACAGCAGTTATTTCAACAGAAAGAGATCAGCGACGAGACGGCAAAACTCATAGACGATGAAGTGCGAATCATCCTGGAAGAACGCATGGCAATAGTCAGAAGTCTGCTCGCCACTAAGAAGGATCTGCTGGAAAAGGTTGCCATCGCACTGCTTGAGAAAGAGACCCTGGAAAGTGAAGAATTCATGGAACTGGTTGGCCTTGCAAAAGAAGAAATTGCACCGGATGCAAAGACCGAAGAAGGAAAAGAAGCTTGAATAAAGAAACCGAATCCCCCAAAAGTATTGGTGTTGTTCTCCTGAACCTTGGCGGACCTGAACGGCTGGAGGATGTCGAACCGTTTCTTTTCAATCTCTTCTCTGACAGGATGATTATCCGCCTCGGCCCGGCTTTCATGCAGAAAACCATTGCCCGGTTCATTGCCAGGCGCCGCGCTCCCAAGAGTGCCCAGGCCTATGCCAGGATCGGCGGCGGCTCGCCCCTGGGCAGAATCACAGCGGACCAGGCGCAGGCCCTTGAAAAGGAGCTGTCCGTTCTCGGTAAATTCAAGGTTTCCGTGGCCATGCGCTATTGGCATCCACGGGCCCGGGCAACACTGACAGCATTGCATAATGAGGGTGTGCAGCGCATCATTGCACTGCCCCTTTACCCGCACTATTCCATTGCCACTACCGGCTCCTCTGTTGCCGATCTTATGGAGGCCGGCCAATCCATTTCTCCGGCCTTCAGGATTGAAGCCATCGGCTCCTGGCCCGTCCAGCCCCAATATATCAAGGCCCTGGCAACAACCATTACTAAGGGGGCAGAGTCGTTTGGCGGCGAGAAAGCACAGGTGGTCTACAGCGCCCATTCCCTGCCTGTGAAATTCATCCGGGAGGGCGATCCCTATGTGGAGCACCTGGAACAGACCATTGCAGCTGTTGAGACTGTCACGGGCATGGAGGGCAGATTGTGCTATCAGAGCCGCAGCGGCCCGGTGGAATGGCTGTCTCCCTCCCCCCCGGAAATGCTCGAGCAGCTCGCAAAGGAAGGGTGCAGAAATGTCCTGATGGTGCCCATCTCCTTTGTCTCAGACCACGTGGAGACACTCTACGAAATCGACATGCTCTACCGTGACATGGCGCACGATTTAGGTATACATCTTGAAAGAAGTCCTTCACTCAACCTCGAACCCGAGTTCATCGCAGGCCTGAAAGAACTTGTTCTGGATAAAGCAAAACAAACCGGTTGGCTGTAAGCAGGCAGATCTTAATCAGTAACAAAAACTAGAGAATTCCAATAGCATATTACATTATATCAGATATGCTCATATACTCTCTTGGCTCGAGCTTCGAGACCTGGTTCTTGCGCATGCGGATATTCATGAGCAGGCCGATGCCGATAAGGGTGGTCATCAGTGATGAGCCGCCGTAACTGAACAGGGGCAGCGGAATCCCCACCACCGGCAGAAATCCCATGACCATGAGCAGGTTGATGATCGCCTGCCAGAAGATGAGTGAAACAATGCCAAATGCCAGGAGCACGCCGAACTTGTCCCGTGAAGCGATACAGACATTCACCCCCCAGAGAATCATGAAAAAATAAACGGCCAGAAAGAAAAGGGCGCCGGCAAAACCCCATTCCTCTGCCCAGACGGAAAAGGCAAAATCCGTATGGCGTTCAGGCAGGAAATGCAGATGCCCCTGGGTGCCTTTCAGGTAGCCTTTACCGAATTTGAGACCGCTGCCAACAGCGATTTTCGACTGCAGGATATGATAGCCGCTGTTGGTAGGATCGCTCTCCGGATTCAGAAATGTTTCTATGCGCAGCCTCTGGTAAGGCTTTAGGAAAAACATCCAGGCAATCGGGATTATGGTAGCGCCCAATCCGAAAATTATACCGATGGTCGACCATCTCAGTTTTACGAACAGGATCATGGACCCAAAGATGCCGACAAACATGAGCGCTGTCCCAAGGTCCGGCTGCTTGAGAACCAATAAGAAAAGAACCCCTGTCAACCCAATGGGGACAATCATGTCCTTGAAGGTAAAACCGCGGCCGGTATCCTTACGGTAGTAATAACTGGCCAGCGAGATGACCAGCATCAGCTTGGCCGGTTCCGATGGCTGCAACCGGAAAAATCCAAAGTTGATCCAGCGCTGGGTGCCGGCAATACTGTCTCCCATGAGCAGGGCTG
>JAHEID010000104.1 GCA_024639555.1 Deltaproteobacteria bacterium
AAAAAAAGAAGCCGACAGACATAATCAAACAGTGTTCGGAGTCAGACCATATAGGACAGAAAAGGCTAGTGAATTAAGAGACACTCCGGGGTAGAATTTAACCCAAAGGAGTGTGAATCATGTCAAATAATCTCTTTTTATATTTTCGTATGGAGAGGCAGTATTATAAAACGAAACCGAATCCCTAAAAAGGCGGAGGGGGGGTAAAGGTTAGCAACATATACCCTTATGTACCCCTATTGTCCCCCCAAAGAAAAAGGGCCTCAGTCTAAAAAGCCGAAACCCTTGTAATTACTGGCGCGCCTGGCAGGATTATCAGCATACAAAACTGCTGATGATTGACAGTCCGGTAACGAAACAACCGGACGCTGCTGACGCTTATATTTTAAACCGGCTTCGTGGAGTTTGAAGCTGGAGTGCTTCTGGCGCGCCTGGCAGGATTCGAACCTGCGACCTACGGATTCGTAGTCCGGCACTCTATCCAGCTGAGCTACAGGCGCTTTTTTTACAGCGTGCTCTTATACCCTAAAATTATCTAATCCACAAGAATGTTTTCTGCTATTAATCAGGGCAACAGCTAGGCCCCAAATTACTTGTCTGACCCATTTTCAGCCCTGATGAACTCAATCTGGTGGTCGGCAGTCGTCATTTCCGGGGCAGGCTCAATCCTGATCTGCACCCCGTAGTTTTTCTCCATTTCCAGAAGTTCCTCGCGCTTGTTGTTCAGCAGGTACTGGGCAACTTTTACCGGCATTCTGCACCTGGCCCCGATAACGTTCTTATGAGTTACTCCGGTCTGGATGCGGCGCAGGTAGGAAAGTGACTGGGTCTCAACTGATCTGGTAACACCCCGCCCCTGACAGTACTCACAGACGTGGTAGCTCCCCATCTCTATGGGCCTTCCCAGCTTCTGGCGGGAAATCTGCATCAGGCCGAACTTTGATATCCTGCTTATATCCACCTTGGCCCGGTCACGTTTCATGCTCGCCTTGACCTCCTTTTCGACCTCCCTTATATGCCGTGCATTCCGCATATCAATAAAGTCCACGACAATGAGCCCGCCCAGGTCGCGCAAGCGCAACTGCCTGGCAAGTTCTGCCGCTGCTTCAATGTTGACCAGAAAAATAGTTTCATTAAAATTCTTATCCTTGGCGGTGCGGCCCGAATTCACGTCAATTGCCACCAGCGCCTCTGTCGGATTTATTACGATGGAGCCCCCTGAGGGCAGCTTGACTACAGGTTGGTATATCTGCTCAATCTGGTCCTCGACCGCATACTGATTAAAAATCGGGCGTGATCCCTGGTGCAGCCTCACCATTGTCTTGCGCTGCTTGGTTGGCAGGAGTTTAAGAAAATCCATCACCTGCTTCTGTGACTCCTGGGTATCCACCAGAATTTCCTGAATACCGGGGGTGTAATAGTCGCGCAGGACCTTGGCGATGATATTCTGGTCCTTATAGATCAATGCCGGGGATGGAACTGCCTGACCGCGCTTTTTTGTCTCGTTCCATAACCTGAGAAGATACCCCAGATCCTTGTTAAGGGAGGTCTTGGTAATATCCTTGCTGGCAGTCCTGATGATGTAGCCAATCCCATCGGGGATGTTGAGAGAGTTCATCATAGTGCGCAGCTTGGCCCTTTCCTCCTCGTCCTCTAATTTTCTGGAAATGCCATGACTGTCGCTGCCGGGCATCACTACCAGAAAACGCCCAGGCAGGGAAAGATAGGTCGTGACGCTGGCCCCCTTGGTGCCTGCAGCCTCTTTGACGACCTGTACGAGCATTTCCTGGCCCTTCTTGATAACGTCCTGGATATTGAGATCCTTCCAGTGCTTCAAAGCTGCCTTGTCACTGGTATAATACTCCGGGTGGATCTCGCTGAATGGCAGGAAGCCGTTCTTACCTGTACCGATATCAACAAAGGCTACCTGCAGGTTTGGCTCAATGGCAGTTACACGCCCCTTGTAAATATTGCCTTTGGTCTGCTCATGCACAACGGTGGTTACATGAAAAGACTCAACCCGACCGTCTTCAATAAGGGCGATCCTACACTCCTCAGGCTCCTCGGCATTGATGAGGAGTTTTAAAACAGGTTCCTTCTCACCCTTTTTCGTGTCTTTTTTACTTTTTGCAGCCATACTTACTTTCTGCTGCTTTTGGGGTTTCTTCGCTGTATCTTTCTGGTTAGAAGCACTGGTTGCCTTGGTCGTTGTTTTAGTGTTTTTTCTTCTTGGCCGTCCCTGTTTCCTCACATTTTTCCGGGAGGCAACCGTAGGCTTATTACCTTTGGAGTCAACAATCTCTTCTTTCTCCTCAGCGTTGCCTGAAGATTCTATTGGTATGTCATTATTTGTTTCTGTGTCCGTCATAACTTTCCTTTTAAGCTGGTCCAGTTTCCCCAGCAGATTATCAACAAGTTTACTCATCGCCTGTTTTCTGCCCCGCTGGCACTCTATAGTATTTCTTGCCGCCATGTATTTTTACTGTCAGGCTGCCGCCTCTTTCCATGCTTTTCAGGATCTCTGAGGCACGTTCAGCATCAAGGTTCATTGTGGCTGCAATATCCGTTGCAGTACAGGGGCGCCGCAGGAGCATTTCTATTATTTCGTCTTCAACCTTATTGGGCGTAATTGACTCTAATGAGCCTTCTCTTCCTTTACCTGATTCACATGGTTCATTGTCCTTGCTTCCTGCCAGGATATCAACCGGGCCGTCATACCCTTTCTCAATCTCCCTTTTAACCTCTTCCATCCTCTTGCCGGTCAAGGGCCGGGCAAATGACTCAAAAGGGGGGCGGGCCACGGTATTCAACTGTACCCTGTTAGGTCTGATCCTGCTAATGGCATTTTGCAGGGCTGCAATATCTTCCGGTGTATCATTAATATTATCAACGAGCAGGATCTCAAGCCAGATTTCCCCGGCAAATTCGCGGCTGAAGTCGGCAATTCCCTTGATAATTGTCTCAAGGTCGGCACTGCATTTTGCCGGGCGATTCACCTTCCGGAAACTTTCAGGCCTGGCTCCATCCAGGGAAGGGATAACGATGTCCGCTGCCTGCAGGTCCTGACGCACCTCCTTAAGGTACAGTTGGGAACCATTTGTCAGGATGGCAACCGGCTTATCGGTCTTCTTCTTGATATGCCGTATAATTGTGCCTATCCCGGTATGCAGTGTCGGCTCTCCGGATGCGGTAATGGTAAAAACATCAAGGTCGCGGACCCGCGCCTCATCTTTCAGCAAACCGTCAATTTCCGCAATTATTACCGCGGTGGGGACATGTTCGCCGCGCTCACAGGAAAGCTGGGGAGCTTTGTTGATTTCGCAGTATATACAATTGAAATTGCAGGTTTTAGGCGGCAGCAGGTCAATTCCCTGGGAAAGTCCTAGTCGTCTCGAATTGACCGGGCCAAATAGATGTTTCATATACTGAGTGCAGTCCGTTGTCCTGGTTCAGCTTCCTGAACCGGATTTATATTATTAATAAATAATAGCATTAATTTGTAAATTTTATAAATTAATTCATACCATTGTGATAATCAAGGCTATTTTGGCTGCATCGCTGCAGCACAGGCATGAAAAGAGGAGGGTTCAGTATAAGTATCATTTGCGCATTTTCCTTGACACCCGGGACCGCTCTGCGTAGATTCCTCCACTAACACCAAGCATCACTTAACAGGACAAGAACATTAACTATTTATTTCGAGCGCGACTAAATTTATGCCACCACCATTTCACACAGCCAAACAGCGCGGGAATGTACAACGTATTGATGCATTTTGACAGATAAAACATTTATTTACCAAAATAACCGTAACATGGGGAAAAAATAATGCGAAGTGACCTTATTAAAAAGGGTATTGAAAGAGCCCCCCATCGTTCCCTGATGAAAGCTATGGGATACACCAATGAAGAGATAAGCAGGCCTCTGATCGGCATAGCCCACGCCCACAATGAAATTATCCCGGGACATATCCACCTCGACAAAATACTGGATGCTGTCAAGGCCGGGGTTAGGATGGCCGGCGGTACTCCCATAGCCTTCGGCACCATTGGCGTATGCGATGGAATTGCCATGAACCACACCGGTATGAAATACTCGCTGGCCAGCCGCGAAATCATTGCAGACTCGGTGGAAATCATGGCCCAGGCCCATCCCTTTGACGCCATGGTAATGATACCCAACTGCGACAAGGTTACCCCCGGAATGCTCATGGCTATGTTGCGCGTCAATATTCCCGCTGTCATGGTGAGCGGCGGCCCCATGCTGACCGGACGCTTCCAGGGCAAGGATGTTCACCTGGTCAGTGTTTTTGAGGGTGTAGGACGCGTCAAGGCAAACACCATGACCGAGGAGGAGCTTTGCGAGCTAGAAGACTCAGCCTGCCCCGGATGCGGTTCCTGCGCCGGCATGTTCACCGCCAATTCCATGAACTGTCTTACAGAGGCCATCGGCCTTGGTTTACCCGGTAACGGTACCATACCGGCGGTTGCCTCTGCCAGGATTCGCCTTGCCAAACAGGCAGGAATGGCGATCTTAAATCTGCTGGATAAAAACATCAGGCCTCGGGATATTGCAACTGCCGAGGCCTTTGAAAATGCCATGGCAGTTGACATGGCCCTGGGCTGTTCCACTAACACAGTATTGCATGTACCCGCCATTGCCAAAGAAGCAGGGGTTGACCTTACACTTGCTCTTTTCAACGCAGTAAGCGAAAAGGCCCCGCATCTCTGCTCCCTAATCCCGGGCGGACCTCACAGCCTGCAGCAGCTTGATGAAGCAGGCGGTGTGCCGGCTGTCATTTCCGAGTTGACGAAGAATAACATCATCCACACAGACGTCATGACGGTTACCGGTAAAACCCTGGGAGAGAATCTCGCCAGGGTCAAGGTGCTCGACCATGAGATTATCCGCTCCCTTGATAACCCGTATCACGCCAAAGGTGGCATAGCCGTGCTGTACGGCAACCTGGCACCGGACGGGACTGTGGTAAAACAGTCCGCCGTTGCCGATGAAATGCTGACCCACGAAGGACCGGCACGGGTTTTCAATTCAGAAGCCGAGGCGCAGTCTGCCATCCTGGGCAAGAAGATAAAACCCGGGGATGTGGTTGTCATCCGCTATTGCGGCCCCAAAGGCGGTCCCGGCATGCCGGAGATGCTTTCACCGACTTCGGCCATCATCGGCATGGGCCTTGGAAAAAGTGTCGCCCTGCTCACCGACGGCCGTTTTTCCGGTGGCACTCAAGGAGCCTGCCTTGGCCATATTTCCCCTGAGGCAGCTGAAGGTGGCCCCATCGGTCTGGTCAAAGAAGACGACATCATCTCCATCGACATCCCTGCGAAAAAAATCGAGCTCAGGGTTGATGATGCGGAGCTGGAACGTCGCCACCAGGAATGGCAGCCGCCTAAGCCCAATATAACTTCCGGCTATGTTGCCCGCTACGCCAAGCTTGTTACCTCCGGCAGCACCGGAGCGGTTCTGAAGGACTAAGCAGCTGCTGCGAAGTTACTATTTGATGCATGAAACAGGGAGCAATGGGTTTGGAACCCGTTTTACACTGCAAAAGGATCATACATGTCTGCCTGGCCATTGTGTTCATCCTGGCGCACCAGCCCTTTGCTCATGGCGCTGAAGAAAATACTCTTCCCTGGAAAATTTCCGCCGATCAGATCATGCACCAACAGGAACCTGAAAAAATCATTGCGGAAGGCAGGGTTATCCTCCAGCAATATAAGGAGGATACGCCCACCGGTCTTGAGATTGAAGCGGACAGGATCCTTTATAATGTTGATGCAAATTCTGTCGATGCTGCAGGTAACCTGCACCTGCAGGATAAAAACGATGAGCTGCGTGCTTCAGAGGCACAGTTCGATCTGACAAACCAGACCGGTTTTTTCAAACAGGCAACCATATTCTGGCAGGATACCAATCTATCGGCCAGTGCAGACCTGATCGAGAAAACAGACATAACATCCTACCATTTCGTCAACGGCAAGCTCACCTACTGCCCCCCTGCCAAGGATAAAGACCCCGACTGGTCGATCTGGGGCCGTGATGTGGAAATCACCCTAGACGATTACGCCAAGTTGCGGCATGCCACTTTCAGGATTAGGGATGTGCCGGTTTTCTACCTGCCATACTTCCGCATTGGCCTCCGGAATGATAAAAAAAGCGGGCTGCTCTTTCCAGAGTATTCATCCTCGGACCGCAATGGCATAGGTATAATCGCCCCGGGTTTCATCAATCTTTCGCCAAGCTACGACATGACGCTCTACCCTGGGTATTTCTCTGACCGAGGCCCATTACTTGCAGGGGAATTCCGCTACATTGCCGACTTCAATTCCAGGGGCACCTTAATGTTCAACTACCTAGATGACGAGCTGGTGGATACCCCTGAGGATGATTTCAAGAGCGACGGCAGGCTGCGTACTAACAAATACCGCTACTGGATCAGGGGCAAGGCGGATCATGATTTCGGCAACAGGCTGATTGCCAAGCTGGATATTGATGTGGTTTCCGACCGGGATTACCTGCAGGAATTTAAAAAGGGCATCATCGGGTTTGACCAGAGCAACAGCGATTTCCTCACGCTCTACAACAGGGGCTTCCAGGCTGAAACATATGATCTGCGCGAAAACACCTTGCAACTCTCCAAAGTATGGACAACAACCGACCTGCAGACAGAGATAAACATTATTGATGATCTCAGGGATGACCCGGAAGAGGTCACGCCGCCTTGGGCAGTTCCCAGAGTTGCCTATTCCGGCCTTCTGCCTTTTCTGCAGACCCCGCTTGACCTGACCTGGGGCACTGAGTATGTATATTATTGGCGGGATGAGGGGGTTGGCGCCCATCGGGTCGATCTTTTTCCCCAGCTGAACGGGCCCATCGCTTTTACCCCATACCTGGAATCGTCCTATCTTGTAGGGCTTCGCGAAACCCTGTATTTCATCGAACCGAACGATACCTTATCAGAAGAAATCTGGGATGGCAGGAATTTTGAGCACAGGACATTTTACAATGTCCTGTTGACAGGCGCTACAACCCTGAGCCGCGACTATGATATTTCCATCAAAAAGTACAAAACATTCCGGCACGCCATACGGCCGGAGCTTTCATATTTACTCGTGCAGGGAGCAGACCAGGACGACCTGCCCATCCTGGACAACGAAGACCGTATTCTTGAAAAAAACTGGCTGCAGTACGGTTTTAATAATTATTTTCGGGCCATACGCCTGGATGAAATTACCCTTTTCCGCAGCAATTTCAGCTCCTTCAAAATAAACCAGGTTTATGATATTGATGCCGAAGACCGTCCCCTCTCAGATCTTTACTTTGAATTCATCGTCAGGGGGTTTCAGAATCTGTATTTCCTCTATGATGCCACACTCAGCGTGTACGGTGAAGGAGTTACAACATACAGCCTGGAAACGCGTTATAAAAACAGGCGCGGCGACAGCGTGAACCTTGATTACCGTTATAAACTGCACCCGGAGATAGACCCGCCATACTTTTATACAGATGCCCAGGGTGAATCATTGCATGAAATACGGGGAAATTTTGCAAGCAGGCTGTCGCGGCTTTTTTCAATTAAATTTGATACAACCTACTCCCTGTCATCAAACAGCACAGTGGATTCTACCTTCAGCCTGGTTTATCATAACCCCTGCTGGAAGCTTGAGTTTGCTGCCAGCAGGAATGTTGATGATACCAGCTTTTATCTCCTCTTTTCCCTTGCAGGTATTGGCACCCCCATTGATCTCAGTCTGCCGCAATTTTAGGAAGAAAAGGGCCGAAGGTTCAAGGGGTCGAGGGGTTAGGCGAAAGACTGTATTCTGAGGACTGAGCAACTAATTTTGAAATTAATTTAGAATTTAAACTGATTGCTGAAAACTTTAGGCACTTGTAACTCATAACTTTAAACTTTAGTTCACTTCAGGCACTTTTTATGAAATATTTCGATGTTTTCAACGGTGATGCGGACGGCATCTGTGCCCTGCACCAACTGCGCCTGGCCGAGCCGCGGCCTGAAGCAAAGCTTGTAACAGGGGTAAAGCGTGATATCCGCTTGCTGCAAAAACTCTCCGGAATCCGTGATGCCCATATCACGGTGCTCGATGTTTCATTGGACAGCAACCGTGATGCACTCCTGCCATTGCTGCAAACGGGGTGTAAAATTTTATACGTGGACCATCATTTCGCAGGAAAGATCCCCGAGTCTGAAAATCTCACAGCACATATCGATCAAAGTTCGGATACCTGCACCTCCCTCATTGTAGATCGTCTGTTTAAGGGCAAATATCGCGCCTGGGCAGTTGTCGGGGCCTTTGGGGACAACCTGCACTCATCTGCTCAGCAGGCGGCAGAATCACTTTCTTTGAATGATTCTTCTGTGACCAGGCTGAAAGAACTGGGAGAACTTTTAAATTACAATGGCTACGGTCTTTCTGTTTCTGATCTGTTCTACCCACCCGAGGAACTGTACAGGGCGATCATGCCCTATGCTGACCCGCTTGATTTCTCGAAA
>JAHEID010000105.1 GCA_024639555.1 Deltaproteobacteria bacterium
TAAATGAAGTGCCAATAGGCGAATATGCCGGCCTGGGAGGCAGGGCTTTAACTTCCGCGATTGTTGCCAAAGAAGTGCCGGCAACCTGTCATGCCTTGGGCAGTGAAAATAAGCTCATAATTGCTCCAGGCCTGCTGAGCGGAACAACTGCCGCCATGTCAGGCCGCATATCAGTTGGCTGTAAGAGTCCGCTGACCGGCGGCATTAAGGAGGCAAACTCCGGAGGGCAGCCCTCCCAGGTGCTTGCCAGGCTGGGATATGCCGCAATCGTGCTGGAAGGAAAGCCCGCATCGGATGACCTTTACAAGGTGTTTATTAACAAGGATGGCGTACAGGTCGCGGTTGACAACAGCCTCAAGATGCTGCCCAATTACGACCTCATCGAAAAAATGAAACAAGAGCATGGCACCAAAATCGCCTGCATTTCCATTGGTCCGGCCGGAGAAATGAAAATGTGCACCGCTTCGGTAGCTTGCACCGACATGGAACTGCGGCCAACCCGGCATGCAGGCAGGGGAGGTGTCGGTGCCGTCATGGGGGCTAAAGGCGTCAAGGTCATTGTGCTTGATGATTCCGACATGGGTATGCGTGCTGCCAAAGATCCTGAAAAATTCAAAAATGCCAATAAGCGCTTTGTTGAAGGCCTCAACTCACATGCGGTTACCGGAGAAGGGTTGCCTGCTTATGGCACCAACGTCCTGACCAATATACTCAGCGAGGTGGGCGGGTACCCGACCTACAATTTCAAAGAGGGCAGTTTTGCAGGAGCGTCAAAGATCAGTGGCGAAACCCAGGCGGAAACGGAAACAGCACGCGGCGGAATGGCCACGCATGGATGCCATCGCGGCTGCGTTATCCGCTGCTCAGGGGTTTATAATGACAAGGATGGCAATTATCTCACCAAGCAGCCGGAATATGAAACTGTCTGGGCCCACGGTGGCAACTGCGGGATCGATGACCTTGATACTATTGCCATGCTGGACTTCCTGGATGACAATTACGGCGTCGATACCATTGAAATGGGCAACGCAATTGCAGTTGCCATGGAAGCAGGCCTTGCGGAATTCGGTGATGGAAAAGCCGCTATTAATTTCGTCCACGAAGTTGGCAAGGGTACCCATTTAGGCCGTATTCTGGGTGGTGGCGCGGCGGCGGTTGCCAAGGCCTTCGGAGTTGAGCGCGCCCCTGTGGTGAAAGGCCAGGCCATGCCGGCTTATGACCCCCGTGCTGTGCAAGGTATCGGCGTCACCTATGCGACCAGTCCCATGGGCGCTGACCATACAGCCGGATATGCCGTGGCCCAAAATGTCTTGAAAGTTGGTGGCGATGTTGATGCATTAAAACCTGAAGGACAGGTTGAGCTGTCAAGAAATCTGCAGATAGCCACTGCTGCAATTGACTCCACCGGTATGTGCCTGTTTATTGCATTTGCCATCCTCGACCAGCCTGAGACATTTCAGGCTCTTCTTGATATCATAGGCGCCTATACCGGTACAGAATTCACCGCGGATGGCGTCACCGAACTTGGCAAAAAGGTTCTGACAGACGAGCGGGATTTTAATGCCAGGGCGGGCTTTACCAAGGCCCATGACCGCCTGCCCAGCTATTTCAAAACAGAAGTATTTCCACCGCACAACGTCACGTTCGGGGTCACGGACGATGACCTTGACAAGGTGTTTGACTGGTAATAGGAAAGAACTTCCAATACACGAAGGGGGGGGCAGATTACGGCCTCTCCCTTTTTTTCTGGTAACAAATATTCTTACCATGCTGTGTCGGGGGCAGTACTCATGGATTCACCTGAGGGATTGGAAAAGTTACAGGGCGCCGCAACCCTTTCTTTGGAACTTGTTGCAGAGCAGGTAGTCAGCCTTTTTCTCCTTCTGCAAAATGGTTTTTTTGTTAAGGCTTGTGTGGGCTGCACCATAAAGGACTTCTTTGTCAAGCAGCTGGGCTTGAGCCCTGATTATGTGCAGACCAGGATCCAGGGCATCTTTCTGAACGGCAAACCGGCTGATGATATTGATACGGCTGTTATCAGGGATGGGGCGCGCCTTACATTATCCGGCACCATGCCGGGTCTGGTAGGCATTGCATTAAGACGGGGGCCACTTGCCGTCTTCCGCCATAGCATAACCCACCGGGAAACAGGCAATTATACTTATTCAGGAGATGGCTATATTCAACTTAAGCTCTTAAATCTTTTAATGAAAGATATGGGGCCGGAACTGCTCAGGAAAGGAATATATACAAATTCTTCAGAACTGACCGCTTATCTTGGAAATCTGCCAACAGATTTCTGGCAGGGGTGCAAAACTATTTCACTGGATGGTCGGCAAATCGCCCCGGAAATTATACAAAGGGGGGAATGGATCCCTGAAAACAGGATGGTAAAATTTTCCGTTGTGCCCGCTTAACCACCGCCAACCGGAGGAAAAAGCGCCAGGACATCTCCCTCCTTCAGCATTTCTTTGGGATCAATATGCACCCCATTTACAATTTTCAAAAGAGGTATGTCTACCGGCAGGTTGAGTGAATTAACAACCTTTTCAATGGTGCTGTTTTCAGGTACGTTCATTTCCTGAATTTCAGGACCGAAATCCCGTAGAGTGGCAAAGAGCTTGACAGTAATCTTCATAATATTTTGAGGTAATTTAGGGTTGTTTTCTCTTTTACTTACCCTATATAGTATTCATGGATTGTTCCATATTCAACATTCTTCAGCTGAAAATTACTTGCCATGCGAATTATTCGGTTCCTAGATGAAAGTGGACATACCCATTTGGGGCATGATTATTGCGATGGTAGAGCGACCCTGCTGGAAGGAGACATGTTCACATTTCTGCAGGATACCGGGGAGCGAAAAAAAGTTTTCAAACTGCTGGCACCTTTACAGCCCTCGGCTATTCTCTGTATCGGCCTGAATTACTTGCAGCATGCCAGGGAAACAAATGCCGAACTTCCCCGATACCCGGTCCTTTTTATGAAAAACCCCGCCGCCCTGAATCATCCAGGAGACCCGATACTGCTGCCGCCCTCCTGTATGGAGCCGCTGCAGGTTGATTTTGAGGTTGAGCTTGCAGCAGTTATCGGTAAGAAAACAAAAAATGTCCCGGCAGCAAAGGCGCTTGATAATGTATTCGGTTACACCATCGGCAATGATGTATCGGCTCGGCGCTGGCAGAAGCACGGTGGTGGAGGGCAGTGGGTCCGCGGTAAAAGCTTTGACACTTTTTGTCCCTTGGGGCCGGAATTGGTGACTGCTGACTTGGTTCATGATCCGCAGCATTTGCGTTTGCAGTGTTTCCTGAATGGGAATATCATGCAGGATGCCAACACCTCTGATATGATTTTTTCAGTGGCTGAACTCATCGCATACCTTTCTGACGGCATGACTTTGCTTCCGGGGACGGTTATCATGTCCGGTACACCAAGCGGCGTTGGTTGTGCCAGAAAGCCGCCGATTTTTCTTAAGCCCGGCGATAATCTTGAACTCAAAATTGAAACTCTGGGCATACTGTGCAATCCAGTTGCACGGGCCGACCTATAAAAATTAATGGAAAACTTCATCATCATTCTTGCCTTGCTACTTCTGGGTATGGCATTAAACAGAGTGGATATTTTTCCCAAAAATGGTTCACAAGTCCTGAATCTTTTTATCATTTATGTTTCACTGCCGGCCTTAATCCTGCTACAGATACCCCGCCTGACCTTTTCAAAAGACCTGCTGGCTCCAGTACTCCTTCCGTGGGCAATGTTGGGTGTTTCAGCACTGCTGGTAATGACGGCGTCCCGTATATTTAAGTGGCAAAGACCAACAACCGGAGCACTTCTGCTTGTGGTGCCGCTTGGCAACACTTCATTCTTTGGCATACCAATGGTAAAAGCCTTTTGGGGCACGGATTCGATCTCTTACGCAGTCCTGTACGATCAGTTTGGCTCATTCCTGGCTCTCAGCACGTACGGCTCGATTATTCTGGCAACATACAGCGGCAGCGATAAACCTACTCCTCTGGCTATATTGAAAAGAATCTGCCTGTTTCCACCCTTTATCGCTTTAGTACTTGGACTGCTTACCATGTCCTTTCCCTATCCGGCTGTCCTGGAAGCAGTTCTGGAAAATATTGCTGCATCTCTGGTGCCCGTGGTCATGGTGGCGATCGGACTGCAGATAAAGCTTAAACTACCGCCGGGCAGCTGGAAACCGTTCAGTGTCGGGTTGGCAATTAAACTTGTTGTCGCGCCGCTGATTGCAACCGCTATATGTTTAGCATTTAACCAGCACAGCCTGGCGGCAAAAGTATCGGTTTTTGAGGCAGGGATGCCCCCCATGGTGACAGCAGGAGCACTTGCCCTGCTCGCCGGTCTTGCTCCTGAACTCACAGCTGCCCTCGTCGGACTGGGCCTCATGGTCTCTTTTCTGACTCTGCCGTTACTGTTTCAAGTGCTGCAGGTATTCTGAAAAAGAAAAATTTTTCCTTTGTTTGAAGTCCCTTGAGGCAACTATAAAAAGACTGCCCGTAATTGTGTAAATAAATTACAGGCGTATTTATTGATATTTCGGATTTTTTTCGAGAAAACAGTCACATACATGGCCATAAAAAAAAGAGAGTTTCCTGAAACCCTGATTATCCGTCCGCCAAGCGAATACCGCAGCCTGCTTGTTCGGTTGACCAGGGGGTGTAAATGGAACCGCTGCCGCTTCTGCGGCCTCTATCCACATCTGGGGGAACCAAACTTTTCCAAACGCACGGTTCCTGAAGTAAAGCACGATATAGACCTTCTCAAACAGCGGCATCCCAAAGCGGAAACTGTTTTTTTCGGCGATGCTGATCCCCTGCAGATTGGGGCCGACGCTTTCATTGAGATTGCTCAATATCTGCGTAAAGTGTTACCGGTCAAACGGCTTACATCCTATGCCAGGGTGTCAACTCTCTGGAAACTCAAAAAGGATGCTATCCGGCATCTTGCCAGGGCAGGCCTGGACAGGGTGCATATCGGCCTTGAATCCGGAGATGCCAAGACTCTGAATTTTCATCACAAAGGGCAGTCGCCCAAAATGGTGCAGGAAACGACAGGTTGGCTCAAGGAGGCCGGCATAGAGGTCTCATTCTATGTCCTGCTGGGCCTGGGCGGCAAGGATCATTGGCAGAGGCACATTCTTGCGACTGCCACGCTTATCAATAAAACGGAACCGCACTTCGTACGTCTCAGACGTCTCTGGCTTTATCGAAGCGATACTGTATTTTCCGGAGCTGAGTGCCCTCTTTTTAAAGAAATACGGGCCGGCGATTTTAAGCCGCAAACACCGGAAGGCAGCGTCCTGGAGTTGAAGCTTTTGCTTGAAAAGCTTGACAGCCATCTTGCCACCTTCGTCGTTTGCGATCATCAAAACAACTATGTACATGTGTCAGGCAGGGTTAGAGACGACAAAGATGATATGCTGGCAACAATAGACGAATTTCTGGCGCTCCCGGAAAAAGAACGGGCGGCCCATTACCAGGCAGTTGGTTCGCGTATATAAATATAAGGGCGGCATACAGGGATTCCACATAAAGGAAGGATCCGATGATTGATTTCACCGATTCACAACTGGAACGCTACAGCCGGCATATTATCCTGCAGGAAATTGGTATTGAAGGGCAGGAGAAAATACTTGCGTCAAAAGTTTTAATTGTCGGGGCCGGCGGGCTTGGCTCACCTGCAGCCCTCTATCTTGCTGCTGCAGGAATCGGCACTATTGGAATTGTTGATTATGATGAAGTGGAAATTTCAAACCTGCAACGGCAGATTGCTCATTTTACAAATGACATTAAAGCGGCAAAAGTTGATTCTGCCGCTGAGAAAATGCGGGCCATCAACCCGGATATAGTGGTCAGAAAATACCGGTTAAATCTCTGTGCTGACAATATCCAGGATATTATCAAGGAATATGATTTTGTCATTGACGGGTCCGATAATTTCCCAACCAAATTTCTGGTAAATGATGCCTGCAGTTTTACGAATATCCCCTTTTCCCATGGCGGTATAGTACGATTTGAGGGGCAGACCATGACGGTCCTGCCTGGCAAATCCGCCTGTTATCGCTGTGTTTTTCCGAAGCCGCCACCAATAAATGTTGTTCCGAATTGTTCACAGGTCGGTGTCCTGGGGGCAATTGCCGGTATGCTCGGTACCATCCAGGCGGCAGAAGCATTGAAATATGTCCTTGGCGTTGGTGAACCGTTGAGCGATGCACTGTTAACCTTTGATGCCAAAACCATGGACTTCCATAAGATCAGGCTCAAGAAACAGAAGAACTGCCGGATCTGCGGAGAGAATCCGACAATTACTGAGCTGCACGATGAAAAACAGGCCGTCTGTCAGCAGGGATGAAAAATCAGTAACAAAGCTGAAGAGAGGTTAGAGATCTGCAGGCAGGTTAATATTCTTAAAGCAGGCAAGATCACCGGTTATTGAAAGTATTTCCTGTTCACTTACCCGCCTGACTTGTAATTCCTCCAGCGCCCTTATTATCTGGCAATCCATTTGCTGCAGGCAGGAATCAATGACTGTCAGCGACCTTTTGTGATAAATCCCGAAAAGCGGCTCCTGTCCTTTTTCCAGCCATGGTATTATCACATCGTATTTCTGTTCCTTAATATTGCACAGATACCGGATAAGTTCCGGGGACAAATTGGGCATGTCACAGGCTACAACAAAGGCGCGAGGCGTGCTGATCTGCAGCAGAGCCGCATGAATGCCGGCCAGCGGCCCGCAACTCCGGTACCGGTCATGGGTCACCGGTAAAGATAAAAATTCATACTCTGCCGGTGTATTGGTAACCAGTAAACATTGCGGAAACAGGCTTGACATCAGGTCTGCGACCTGCTGAATGAGGGGCTTGCTATCAACCAGGGCCAGGGCCTTATTGCTGCCAAAACGGGAGCTGCGCCCACCGGCCAGTATGACTCCGGTAATATTATGAATGGGATGGTCGCACTCCACACCCTTCTCCATCAATTGTGATCTTGCTTTTAAGGACTTTTTACTAACCTTTCTATCACAAATTCTGCCAACCGTCGTGTTTCAGCCAACCCGAAACGCGGTATGTCCCGGGCCACCTCCACATCGCTCACGGTGGCAATAAGGTCATCACCAAGGTCGGTCAGGGGTTCTGCATGGACTGTGCTTCTGAAGATCTCGATCTTGGGAAGCGCCTCTTTTTTATAACCCTCGGTAAGCACCAGATCCACATCAGAAAAGTAGCGTTCAACAAGCTCTGGAACAGGGATTTCCGCGGGAGTATCACGAATGACTCCCAGGCCGGTCGGACAAGAAAGCACTACGGCATGGGCGCCGGCCTGTTTATGGCGCCAGGTGTCCTTGCCGGGCTGGTCCATGCTTATGGTACCGTGGTGGTGCTTGATGGTACCAACACGTAAACCTAAGGCTATGAGCTCAGGGATGAGTTTTTCGATGAGGGTGGTCTTGCCGCAGTTCTTCTTACCTATAATGGCTAAAACCGGCGGCATAACAACTGTTTGCTAGGTGGTGAGGTCGTCGCGTTTGGTTTTTCGCGGACCGCCATGACCGGCTGGTCGCCAGTCACGAATAGGAGCCACCTCGAGCATCTGTTCCTTGCGGTCAATCCGTTCCAGGCGGTCATGAATCATCTGCCAGATGCAGTCAACCTCGGAATGGATCTCACACTTACCATTCTGGGATCCGCCGCAGGGACCGTTCATCAGGCTCTTGGCGCAACGGGCCACCGGGCACAGGCCACCGGTAAGATGCAGGATGCAGTTGCCGCAGCCGGCACACTGTTCTGACCAGACACCCTGGTCAGCAGAACCACCGAAACAGGTCGTATTGACCCCCGGATACACGTGTGTGGCTGGCCGCAGGTTGGCTATAAAGTTTACCCCAACCCCGCAGGCCATGGAAACAATAGCATCATACTCACCGTCCCAGTTGTCCAGGCTGTCCACATACTCTTTGTCACACTGGCGGACAAGGCTTCCTTCCTGGACCTCAATTTTGCGTCCCTCTTTTTTGGCGCCCAAACGGAGAAGCGAGGCAAGCAGCTCGACCTCTCTTTCCCCACCGGCGGAGCACACTGTCACACATCCACGGCATCCAAGGACCAGGATCTTTTCATGGTTCTTGGTCATATCAACTATTTCAGCAATCGGCTTACGCTCGGCAATAATCATTCTGCTTCTCCTTTGAACGGGCTGGGTCCCAATTTTCTTGTTTTCGCATCCATCTGCTGGGCCACAGCTACAAATTCGGGATGAAACCCTCTTTCAAGATGAAACATTTCAATACGTTCGGACTCAATGTCCAGTTCACTTAGGGCCTGCTTTACGGCACCCACTCTTTTGGCTGCCCTCTGGCTGCCTTTGACATTGTGGCAGCCGTCAACAGGACAACCAACGACATAGAC
>JAHEID010000106.1 GCA_024639555.1 Deltaproteobacteria bacterium
TTTAATATTTGGACTTCACTTTATTTATCAACAACTTACCCGCATAGCATAGCTGGGACCCACCAGCTAAGCTGGAGGACTAAGACGGATATTTAAATACCACATGAAATTACCCCCTTTGGCCATTGGCCCATATACTGCCCCTGTTCCCCTTATCCAGGGAGGGATGTCAATACGGGTCTCCACATCCGCCCTTGCCGTACCCGTGGCAGAATGCGGCGGTATCGGCACCATCGGCGGCTCTTCCATCCCCATTGACGAACTCAAAGCTGACATCATCAAGGCAAAAAAGGCGACAAAGGGGATTATCGCGGTGAACATCATGTTTGCCATGAAAAATTTCTATCAACTGGTCAAGGGTTCCATTGAAGCCGGCGTCGACATGATCATCACCGGTGCGGGCTTTTCCAGGGACATCTTCAAGATCGGCAAGGAGACCAATACACCCATAGTCTCCATAGTCTCCTCCCCGGCCTTTGCCAGGCTTGCAGAAAAGCTGGGTGCTGCCGCCATTATTGTCGAGGCCAAGGAAGCCGGCGGCCACCTGGGAACCGATATTGCCCTGCGCGACCTCTTTCCCAAAATCCGCGAAGTTGTAAAAAAAGTGCCCCTTATTGCTGCGGGTGGGATCACCGACGGCTATGACATGGCGGAAATGATGGACAAGTACGGGGCTGACGGTGTGCAGGTTGCCTCCCGCTTTGTCCTGACAAAAGAATGCTCGGTATCCGATGCTTTCAAGCAGGCCTATCTCAATGCCAAAAAAGAAGATGTGACCATTATCCGTTCACCGGTCGGCCTGCCCGGCAGGGCAATCAGAACGCCGTTTGTGGAGCAGATGGAGGCCGGGGAAGAACTGAAAGCTAAGGAATGCAAATATAAATGCCTGAAAAAATGTGACCACTTTTATTGCATTTCTGAAAGACTGACAATGGCAAAGGATGGTAATATTGAGGAAGGCCTTGTATTTTCAGGGGAGAATGTCTACAAGATGAAGGAAATACTCTCGGTCAAAGAGGTTTTTGATATGTTTATCTCCCAGGCCGAGTCTGTCTACAAGGAAGCCGCTGCCTCCTGAACCCTGAAGTTATCCTGCAAAAGAATAGCCATGCCAACTGATCCGGGATCTTCAAGCACACCCGTTGACAATACACTCCCACCGCGTATTATCCCCAGGTCGAAACACCCGATATCCAGAAAAAATATTGACCGGGAAGCGCTGAAAGTCCTTTACCGTCTGCGTGATGCCGGACATTTAGCCTACCTGGTCGGCGGCGGTGTCCGGGACCTTTACCTCGGCAAAACCCCGAAGGATTTTGATATAAGCACCGATGCGCGGCCGGGACAACTCCGTAAAATTTTCAAGAACAGCCGCCTGATCGGCAGACGCTTCAGGCTGGTACAGGTCTTTTTTCATGGCAATAAGATTGTCGAGGTTTCCACCTTCCGCTGCAGGAGTGAGTTCGACCTGAACGGTGTCACCAACAACTCTGAAGAAAACATCCTGGCAGCCAACAACACCTACGGCTCACCTTCCGATGATGCCTTCCGGCGGGACCTGACCATCAACAGCCTGTTCTATGAGATAGAAAATTACACCATCATCGACTATACAGATGGGGTCAAGGACCTGGAACAGGGCCTTATCCGTTTTATCGGCGAGCCGGAAAGGAGGGTGCAGCGCGACCCGGCCAGGATGCTGCGGGTCATACGCCATGCCGCACGCAACAATTTTTCAATCGAGCCACGGACCTGGCAGGCCATCATCAACCACAAGGACAAGCTGATGCTTTGCCCCATCTCCCGCATCCGGGATGAACTGATGAAAGATCTGCACAGCTCAGCCTGCAGGATCTGGACGCAGCTTGCCATGGACTCAGGTATTTTTTACGTGCTTTTTCCCTTTTATCAACCTGTGCATGACGCTCCTGAAAGTGCGGAGAACCGCGAATTGCTGCTTGCCATCCAGGCAGTTGTTGACAGGCTGCATTCCAAGGGTACGAAGCTTCCCGACCAGATTCTTTTCTCGCTGCTTTTGCTGCCTTGGGCCATTGCAGAGCATGATCTCCTGAACAAAAACTGCAGAGGTCCTGAATTCCATCGTTTCCTGCACAAGATAAGAAGCCGTCTCGATGAAATCCTGGGGCCCATGAGCATCAAGCGGATCCACAAGGAACGCATGGCGATGCATATCGTCACCCTGCCGCAGTTTATCGGTTTTGCCAGGGATAACAATTGGCCAAAATGGCTGAAGCGGAAAAGTTATTACCGTGAATGCGACCTGTTTTTCCGCATTTTCTCCGAAGCCTCTGGTGGCAAAAAGATACCGGAACATATCGTAGCGGCATCTGTTCCACAGCTTAGTAAAGTCAAACATAAGCCTTCCAGAAAACGTCGATATAAAAAAAGGGGAACACCCGGACCGGCCTTTGCCGCTAAAAAAGACGGGGGTATTTTTGGGCTGAAGAAGTAGCCCGGAAATAAAAACCAGGGGTTGAATTAATGGAACGGATGAAAAAATTTCTTTTGGCGCGGGAAAAGGCAGGAACGCTGCGGTCTCTGGAGCCTTTAATCCGACTCGGGCGCGGCTGGGTCAGACTGCTGGACTCCGAAGACAGGCTGCTGGACTTTTCATCCAATGATTATCTGGCCCTGTCGGAACACCCTGAGGTCGTTGCGGCCAGCATAAAATACCTGGAAATGTTCGGTGCCGGTGCCGGTGCTGCCCGGCTCATGAGCGGTGACCTGGAAATCAACCACCTCCTGGAACAGGAAATTGCCGGGCTGAAATCCAGGGAGGCCGCCCTGACCTTCGGCAGCGGCTACCTGGCCAACATCGGCATTATCCCGGCCCTGGCCGGCAGGGGGGACCTGATCATTACAGACCGTTTGAGCCATGCCAGCATTTACGACGGCTGCCTGCTTTCCGGAGCCATGACGATCCGGTTCAGGCATAATGACCTGGCGCACCTCGAACAGATCTTGCAGGAAAAGCGCAGCCAGTTCAACGGTTGCCTGGTTGTTGTCGAATCCATTTACTCCATGGACGGCGACCGCTGTCCCCTGGTTGATCTTGTGCAGCTCAAGAAACGCTTCGATTTCGTGTTGATGGTTGATGAAGCCCATGCCACGGGGGTTTACGGCGAGAACGGTGCCGGCATCATCCAAGAGGACAATGTTTCCGACGGGGTGGATATTGCCATGGGCACCTTTGGCAAGGCCCTGGGCAGCTACGGCGCCTATGCTGCAGCCACCCGGGAAGTCGTAGACTTTCTTATCAACAAGTCCCGCACCTTCATCTATTCCACGGCCCTGCCGCCGGCTGTTGTCGGCGCCACCCTGGCGGCGCTCTACCTGGTCAAATCAGAGCCGAAACTCCGCATGGATCTGCACGCCAAGGTTGCTTTCTTTAAAAAACAGCTGCGCAAAAACGGCCTGAAGGATGATCTCGGCCCCTCGCAGATCATTCCTGTCATGGTCGGTGACAGCGCCAAGGCCCTTGCCATTGCAAAAGAACTGCGGGAAAACCACATCTATGTCAAGGCGGTGCGGCCGCCCACTGTGCCTGAAGGTTCAGCCCGCCTGCGTTTTTCCATTACGCGGTACCAACAGGAAGAGGACCTGAAAAGATGCGCCCGGGTTCTGGCTGCGGCCCTGAAAAAAGTTTAACCACCATCCCTGAAAAGAACTTCTGTTTTCGCGCTGCATAAAATTTTCACGCCATTTCACGCCGCCGAGCAGTGAAGCAAAGAACGGACAAGCGACTCGGCCAGAGCACCCCTCAAGGGGGCATAAACTTCGGGCAATTCGACAAAGTCGAATCAGCAGTGAAACGGCGAGTGATCGGCTGCACTTTCTTTTGTCAGCATACGGGACTGCTGACGCTATGGGGGAGGACTGGAATAGTATATAGACTCCCAATCTTTGGTGTTTTTGTTGCCCATAAAGTTGGTTCGTTTTCTTTATGCATGTAAAGAAAATGAACGAATAATAGTTTAAAGGAAATTTTCAAAACCAGCAGGTGGGTTAAGTTTTAGAATTAAAAATAACCCTTTATTGTCATTTCTTGCCCCTCTTTCCCATATCCGCTATAAACTACCTTTCATGAACCATTCATTTTGCACTATCGATATTCAGCCCGGAGCAGGAACTCCTACCCTTTTTCTGCCCGGTTGGGGTTTTGACGGCTCCATACTGCGGCTGTGCAAACCCCTGCCCCCCTGGATATATCCGCAAACACCGCTTGACCCTGCAACCATCGAACAGGATCTGCTGGGCTTTCTGGCTGCAGAAAGAATCAGGAAGATCCGCCTTGTCGGCTGGTCCATGGGGGCCATGCTGGGACTGGAATTTGCAGCCGCACACAGGGAGTTGATCGATTCGCTGGTCCTTGTTTCCCTGCGGCCCCATTGGCCTGAGCAAGAAATCAATGAGATCCGGGCAGAATTTTCCCTGAACCCGGAAACTTTTCTCAAGGGCTTCTACCGCAAATGCTTTCTTGGGGACAGACAGGCGTACAGAAACTTCTGCGCAACCCTTGAACCTCTCTACCTTGCTAGCGTAAACGCAAATAATAAACGGCTGCAGCGCGGGCTTGATTTTCTCGCCGCATTCATGATCCCCCACCCCCTGCCGGACATCCCGACCAGGCTGGTGCACGGCAGGCAGGACATCATTGCCCCGGTACAGGAGATGGCAACCCTTGCGGGCGCTGAGGTCGAGGTCATTGACAACGCAGGACACGGCGTGCTCCTGCATGAGGATTCTTTTCTGCACCAGGAGGTAAAAAAGCAGGTGATCCGGGAGAAATTTTCCCGGGCCGCGAACTCCTACGACAGCTATGCCAAGGTCCAGACCGAGGTTGCCCTGAAACTGGCCGCAAGACTCCCGCCTGTGAGCAAAAAGAAAGAGATCAGGACCATTCTGGAGATCGGCTGCGGCACCGGCAATTTCACTGCACTGCTGGCGGCCCGGTTTCCCGGAGCAAAGATAGTCGCCCTTGATTTTTCGCCGGAGATGATCGCCAAGGCCCGCCATAAACTGGGAAAAAACAATATTGACTTTATCTGCGCCGAGGGCGAAGGCTTTCTAGGGACAGCCCCTGGAAAATCATTTGAGCTGGTGGTCAGCAACGGCTCCCTGCAGTGGTTTACCGATGTTGACAAGGCCCTGCATGATATTGCCCGCATCCTGACACCGGGCGGCTCAATGTCCTGTTCGATATTCGGGCCTGAAAGCTTGCAGGAGCTTGGGCAGGGCCTAACAGCAATCCAGACCCTCCCGGAAAGTCTGGCAGCGCAGAAATTTCCTCAGCCGGAAAGGCTGCAGCGCGCCTTAGACCATCATTTTAACGAAGGAACAGTAGAGGAGGAACTGCTTGCGAAAGAATACCGTTCAGCGCACGATCTCCTCCTGCATATTAAAAAGACAGGCACCTCAGGCTGGCAGCCTACCATGCAGCAGCCGCTTACACCTGCACGCGTAAGCAGGCTTGATGCCTGGTTTGTAAAAAACCTTGGCTCCTGCCGGGTGACCTACCAGGTATTTTTTCTCCAGGGGAACAATTAAGATACTACCCGGTCAGCACTATTTTCAGAAGGAAGATTCAATATAGGCAACTTTCTCATACTCTTATCAGCGCTTACTTTTTGCAATCGGTTCCCGCCCTCTTTGGCTAAGCGGATACTCTCCAGGTTTCCCAATAAATGGTAATGCCAACAGCCGCAAGAGTGTAAGCCGTTTTTCATCACGGAACTGGGAAAGCCCAATTGCCATTTCCTCATGGCCAGCTGCAGGTTGCGCCCTATAGGTGCCAAAGAGTCTGTCCCACCAGGGGAAATTAAAACCAAAGTTACTGTTGGTTTCTCTGATGATAACTGAATGATGAACACGGTGCATGTCTGGTGTGACAACTATGAGACGGAGCAATTCATCGACATGAGGATTCAGGCGGATATTGCCATGGTTAAACATTGAGGTTCCGTTAAGAAGTATCTCAAAAAGAATTACGGCTAGTACCGGCGGCCCGATAATTACTACCGCAGCCAGTTTAATACCCATTGAAAGGGCAACCTCAATGGGATGGAAGCGCAGGCCGGTTGTGACATCAACATCCAAATCTGCATGGTGCATCATATGAAGGCGCCAAAAAACAGGTACTGCATGAAACATGACGTGCTGAAAATAGATGATCAGATCAAAGACAAGAACACCGATAAATACTTTGAAAAAATAAGGAAGAGAGACCTGATTCAAAATTCCCGAGGAAGTTTCATTTGCAGCAAAGGTAACTGCAAGAACAGGAAATAGTCCCCTGACAATGGCGGTTCCAAGCATGGTAATACTTATATTGCTGAACCATCGACTGGCTTTTGAAGTGGCGAGTTGACGTTGAGGTGACAAAGACTCCCATAGTGCTACGGCAGCAAAAATGCCGAAAAAGGCTGTAAGCCTTATTGATGCCTCATTTATCATGATGTCATGAAGGTACTTGACTGAAATGTTGTTAAAATGTGATGGTTTCCCGGTCTGACATTCGGCTCATTCATAAAAAAATATACCTTCAGCATATTGTCACCTCATCTTCATAATGTTTTTTGCATGCGAATAATGAAATCTGGACTAATTTTCTCATGCTGTAGCTCTTTGCTTCACTGGCGGAATCATAAAATGTGGGCTGCAATCAAGATCTAGCCGAAAAATGCTGAAATGAGAATACGGACAGACGCAATAGCAATTATTACTCCAAGAATTTTCCGTAATTTGGCAACCGGTACCTTATGGCTCAAAATGCCTCCAAGTTGAGTTGCTGGAACTACGGTGAGCACGATGGGGATGGTAAGCAACCATTCAATCTGGCCTGTTATTGTTTTGCCAAGAAATCCTGCTGTAGTGGAAAGCATCACTATTGCCAGATTGCTGCCAATTGCTATACGGGTTGGTATGTGAACAAAAGATGTCATAAGGGGTATGAGAATAAAAGAACCTCCCTGACCAACCATCCCACCGAGTACCCCTACACTTCCTGCTGCTGATACCGCACGCCATAAGCTGAAAGTGAGTTCGGCAACAACCGGCGTCTCTTTTTCTATTGCGCTTGGTTTAAGCATCAGAATTGCAGCAAGAAGAGCAAGTGCCCCAAAAATCAAAAGAAGTACATGATGTGATACATATTCTGACCCGGCGCCTCCCAAAAGTGCTGCAATAAAGATGGCTATTCCCATCCACCTTGCGAGTTGGCCGGAAACAGAATTGAAGCGCTTATGGACAATGACTCCTGAAATACAGGCTACAAGACCCTGCACGATTGTAAGTCCGGCAACGGTGTGCATGGAGAGCGTCTCAAAACCTAATAATGGAGGCACATAAAGAAGCAAAGGTGCCATGATGATGCCACCGCCGATTCCGAGCAAGCCGGAAAAGAAACCGCAGATCACTCCGAGAAAAGCAATAAGCAGATATATACCCATGTTATCAAATAACCGTAATACCTACAGGGTCATCAGTTATTTCCCCTATTCGAGTTGCCGTGATATTGTCTTTTTTCATCTGGTTCATCAGTTCATTTGCTTGTTCAAATGGCACAGACAGTAGCAATCCGCCAGAAGTCTGCGGATCATAAAGAAGCTCCTCCTCTGCTGATGACAAATTAACGGACATCTGCAAGTGATGTTTGGCCACCATTGCCCTGTTCCCCTTATTGCTTCCCGTTGTCTCACCTTTTTTATACATCTCCAATGCTGCCGGATAAAAAGGCAGGGCTGCATATTCAACAACAACACGAGCGTCGCTGCCGTGGGCAACCTCCAGCAGATGGCCCAGGATGCCGAATCCTGTAATGTCTGTGCAGGCATGAAGGGCAAACCGAAGAGCAGTTTCCATGGCCGGGCCGTTTAATGCAGCTAACGTTGGCAGTGTATCGCGTTCCAGTTCCTTGAAAGGCAGCTTGCCGGATCGCACTGCATTAAAGAGTACGCCTGAACCGATGGGTTTTGTGAGGATAATTGTATCACCCGGGCGTGAACCTGCATTCGTGATGACCCTGTCTGGATGAACGACACCATTTACACACAGACCATATTTGGGTTCCTCATCGTCAACGGTATGGCCTCCAACAAGGCAGGCTCCGGCCTCAACTACCTTGTCGTGGCCGCCTCGTAATATGTCTCGGAGCATTCCCATGTCAAGATGCTTGCTGGGAAACATGACGACGTTCAAGGCAGTGACTGGTCTACCTCCCATGGAATAAACGTCTGATATCGAATTAGCGGCGGATATCTGACCGAACCAGTATGGATCGTCAACAGGTGGAGTGATGAAATCAACGGTGTTAATCATGGCAATATCGTCTGAAAGCCGATAAACTGCTGCATCATCGGCTGTTTCGATACCTACCAGGAGGTTGGGATCAGAGGGAGGGGGCAA
>JAHEID010000230.1 GCA_024639555.1 Deltaproteobacteria bacterium
TTTTTTATTTTAAAAACTTGCTTCTAGATTCCGGGTTACAATTTTTTCTTGAAACCTTTTTGTTCTGCCAACTGCCGACTGCTCACTCCTCACTCTCTATAAACGCTTCCAGCGAGCAGCTATTCACTGCGGCATAAACATCCTTCAAGGGTATTTGGTTTTCCAACGCCAACCGGCGGCAGTCTTCGTATTCCGGATACAGGACAGAGCCTGCGGGAGTTTCCACCCGTTTGGCTTGAACAGGACCCCAGGGTGTTTTCACGCTGCCTGTTTTCCTGGGCAGGGTCATCCTTTTTTCGTGTCGGAACCTGAGGCCGATGGCCGTGGTTTCGCTTAATATTGTGTGCTTGATTTTCAAAGATCTGCCGGGGGCGGTGATCACCTGCAGCATGAAGCCCGGGCGCCCTTTCTTCATGTGGATAGGAGTCAGGCTGACATCCAGAGCGCCAAGGGAAAAAAGTTGTTGGCACAGGTGGGGATAGCACTCAGGCGACCAGTCGTCAAGGTTGGTTTCAATAATTTCCACCTCCTGACTTTCCGGTACCTGCCGCTCATGGCCAATGATAAGCCTGAACAGGTTGGGGCTGTCTCCATCCAGTTTGCGGCTGCCGGCGCCATATCCTGTCTGCATGATTTTCATGGCAGGGAAATCGCCAAAATCGCTGCTTAAGGATTTAACCAGAGCTGCTCCGGTAGGAGTGACTAACTCCTGGTCAATGGTAACCCCGTATACCGGCACGTCCTTTAGAATTTCACAAACAGCCGGCGCCGGCAGGGGCAGCAGGCCGTGGTCGCAGCGTATCCAACCCCTGGGCATGGGCAGAGGAGAGGTGATAAGCTGTTCAATGCCAAGCGTATGAAGACCAATAACCGATCCTAAGATATCGATAATGGAATCAAGCCCGCCAATTTCATGGAAGTGAACCGCATCTGCAGGGCAGCCATGAATTTTGGCCTCTGCCTCCGCAAGACAGGTAAATACCCGCAGGGATTTTTCCTTTATAGCCCCATGCAGCTCGCTGTGCTCAATCAATGCCCTGATATCCTTCCAGGTCCTGGCTCCATCAGATTTGTCAGTTTGTATCTCCAGCCGGGTCGCGCTTATGGCATGGTCCTGCTGTTTGAAACTTTGCAGCGTGAATTCTTCCAGGCGCAGTTTCCCAAGTTCCGCCTGCAGCTCTTCAAGCCCCAAACCTGCATCTATCAGGGCGCCGAGGAACATGTCGCCGCTTACCCCGGAAAAGCAGTCTGCATAGGCTATGAGAGGTTGTCCCGTAGCGCTCATTCGTCCGATAGTGACTCCTGCTCAAGTTTTTTGGCGCTGCTGTAATGTGTCAATTTTTCCAGGATCTGCCTGCGGTAGAAAAAACACGGTAATGCTACTATGGCAGAGAAGAGCAGGAGAAGCAAGAGCTCGAAATAATTTCTTTCATACACCTGTGCGCCTTCAAAACAAAGTACCAGTGTTCCGGGCATGCGCGCAATTGTAGCAATAAAAATGAAGACCTTGAATGGCATGGTGCTGAGTCCAAGCAGATAGGAAAGAGAATCCTTTGGAAAACCGGGAAAGAGGAAAAGAACAAAGGGGATCACAAACTCTCCCTTGAATACCAGATGGTTGAACGTGCGGTATACTTTTGTCTTTGAGAAACGGGCCCGAAAGGCATCGGCAAAGAGATGCCCGATGGCAAAGGAGAGAGCTGAACCGATTGCCAGGGCAATACTGGAATATATAAAACTGGGCCAAACCCCGAAAAGGTACCCGCCGAGGATTCCTGTCGCCTCGCCGGGAACAGGGGCGAACAGCACCTGGAGTACCTGCAGGACCATGAACATGAGCGGTGCCAGGAAACCAAAGGATAGGATGGTCTCCCTGGCCCTGTTGCCATTTGCCATGACTTCTTCAATCCGAAAGAGGGTCCTCGTCAGCAGACTTTCGCCCCAGAAAATATGGAGGAGGAGGCCTGAGGCGACCAGCAGCAGGAATGAACACCAGAAAAGAATTCTAGCCTTCTGTTTTTTCATGGCCCCAATATAGTGCCAGGCTGTATGGGCCTGCCGCTGATATAGGCATGAACATCCATGCGCCTGGAGCCTTCGGGCTGGACTTCTTTTATAAGCAGGCAGCCATCATGCCCTGTAGTTACAAGGAGCCCATGCCGATCCGCCCGGCAAACAATTCCCGGCTCAGAAAAGTTCTTTTGACAGGAGTGTTTATCAACGACCTCCGGTGAGAACAGGCGTAGCCGCCGGCCGGATAGGGTCGTGTAGGTTGCAGGCCAGGGATCCAGTCCCCGCATAAGGCAACTTATCTTCATTGCAGATTGTGACCAGTCCACCAATCCGTCTTCTTTTTTGAGCAGCGGGGCAAAACTTGCCTGTTTTTCATCCTGTTTTACCGGTTTCAGCTTGTCCCGGCGCAGAAGATCAAGAGTTTTTCCAAGTGCTGTGCCGCCGAGTGCCGCCAACTTGACAGAGAGAGTTCCAGCGGTGTCAGTCGGTGCAACAGCTATCCTGTCCTGCAGCAGGATATCGCCGGTATCAATGCCCTCATCCATCTGCATGATAGTAATGCCGGTTTCCGTTTC
>JAHEID010000107.1 GCA_024639555.1 Deltaproteobacteria bacterium
TGGCCTCTTTGTCAATATGGCGCGAAATCTGCTCTGTCCCGATGGAGGCAATAACCTGGAAGGCGAGCCTTTCGAGTTCGATTTTTCTCCACAGGTTTTCTTGAAATGACATTTTTTCCATGGTTTCTCCGGTAAGGATTTTGGGGAAAGGGGGCCAGGTTTATGTTTCGCAGAATTCGCATTGGAGATCATGGCCTCTCTCCATAAAGCAGAGCTGACGTTCTCCTGGATTCAGGAAAAACTGGCTCTTCCGGAAAAATCAGGCAGGCGCATAACTTCTGCCGGAAGGCTGGCCGCCAGTTTTATGTAACAAAAAGATTTCTGCTTAAAATATTTATGAAAAATAAACCACAATGTCAAGTGCCGGGCTAAAGGAGGGTTAAGGGATTAAGGGGTCAAATTTTTATCCTTGACACCAAGCGGATGAAAAATTAACGGAGAAATGATTGTCTGGTCCGGCAATGGCACACTCTCAATTCATGAATTATAAATAATATGCACCCATATTTCAGATTTTACCCCATTTATTTCTTTCGCAAAATTATAATCCGTTATTATAATATACGTATAATTGCTGCGGATGATACATCTGCTGAATATACCGAATCAAACTGACCCGGCTCTGCCTATGCAGGCATTGTCTCTGTTTAATCGGGCTGTTTTTCTGCGACTCGTTTCTAGTTCAACTGAAATAAAGGAGGGAACTATGGATCTGTTAAACACGATTTTAAATGCGCAAAATGGCGGCATGGTAGATCAGCTGGCCAAAAACTTCGGCCTCGGTTCCGGTGAAGCAAAAAATGCCATTGGCCAACTGCTCCCATCGCTGGCCAGAGGGATCCAGAATAATACCTCCAAGCAGGGAGGGCTGGATTCCCTTCTTGCTGCCCTGCAAAAAGGGAATCATCAAAAATATCTTGATAATGCCGATGCCTTGAACAGCAGTGACACTATCACGGACGGAAACAACATTCTCGGTCATATCCTCGGCAGTAAGGATGTCAGCCGAAACATTGCCGGACATGCCAGTACGAAGACCGGACTTGATACAGGCATCCTTAAAAAAATGCTGCCTCTGGTTGCGACCATGGCCATGGGAGCAATGAGCAAACAGACATCCGGAGGTGGCACATTAAGTACGCTGGCGCCTGGCCAGCAATCCTCCTCGCTTTTAGGAAATCTCTCATCCTTTTTAGATGCGGACAAGGACGGATCAATTGTGGACGACCTGCTCAATCTTGGCAAGAAATTCTTTTAATGCGCTTCCGGAATGTCTCTTTTTTCTTTCTGACCGGCAGCGGGTTTATTACACGGCAAGCAACATGCAGTATCATTCTATAACGCAGGCTGCGGGGCCTAATGTCTCCGTCACTTACTAATAATAGATGAAGAGGTAAACACATGGGCTTTTTTGATTTTGTGAAAGATGCGGGGGAAAAACTCATGGGAGGCAAGGAGGCGCGAGCCGAGGCCGAGCAGGAGATGGAACAGGCCCTCAAGAATAACGTATTAAAAAAAATGGGCCTGCATGTGGAGAATCTGCAGATCGACTTCAAAGACGGCCTGGCTACTGTCAAAGGCCAGACTCTATCTCAGGGAGATAAGGAAAAGGTCATTCTGGGAGTGGGCAACACTATAGGAGTCAGTCGCGTTGATGATCAACTGACCATAAAAAAAGCGGGTCCTGGGGTGGACAGCACTACAGAAGCAGCCCACGCTTCTGCTCAACAGACCATAGAAAAATCGGAGCCGGCTGTAATGTATACAGTAAAAAGCGGAGACAGCCTCTCCAAAATAGCCAAGCAGCATTATGGCAGTGCAAGCAAGTACATGATTATCTTTGAGGCGAATAAGCCGATGCTGAAGGACCCTGATAAAATCTATCCGGGGCAGACGCTGCGTATACCGCCGCTTGTGAAGTGAGGGGCTGCCTTACTTCCTGGTTTAATTATTCTTTGCCCGTTCTCCATTTCGGCTCCGAGGGAGGTTCAGCATGAACAGGACACGCACTTTCTTTCTAATGGTTGCCCTTACAATTCTTTTCGTCATCGTTGGCGGTGCGGTCGGAGGCAATCAGGGGGTCATTTTGGCTTTTCTCCTGGCCGCCGGCATGAATTTTTTTTCCTATTGGTTCAGTGATAAAATGATCCTTCGCCGCTACCGCGCGTCACAGGTGGGTCCGGAACATGGAACGCGGCTTTATCCCATCGTGGCAGAATTGACACGCAAAGCCAATTTGCCCATGCCGAAAGTTTTTGTAATTCCTGAGCAGAATCCAAATGCATTTGCCACTGGCCGCAACCCTAAACATGCCGCCGTGGCCGCAACAGAAGGCATATTGAGCCTACTGGATGACAATGAGCTGGCAGCTGTTATGGCCCACGAACTGGCACACGTTAAGCACCGGGACATGTTAACCGGCACCATTGCAGCAACATTCGCAGGGGCCATAGCCATGCTCGGCCAGTTTGCCCGATTCGGGGTCGGCAGTCAGGGTCGGCGAAATAATCCTCTCGGTATGTTGCTGATTGCCATCGGCGCTCCAATGGGCGCCATGCTCATTCGAATGGCCGTGTCCCGCACCCGCGAATATGCGGCCGATGCAGGAGGAGCGGAAATAAGCGGCCAACCATTAGCCCTTGCCAGTGCGCTGGGAAAACTTCACAGTGGCATGAGGAAATTCCCTCTCACCCATGGTAATCCTGCTCATTCCCATATGTTTATCATGAATCCGTTTTTTGGCGGCTTGCAGAAACTGTTTTCAACCCATCCGCCGGCAGAAGAAAGAATACATCGTTTACGCCTTTTGGCTGACAACGTGAAAACCTAGTGGTTAAAGGGGCAAATCTTTATCCTTGACACCAAGAGAATTCCTCATACACAAGAAGAAATCCGGGGATACAAAACTAATTTTTTATTGCTTAATAACTTAAAGGCGGGCAGCATTGCTCTGCCTGACTCTTTTCCCTGAAGTTGTTCCCCATGCAGATACTTGACTTTTCCCTCCTTCCTGACGATATGTATTACTATACAATGACAGAATAAATATAATCCCGAGAGGTTCTAACCATGAACATTATTATTCAGGAAAAAGCCAGGGAGATGCTTAATAACAAGCTGGAATCGGATCAATTTTTGCGTGTTACTGTTACTGAAGGCGGTTGTGCCGGTTTGACCTATAGTGCCGACATTGACCGGGAGATGCAGGAAGGCGAGAGTGTGATCCTGCAGAGCGGAGATATTCGAATCGTGTCGGACCCGGAGAGCAGCCAATACCTGGAGGGCCTGTCCATAGACTACTCTGATGATCTGATAGGGGGCGGCCTGCAATTCACCAATGCAAATGCCGGCACCACCTGTGGCTGCGGTGCAAGTTTCAACCTGGCAGGTTTCCCGGTTATCGAGAACGGCAAATGCGGGAAAGGATAAAGGATGGCTCCGGGCATGAAAGAATATGGCCCGCCCGCACTTGTCAAGGATGTGATCGAAGCCCACGGCGGTATGGCTTTATGGCAGAGTCTTAAAGCGCTCGAAGCGGACATTTCGGTCCGGGGGCTGTTGTTCACTATGAAGCGGCAGCCTGCCATGAACCATGTTCGGGTCCGCGCCTCGACCCGCAGACCGCGATTGACATTCCTTGATTTTCCCCACCCAGGACAAACAGGTGAATTCCGAGGCGATGAAGAGGTGCGCGTCCTTGACAACAGCGGCAAGGTCGTTGCCGGGCGCACGCATCCCCGCTCTGCATTCAGGGGCCTGCGGCGACAAGTATATTGGGACACTCTTGACTTCATCTATTTTGCAGGCTACGCAACCTGGAACTACCTGCTGACCCCCTTCCTGTTTTTGCGTGACGGCTTTACGTTCGAATCTCTCGCTCTGCTGCCGGGGATGCCTGTTTCCTGGACAGGGTTGCAGGTCACTTTCCCGGGTGACATGCCGACACACAGCAGGAAACAGGATTTCTATTTTGACGAAGATCATTATCTGCGCCGCCTGGATTACACCGCAGAAGTAGTCGGTTCATGGGCGCATGCTGCACACCTCTGCAGGGACTACAGGGATTTCAACGGCCTCAAGATATCAGCCAGCAGAAGGGTCCGGCCGCTGTTTATCGGCAGCAATCCTTTACCGGCCCCGGCCCTTGTGGCCCTGGAGATACATGATATTCAGCTGATACACGGTTAATTACAGATCGGAACTATACATCTGAAAAAGCTGGCGGAAGATATAAAATTTTAAAAACGAATAGATGTAATTAAGCAAAAGGATTTACAGCAGATAAAGGTCAAGCGGATACTTGACTACCTTTATGAATGAGTATGGAGGCAAACTATGTCTGAAGCAATTCGTATCTCACAGGAAGAGACCCGGCAAAAGGTACTGGGCGGCCGGGCCCTGCTGGTATGTGCCTATATAGATGATGCTAAATTCGCCCGCTATCATCTTGAAGGGGCTATCCCTCTTTCTGCCTTGCAAACCCGGATTGGAGAGCTTTCCAAGGACCAGGAGATAATATTCTATTGCAACTGAAAGGATGAACACAGCGCTGCCAGTCTGGCAAGCCAATACCAGGAACAGGGTTTTCAGAATGCCAAGGCTTTAAAGGATGGGGTCGAAGGTTGGAAAAAGTCCGGATTCCCCCTCCTCACCCCTTAAATACCAGACCAGTATGTTTACACCACCTTGAGGTGCCGAATCTTTACCTCAAGGTTTCCAGCTGCTCTTTGCCAGTCCAGATCAGTGACACAGGGACTCCAACCCTAAAAAAGAGTTGGAAACATGCCGGGAAAGTAAAGCCACATAAATTCATGCGGAATGGCATCTTCGGCCTTTAATGGTTAGATTTATAGTACACCCGGTCAATTCATCATGGAGGTGTATTATTAAAACTGCAACTTCAGAAAACATTGGAAGGCTCCCAGGGCCGATTATCCTCCTTGCCCTGGCATTGTTAATCGTTCTCATTGCAGGTAACGGGCCAGCAGTATCCCATGCCGACGGAACAGGAACCGCTGTTCTGCTCAACATCAAGGGCCCCATCGGGCCGGCAGTCAGTGATTATGTCATACGTGGAATTAAAAAAGCCGAAGAGGACCACGCCTCCATAATTATCCTGCAGATGGACACCCCTGGCGGATTTGACCACTCCATGCGGGATATCATCAAAAATATCCTGTCCTCTTCGATTCCGGTAGTGTCATACGTAGCTCCGGGCGGGTCCCGGGCGGCAAGCGCCGGGACCTACATCCTCTACGCAAGCCATATAGCCGCCATGGCACCAACCACTAATCTGGGCGCAGCGACACCAATACAGGTCGGAGGACTGCCCGGTATGCCGGAAGAGGACCCCTCCCCCCAGGAAAAAGAAAATGATACGGAAAAACCCCTCCCGGCTGATACACTGGAACGCAAAATGGTCAATGATGCCGCGGCCTATATCAAGGCGCTTGCCTACCGGCATGGCCGTAACGCAGAATGGGCTGAACAGGCAGTACGTGAGGCAGTGAGCCTGACTGCAAAAGAGGCCCTGGAAATCAACGTTATTGACCTGGTGGCGGCCAGCCATGCAGACCTGCTGCTGCAGCTTGACGGCAGAGAAGTGGTTATGGAGACCGGCAGGGTTGTTACCCTGGCCGTTACAGGGCTTGTTATTGAACCCTTTGAACCTGACTGGCGCACAAAGATCCTGACCGTGATCACCGATCCCAATGTCGCCTATATCTTGATGCTCCTGGGAATATACGGGCTGATATACGAACTTGCCAATCCGGGTTTTATCCTGCCGGGTATCGTTGGAACCATCTGCCTGCTTCTCGCACTCTATACTTTCCAGATCCTGCCCATTAATTATGCCGGGCTGGCATTAATTATCCTGGGCATCACCTTCCTGATTGCCGAGGCATTTGTCCCCAGTTTCGGCGCCTTGGGAATCGGAGGTATTGTTGCCTTTGTTGTTGGTTCCGTCATCCTGATGGATGAAGAGGGCATGCGTATATCACTTTACTTAATCGGCAGCACAGCCCTGGTTTCTGCAGGTTTTTTGCTGTTGTTAATGAGCCGGATATTCACCATGAGGCGGAAAAAAGTCGTCACCGGAGCGGAAGAAATGATCGGCATTACCGGGGAAGCCTTGGAGGACTTTACAGAAGAAGGCCGGGTCTGGGTCCACGGTGAATCCTGGCAGGCGCAGTCCTCAGCACCGGTAAAAAAAGGCCAGAAGATCAAGGTAACGGCAAAAGAAGGTTTGTTGCTGAAAATAAAAATAATACAGGAGGATGCGTCATGATCATACCATTCAACTTGGCACCTATCATTGTACCTGTCTTTATTGTTATCGGTTTCCTTTTTCTTTCCCTTAGAATCGTGCCGGAATACCAGCGTCTTGTCGTATTCTTCCTCGGGCGCTTTCAGATCGTCAAAAAACCGGGGCTGCGCATCGTTGTTCCCGGCATCCAGCAGGCTGTTCGCGTAGATCTGCGCGTCATCACCATGGATGTTCCCAGCCAGGATGTTATCTCGCGGGACAATGTAACAGTGCGTGTCAATGCTGTTCTCTATTTCCGGGTGGTTGACCCGGAAAAAGCCATCATCCAGGTGGAAAACTATTTAAATGCCACCAGCCAGCTGTCACAGACAACACTGCGTTCTGTCCTGGGTCAGCATGAACTTGACGAGATGCTGGCTGAACGTGAGAAGATGAATGCCGATCTGCAGGAAATCATCGACAAGCAATCGGATGCGTGGGGCATAAAAGTAACCAATGTTGAAATTAAGCATGTCGACCTGAATGAGAACATGGTGCGGGCCATTGCCAAACAGGCAGAGGCGGAACGTGAGCGTCGGGCTAAAGTCATCCATGCCGAAGGTGAATTACAGGCCTCTGAAAAACTGCTTGCGGCAGCCGAAGTCATATCCAAGAACCCGCAGGCCCTGCAGCTCCGTTACCTGCAGACCCTGAATGACATATCAAATGAAAACGCAACCACTCTTGTTTTTCCCCTGCCCATGGACTTGATACATGCTTTTGGCATGAAATCTGGGGGCAGTTCTTAAAAACAGGAGGCCCGAACATGCCTGAAATCACAATTGATGCAGATCTTTGCAAGAAAGACGGTCTTTGCACGATGGCCTGCACGCGTGCCGTTTTCCACCAGTGAACATTAAAGATCTGACCCCATGAAATATAAAGATGGTTAAGGGCAAAGACATCTGGCATGTTTACATGGTTCGCTGCAGTGACGGGACATTGTATACAGGGATTACAAAAGATCTCGAAAAGAGAATCACGGCACACAATTCCGGTAAGGACGGGGCCCGATACACTCGATCCCGAAGGCCGGTTACGTTGGTCTATTCAGAACAGGTCGAGTCAAGATCAGCTGCTGCCAAATTAGAGTACAAATTAAAAAGAATGCCGTTGTCAAAGAAGAATCTGTTGATACCGTCATCATATGTCGCCAGATTTTAGTTATCGAGGAGTTTTGCCCATGATACTGCGCCAGGCTGCAGCAGGGCTCTTTTTCCTGCTCATGATATTGTCTTTTCACATTTCCTGCCTTGCCGGGACAACTGAAGAGATAGCATCCCTGCTTCTTTTTGTTGAACAGTCGGAATGCACCTTTATCAGGAACGGCAAACATTACGATACGCTTGAGGCCCGCCAGCATATTGAGAATAAGTATGCTTATTATAAAGAACAGATACGCACCACTGAAGATTTTATTCAGTACTCAGCTGCGAAAAGCACTATAACCGGCAAGCCTTACACTGTGACCTGTAATGGTGAGGACATGACAAGTTCAGGCTGGCTGCACGCAGAACTTGATAAATTGAGGACACGAGTCCTGGAGGAAGGCCATGATGCACCGGACAACAATCCTGATGACTGAATTTGTCACCCATGATGTTAACTGAAACAATTGTCCATGAAGAACAAATGCGGATGCTGCTGCAGTAGAACAGCAGTGCCTGCCACTGTTTTTACAGTAAGACAGACACTGCTGCTGTTTGACTTTCAGGATGAGAGAATCTCCTCCGCCTGCTTGCAGGCCCTTGTAAATGGGTCAGGCGGAGTTATGCTGCCGGCTGCGACGGCAGGGTAAAAGAAAACAAAGTAGAGCGACTGGACAAGGAAGAAAAGCCATGTGCTTATGGCAAGTGACAGCGTCGAATGGGGGGTGAAAAACAGTATAAGCGCAACCGCGCCCCCACTTACAAGAGTTTCAGTCAATAGAGCCTTTACAGTACTTTTCATAAAACATCTCTGTCGTATCCAGCAGAGTACCAGGATGGCCAGCGCAAGGAAAAACACGACTGAATTGCTCCACAAAGCAGCACCCAGCAGGATCAAT
>JAHEID010000231.1 GCA_024639555.1 Deltaproteobacteria bacterium
AAGCGACTTCGAGTGAGAAGAGGGGGACACTGGGGCGATAATGAGTGGGTATTGCGCTGCACGTTCCGAAATTTTCGAAGACCGAATTATCGATTAGTTGGTTTAGGATTTCGATTGGCTAGAGACCCCGATAGGTAAAAACATAAAAAAATATCGTTACCATGCCGTTATCTCAAGAAGAGAGAGAATTTAAAAAATACGTCGTAGATCTGATGCAATCCATTGGCCCGGTTAGTGCGCGGGCAATGTTTGGGGGATATGGTATTTTTCTTGATGGGCTGATGTTTGCCCTCATTGCGGATAGTGTTCTCTACTTAAAGGTAGATAAGAAAACCGAAGAAGAGTTCAAAGCCAAAGGGCTTGAACCATTCACCTATAGCAAGAAGGGGAAGTCATTTAAAATGTCCTATTATGAGGCACCAGAAGACTCCTTAGAAGACATTGAAGAGATGAAGTACTGGGCCCAAAAAGCTTATGATACGGCACTCAGGCTGTCGTCCCAAAAGTCTAAGAAAAGAAGGGAACACCACGGCTGAATCGACACCGAAAGCAAAGCTTCCCGGGGTAAGGGATATCAGCACTTAAACCTTCATCCTTCATTTTGCTTTGAGAACAGCTTTTCTGGCTGAATATTCTTGTTCGTCAATTTCACCTGAGGCAAATTTCCCTCTTAAAGTTTCCAGTGCGTCATCGCCTTGTTCTTCTCTTTTCCACGAGAAGAGTGATTTGATGATGCTCACCACCAGATAAGCCATCAGTAACCAGAACAGTATAGGAAAAATCCCTCCCATAAACCATGAGCCATGCCCGAATGATGGCCCAAAACCACAGAGAGCACCACCCCAATCTTGAAAGTTAAAACCTTGCATGAATAATTCTCCTTTGGCGATTGTAATAAGACAAAATCCAATACCTTATCGCTTGCAAAAGATACACCACAAAGTAGTAATTCTGTAAATTTTCCACAGGACACTGAAATACCGTGATTATTATCATCAGGACAAATATTATCTGAGCGATTCGGCGGGGAAGGGGTGAGTAGCAAGTACCCGCAACTCGACAGTGCCTGGGTAATAACTACTCAGTCCGTGCTTGAAGATGAGCAGGGATAATCACAATTCATAGTATTGACTTCAACAATACCAAGTCTTTTATTTATACAGTAGTACCGGATCGGTTCAGCCAAGACCAATAATAGTGATGCAACCTCTGGTCATTAATGTAATCTTTTTAGGAACATAAGAGGGTCAAATGAATAAATTTTCTGAAATTCTCATACGGGTCGTTAGGTTCTTATATATTCCATTTGTTTTTATGCTCCTCTCGGGTTGTGTGACTGTAGAGCAACAGATGATTGACGATGGATACAAACCTGTTACCACCCAAGAGTTGAATGAACTATTCTCAAAACCTGTAAACATTCGTTGGACCCTGAGAAATATGGAACAAGGCAATGTGGAACTGGACCCCGACAAAAATGCAAAAATAACTCACGCTGGTGGCATTGATTATGGTACATGGGCAGCTGAAAATGACAGGTTATGTATTAGTTGGGATAGGTTCAGAGGGGGAGGAAAAGAATGCAACACCTTATTTAAGATCGGTGAAAATAAATTCAAAGTTGTTCCACCGGACAAATTAGATTTTATAGTAACTATAGAATAGACTGAATTGTATATTTAAGTGCCCGGAAATTTTTAAATAAATATTTGTATATAAAGAGCCTTTTGCAAAACTAAGATTTTCGTTCAAAATCAAGGCATGCGAGAAATTTTACCACAGGCATATGATTGATATTCCGAGGATAAAATTTCGAGCATAACGCAGAGTTTGGGCGAAAAGATCGTTTTGCAAATGGCTCTAAAGATAATTTTTTAAGATGTAAGATGTTGGTTGGGCCGATGACTAATCAAGTCAAATTGCTCAAAATGGCATTGGAGTTGTAGCTGGTTCCCCAGTTCTTAGAGCCAGTCGAGCAGGCTGATCAGGCTCCAGCCGATCGTCCGCAGCCAGTTGGTGGCAGTCAGCCGGGTTACGGCCTGGACATCGTATCCTGCGCTTAAACGTTTGTGCAGAGGCACCGAGATGAAAAAGGTCATGCCCCAGACGGCGCCAATCAGTATGACCTGCGCTGCCGTTATAGGGTTTGGGGCAAGTATTACCTGGTGCAGTGCAAGGGCTGCCTGGGCGACTATCAGCGGTACGATGATGAAGGAAATGCGCCTTACATACTCCCGGTGCAGCAGTGCAAACCTGTCGCTGTCCCAGCCGTGCATGCCCGGATAGATTATGGTCTGCACAATCCAGATCAGCACCAGCAAAGCACCATTTACCGTGATGAAAAGAATCGACAGGTCAGAAGAGAATATTGTTCCCGGGGGCGGCTCCATTTTATCATTGTGAGGCGACAGTTTCGATCACGGTTTACTCGGCCGATCGATAGGGTGCCAGTACGGCTCGGGCGGGGGCCCCGTCACCGTGCCGGATCTTCAGTGGCAGACAGTGCAGCATATAGCGGCCCGCTGGGACCCGGGTCAGATCCAGACCTTCAATGACCCATATGTGCCCTTTGA
>JAHEID010000232.1:0-979 GCA_024639555.1 Deltaproteobacteria bacterium
GCAAAGATTATCATCTGCTCACACATGGGACGACCTGATGGCCAGCGTCAGGAGAAGTTTAGCCTGGCTCCTGCTGCCAAAAGACTTTCCAGGCTTCTGGATAAGGAGGTCAAGCTGGCTCCTGATTGTATCGGGCCTGAGGTTGAAGCCATGGTCGACCGGATGAATCCGGGGGATGTCCTGCTTCTGGAAAACCTGCGTTTTCATGATGCTGAAAAGAAAAACGATCCTGATTTCAGCAGGGAATTGGCCAAGCTCGCTGATGTCTATGTTAATGATGCCTTTGCAGTGGCACACAGGGCCCATGCCTCCGTTGTAGGTGTGGTCGAGCATTTTAAGGAGTTTGGAGCCGGCTTTCTCCTGCAGCAGGAAATGGATTATTTCCACCGGTCAGCCAGTGACCCCAGCCGTCCTCTGGTTGCCATTGTGGGCGGAGCCAAGGTTTCAAGTAAATTAGGCGCCCTGCGCAATATGATGGACAAGGTCGATAAGATGATTATCGGCGGGGCAATGGCCAATACCTTTTTAAAGGCCCAGGGATATGAAGTTGGTACATCCAGAGTGGAAGACGACCTGCTCGGTACGGCCGGTGAACTCATTGCCAAGGCAAAAATATTAGGAATCAAGTTATATCTGCCGGTTGACTGTATTGTAGCGGATACCTTTGATCCAAAGGCTGAAACCAAAAGGACAACCGTGCAGGAGGTGCCCAAAAACTGGATGATCCTTGACATCGGCCCTGCCACAACAATGCTGTTCGGTGAAGCCCTGGAAGATGCCCGCACCATCATCTGGAACGGGCCAATGGGCGCCTTTGAGATGGACGCATTCTCAAGAGGGACCATGGCCATGGTGCAGAAACTGGCAACCTCCCACGCCCTGACCATTGTTGGCGGGGGTGATACGGACGTGGCAGTGCATAAGGCTGGAGAATCAAATAATATATCCTACATATCAACCGGCGGCGGTGCTTTTCTCA
>JAHEID010000232.1:996-2522 GCA_024639555.1 Deltaproteobacteria bacterium
GCAGCCCTGGAAGGAAAGTGAAAATGTATAATTGAAAATGGAAAAATTTTTTTTAATTCTCAATTTTCAACTTAAACAAACGGAGTGAGTATATGGACCGCAGACCACTGATCGCAGGCAACTGGAAGATGCATACTACTGCCCAGGAAGCACAGCAGCTTGCTGCTTCTGTTGTCAAGGCTGCCAATTCAGTTCCGGACAGGGATGTAATGATAGCTCCTCCATATACGGCCCTTGCCGCTGTAAGCGCCACCCTTGCAGGTACCGGTGTTATTCTCGGAGCCCAGAATGTCCACTGGGAGGAACAGGGGGCCTTTACCGGTGAAATTTCCGCGCCTATGCTGAAGGAACTGGGGTGCGGCATGGCAATTATCGGGCACTCGGAGAGGCGCCATGTCTTCGGTGAGACAGATGGTATGATTAACAAAAGGATAAAGGGTGCAATGCAATTCGGCCTTATCCCGGTTTTCTGTATCGGTGAAACACTCGAACAGAGAGAGGCGGAGCAGACCATGCAGGTCCTCGAAGCCCAGGTCCGGTCCGGTCTGGACGCAGTCGACCTGACAGACGGCAGCCGTATAGTTGTGGCCTATGAGCCGGTATGGGCAATTGGCACCGGTAAAACAGCCTCTGAGTCCCAGGCCCAGGAGGCGCACGGTTTTATCCGGAATCTGCTGGAAAACATATATGAGAAAAATATTGCCGCTCAGATAAGAATATTGTATGGTGGCTCGGTTAAACCGGAGAATGTTGATATTCTTATGCAGCAGAATGATATTGATGGTGCTCTGGTAGGTGGGGCTGCACTCAAGGCGGAAATGTTTGAGCGCATTATTTGTTTTCATTAAGGTCGTATGACCTCAAAACAGGTCTCCTGAAAAGGAGCAAAAAGTAAATGGTAACTATACTGACAATTATTCATATTTTGATTTGTGTTTTTCTTGTATCTATCGTTTTGCTTCAGCATGGCAAGGGTGCAGATGTTGGTGCAACCTTTGGTGGCGGCGGCGGTGAATCCCTGTTTGGAACCGAGGGACCGGTTCCGATAATGAACAAGATAACCACTGCAGTGGCAATTCTTTTCATGGTGACATCAATTTCCCTCGCCTATATTTCAGCCCATAGTACCACCAGCTCGGTTATGGGTGATTATTCGGCACCGGCCCCGGTTGAACAGGCTGCACCTGTTTCAGAACCACTCCCGGAAAGGGTCCCCATGCCGGCTACTACTCCCTATGAGGAGCCTGCTCCGGCACAGTTTCCCGGCAAGGCCAGCGAGTAGAAAAGAAGAACAGCCTCAGAAATTAATAACAAGAATTGCCGAAGTGGTGGAACTGGTAGACACGCTATCTTGAGGGGGTAGTGGGCCACGCCCGTGCCGGTTCGAGTCCGGCCTTCGGCACCATATAAAGAAAAGCCGTGACCCTTTTCAGGGTCACGGCTTTTTGTTTTCAAAATAAGTATTGTGTCCCCAGAATTCATGAAAATATCAATCTCTTCTATTGCCCTATACCAGAAAAAATTTT
>JAHEID010000108.1 GCA_024639555.1 Deltaproteobacteria bacterium
GCTGCCTTTTTTTGGGGTATTTTTCCGGGCTATTCTGGTATAACTAGCTAAAACTAGCCAACAAGAGGATAACCATGAAACTTATATTGAGAATAGTGACAGTATTTCTTGTAATAGGACTTGTTTCTGCCTTCCCGACTCAAGAGGGATTTGCTGAGATGAGTGAAAAAGAAGTCGCTAATATCATCAAGAATATCATCAAGCGTGCTGAACAAGGGAATGCTGAAGCCCAAAATCTCGTTGGTGAAATGTATTTTTTGGGTAAGGGAGTAAAACAGGATTATCAAGAAGCCGCCAAATGGTACAGCAAGGCAGCTGAGCAAGGGCGTGCCAATGCCCAATATAACCTTGGTTTTATGTATACAAATGGGCAAGGAGTAAAACAGGATTATCAAGAAGCAGCCAAATGGTACCGCAAGGCAGCTGAGCAAGGGGATGCCAATGCCCAAAATCTCCTTGGTGAAATGTATTCTTATGGTGAGGGAGAAAAACAGGATTATCAAGAAGCCGCCAAATGGTACCGCAAGGCAGCTGAGCAAGGGGATGCCAATGCCCAATATAACCTTGGTTTACTGTATGAAAATGGGCAAGGAGTAATGCAGGATAGAAAAGAGGCAGCCAAGTGGTATAGGATGGCAGCTGAGCAAGGGTATACCTATGCTCAAAATAACCTTGGTTTACTGTATGAAAATGGGCAAGGAGTCCTTAAGGACGATATAATGGCTTATGCGTTATTTAATCTTGCAGCAGCCCAAGGAAGTAAAGAAGCAAGAAATAATCGGGCCCTTTTAAAGACAAAAATGAGCCAGAATCAAATTGCTGAGGCCCGAAGACTCTCAAGGCAATTACTGGCAAAAATTGATTCTACTAACAATGATACCGCAACTGAACCTGACTATATAATTCAGGAGAGCAATCAAATTAAAAGCATGGGAACAGGTTTTGTAATTAACACTAATGCTTACATAGTCACTAATCATCATGTCATTAGCGACTGTAAAAGAATAGAAATAATTAATAGTAAGATAAACAGCAGGGCAAAAGTCTTGTTTTCAGATGAAATTAATGATTTGGCAGTAATTAAATCAAATAGCCCAGTTAATAGTTATGCTTTTTTAAGAGGTGGCAGAGGAATAAGAGTTGGTGAGGATATAACCACTGTGGGGTATCCACTGGGTACAATTTTAGGTGAATCTGTTAAAGTTACAACTGGCAACATAAGCGCTGTAACAGGCTTTGATAATGATACAACCATCATGCAAATAACAGCACCGATTCAACTAGGCAATTCAGGTGGCCCGGTTTTAGATATGAGTGGAAATGTAATTGGTATTGTTTCGTCAAAAATTAATGAATTGGGGGTGGAAAAGGCAACAGGTTTACGTCTCCAAAACATAAACTTTGCTATCAAGTCGCAGACCCTGCAGATCTTCTTAGATGCTCACCAAATTGAATATAAGATGAAAAACGCTGATACTAAGTTAGAAACAGCGGATATAGCAGAAGCAGCACAAGAATATACAATTCGGGTTACTTGTTATGAGTAAACCTTATAAATTAGAAGATGAATAACGAGCTCATTTCAAGATGGTGGCAAGAAATGTGGTCAGCAATAGAAGAAATATTTGCAAGTAATTTAATAAATAATTAAATTATACTTTGTGCTTCATAAATATTAATTTAGGAGGGAATATGGACTTCAAAAGTTTTTTAATCGGGTTTTTACTTGCTGTGGCAGTGTTTTTATTGGTTGGTGCTGGTGGAAATGAGTCATCTAAATATCAAATTAGAGATGAGAGTAATTCTAGTAGTGCTACGATAATTGATACAGAAACAGGAATAGCTAAAAAGATTCACAAAGGCAGAGTAGTGGAAACTTACAATTTTAACGCCGAATGAGCTGCGCAGCGCTGATATTACGCTGAGCTATTCTCAAAGTGGCGTGCTGAGGAAGTTCCATTATTCTTCCTCCTTAGGGTCTTCCTGCCTCTCGATTTCCATCAGATCCTGGTATACGCCCCTGTGTATCTGGGCGCTTGTGGTCTTTAATGTTTTTCGGCTGAACTCTAGCCGTAAAACTTTGAATTTTTTAATCACCGGTTCTTTTTCTTTCGAACCCGCATGGGTGTACTTGGAATAGACTCCACCGTGTAAGAATATTCCTTCCTTCGCCAGTTTTTCAATGTTATCAGCTATCAGGCCGAGCCTGTTTATTTTGGCTGTCTCGCCCTGAAATCCGTCATCAGTGTACATCGGGTGCTCCCTGTCCCAGTCAAGGCCAAGGTATTTACGGCAGCTGTAAATAGTGGAAGCTATTAACTCCGCAATGTTAGAATTTACATTACATAATACCTCCCATTCTAATTCCCTTATTTGTTTATCTTCTCTGTATTTTATTTCGTGGTGCTGCTTTTCACTGGGGTAAAAGAAATATCTTTCAGGCAGCATTTCTCTGTCTTCTTCATGGAGAAGGTAATATTTTGTCAGGCTGGTAAGGTCGCTAGAAATGTTTATTCTAGACAGCCTGGTAATAAATGGATAAATTTCTTTTGGGATATAGGCGGGCAAACCATTTGCAATCTGCTCCAAATCAACTTCAAGTGCACTTGCAATATTGCGTAATGTTGTAATTCCCATTTTATGGCTGTTTTCTGCCCTCGTAATAGTTCTTGTTAAGTAACCGGCCTTTCTGGCAAGATCTACAATTTGCAGGTTCTTCTTTTTCCTTAATGCCTGAATTTCTTTTCCGTTTGCATTATAGTATGTTTTCATTGAAAGTTCCCTTGTCCCATTGATTTGCTGGTTGCCAATTGGATGCCCCTTTCCATGACAATAAACCAAGTGGAAATTTTGTCAAACGGCAGAGTGGGACAATTAGAAAATTTTTAAACAAATAGATGACAGAAAGTCGACAGGAATTTTAAAAACAGGAAAGTAAAAATAATAAAAACCTAAAACATATTAATATCAAGTAGTTGATGTTTTCATGGTGATATGGACAAGGAAGACATCTTTTTTATAAAAGTTTTTCTGCTGACTATATTGAAAGAAGGCGTACCCCCAGCAACATTCACAGAGTAAATTGGAAAGCCGGGCACTCCTTCAGAAAAAGGCACTGGCAAAAAGAAGACAACAAATTAAAAGCTAAGTGTAATACCTTTCAAAAAAGAAACAGTAAAGCTGCTTGTTCAAAGCTTCCTTTATTTCAGAAGAATCCCTGTGGTACCTACCTGACAGATTATTGGCCAATTTTAGCTGGTTTGTCCTTACGTTTAAAGAAAAGAGAGACCAGCACCCCAAGGGCAAAACCGATGAGCGTCGTCCCCATAAGCAGGAAAGCCCGCGGCATAGTAATGCTTAAAAAAAGAAGTTTTGTTTCAACGGGCTCGGTATTCTGCAGAATGATAACAACACCAAGCAGGGCCAGCACAGTGGTGGCGATCAGTTTAAATCGTTCCATGGTCTATTTAGGTAGTTCAGCGTCTTTAAATGATTCAGCTAGGTAGTAGCATCAAATTTCAAAGCTCTGGTGCATATCAGGGATGGCTATATTGCTGAAGCCCAGGCCTGTCTGCAGGCTGTCAGCAAGGGCCATGGAAGGTTCTTCCTCGCCATGAACAATGAAGGTATGTTCCGGTTTCTTCTGCATGGCCCCAGCCCAGGTCAGCAACTCATCGCGGTCAGCATGGCCACTGAATCCGGTGATGATCTCCACATGGGCTTTTAAATCGAATTCGTCACCGAATATTCTTATAACAGGTTCTTTGTTTACCACGCGTCGGCCAGTTGTATTGGGGGCCTGCCAGCCCGTCACCAGGATGGTATTCCGCGAATCACTTATCCTGCTGCGCAAGTGATGCAGGATGCGGCCGCCTTCCATCATGCCGCTGGCACTGATAATGACCGCCGGTTTGTTCAGTTTGTTGAGTTTTTTGGATTCCTCAACATTTTCAGTGAATTTCAGGGTGTCAAAACCAAATGCATCTGTGTGGTGATCGTTTAATAGAAAATCGCGCATTTCAGTATCAAAGCATTCCGGATGCATGCGGAAGATCTCTGTCGTGTTGGTGGCCAGGGGGCTGTCAACATAGATGGGCAGTTGGGGAATTTTTTTATCGTCGTGGAGCTTGTGCAGGGCGTAGACAATCTGCTGCGTCCGCCCTACAGCAAAAGCCGGTATGAGTAAGACCCCGCCCCGGTTGTAGGTTTCATTAACAATGCGCTCCAGGTCTTTTTCAGATTCGGGGTAGGGAGGATGCAGGCGGTTGCCATAGGTACTTTCCATGATGAGGATATCAGCTCCTTCAGTCAAGTGTGTGGGATTACGGATGATCGGTATGCCTTTACGTCCAATATCACCGCTGAAAACGACCCGGTGCTCCCGGCCGGTCTCCTTGTCATGGATGTCCAGAATAACATGTGTTGAACCCAGCATATGCCCGGCATCTACCAGAGTCAGGTTTACACCGGGCAGAATTTCATGTTTGCGGTTGTAGCTGATGCCGATGAAATTCTGCATGGCATTGATTACGTCCTGTTTCGTATACAGGGGTTCAAAAAGGTTTTTACCCTGCCTTTTGCGCTTCTTATTAACATACATGACATCCTTTTCCTGGATCCAGGCACTGTCCAGAAGCATAATTGAGCAGAGGTCACGGGTAGCCGAGGTGGAGTAAATATCACCTGTAAAACCGTTTTTGACCAGACAGGGAATATTGCCTGAATGATCGATGTGCGCATGGGAGAGCACAAGGACATCGACACTGCTGCCGTCACATGGACCCTTGCGGTTCAGTTCAAAGGCCTCCTTGCGTTTGCCCTGGAAGAGTCCGCAGTCAAGCATTATACGGTGGCCGTTTACGTCAATGAGATGTTGGGAACCTGTCACAGTTTTTGCTGCTCCGTGAAATGTGAGTTTCATTTTTTCTCCATATTAGAAAGGTGTTGAGTGGGATACTCCGTGAATATTTATGAGATGTATCCATAAGTATTTTTCAATTATATATAGCTATATGGCACATCCATTTCTGTCAAATAAAAAAACACATTGATTAATGGAAGTGGGAAGCAATACTGTCTGGCCGGGGAATTTACCAGGAATGAACTAAGGACCACAAATGGCGGTAGATCAGAAATAAATGTATGTTTGAATTTAAGCAAGTTGTGAGTTGGTGGGCCGTGAAGGAATCGAACCTTCAACCTACTGATTAAGAGTCAGTTGCTCTGCCTGATTGAGCTAACGGCCCCCAGGAATTGCATCAAAGAGTTGAAATTATTATCATACCTTATGCAGTGCGTCAAGCACAATGGCAGTGTATGCTGTGCTATAGGATTAATATAAAGGGGGAGACTAGCGTGTTACGAAAAAAAGAAGTTCCACGGGATCCCGTGTGGTATCCATTTACCCAGATGCAGGAATTTGCCGGGCATTCTCCCTTGATAATCGCTGCAGCACAAGGGTGCTGGCTGGAGGATGAACAGGGTAAGCGTTACCTGGACGGGTTTTCATCCTTATGGGCCAATGTCCATGGACACCGACATCCGGTAATTGACAGGGCGATAGCGGACCAGATGGGCAGGGTTGCACACACCACGATGCTGGGACTTACGCATGCAGGCGGAATTGAACTTGCCCGGCAGCTTGCTGAACTTGCCCCTGGGGGTTTGAGCCGAGTTTTTTATTCCGATTCAGGGGCCACAGCAGTTGAAATTGCCCTGAAGATGGCCTACCAGTATTGGCAGCTTAAGGGAGAGACACAGCGCTACAAATTCCTTAAACTTTCCGAGGCATATCACGGTGATACAATCGGTGCGGTTTCTCTGGGCGGCATGGATTTGTTCCATGAGAGATTTGACAGACTGCTTTTCTCTACCATAAAGGTTCCGACGCCACATCTTTACCGTCATCCTTTTGCAGGTGACGATGAAAAAGAGATTGTGGAGCGGTATTTCTTTCTCAGTGAAGAACTCATAGAAAAGCATGCTGAAAAATCATGCGGCTTTATCATTGAACCGCTCATCCAGGGAGCGGCGGGCATGATTGTACACCCGCCCGGCTACCTGAAACACATAAGGGATTTGACCCGCAAGCATAATATGCTGCTTATTGCCGATGAGGTGGCAGTTGGATTTGGACGCACAGGTAAAATGTTTGCCTCGGACTGGGAGGATGTCTCTCCGGATCTGCTTTGTCTGGGTAAAGGGATCACAGGCGGGTATCTGCCATTGGCGGCCACCATGGCCACAGAAGAGGTTTTTTCAGCCTTTCTGGGTGACTTCAGTGAATTGAAGACTTTTTTCCATGGCCATACCTATACCGGAAATCCTCTGGCATGTGCAGCAGCCCTTGCCTCACTGCAGGTGTTTGCAGAGGAAAAGACCCTGGATACATCAGTATTCGGACCAAAAGCTCAAAGATATAGTGAAGGCATGAAAAGGCTCGAAACTCTTGCGCATGTTGGTTCAGTCCGCTACAGGGGGCTGATGGGCGGTGTGGAACTGGTGCAGGATAAAAACATGAAAGAATCCTATCCCTTTGAACAGCGCATTGGTCACCAGGTAATTATGGAGGCAAGAAAAGAGGGAGTCATGCTCAGGCCCCTGGGTGATGTGATAGTCCTCATGCCACCTTTGGCAGTTTCTCTGCAGGAGCTGGATGTGCTCTTTGCTGCAACGGAGGAGGCGATAAAGAGAGTAACTGAGTGAGAAGTGAGAAGTTAGGACTGAGGGTGTCTTATGCCGTCCTGATACAGGTTTACATTTCGATAAAGGTAATGAGGGTGGAACCGAGCGAAAAATAAAACTTGTAATTATATTAAAGCAATAATCTTCTTTTCCTTGAACCCTTGAACCCTTGAACCCTTGAACCCTTGAACCCTTGAACCCTTGAACCCTTGAACCCTTGAACCCTTGAACCCTTGAACCCTTGAACCCTCGCCCCCTTTAATTACTCATGCAGCTTACCTTCTGCCAGTGTCATACAGCGGTTCATTTCACCTGCCAGCTCGAGATTGTGGGTGGCCATAACTGCGGAGAGCGAGTATTCCGCACTCATTTCCTGCAGCAGGTTAAATACTTTATGACCGGTCTTGGTATCCAGGTTGCCGGTCGGTTCGTCAGCCAGCAGCAGTAAAGGCTTCATAATGATGGCCCGGGCCAAAGCGACCCTCTGCTGTTCGCCGCCTGAAAGCTGGCCCACCTTGTGTTGTATGCGCTCGGATAATCTGACTTTCCCGAGAATTTCCGCAGCTTCTTCAGACATCTGCTCTTTATCATGCCCTGCGATCAATCCGGGCATCATGACATTTTCCAGGGCTGTGAATTCCGGCAGTAGATGGTGGAACTGAAAAACAAAACCAACTGCCTTGTTGCGGTAGGCCGACAGTTCAATGTCGTTTTTATTGAGGACTTCCACGCCATCGTAGAGAAGCATGCCTGACGTCGGCCGGTCAAGGGTACCCAGGATGTGAAGCAGGGTGGTTTTGCCGGTCCCGGAAGCACCGACAATGGCAATCATTTCGCCCTGGAACAGCTGCAGATCCAATCCTTTCAGGACATCAATCCTGTTACCTACATCTGCATAGTATTTTTCAATACCAATGGCCTGGAAAGCAGCTGGCCCTGCCGATGTTTGTGGTTGTTTGTTCTTTTCCTGCATACGTAATCCTGCTGCTTTGACTTGATAACTGGCAGCAGTATATTCCTTTAAGACTATATTTTATCTTTTTCCTTTTGTCTTTAATCTGTTTTATTCATACCGCAGTGCCACGGCTGGATCAATTTTCGAGGCCTTCCAGGAAGGGTAAATGGTTGCCAACAGTGTGATGAGTGCTGCTGATACAGCAACCAGGGTGACATCCATGGGCAGGATTTTCACGGGCAGGGTCGTAATGGGATAGACGTCACTCGGCAGCTTGATAAACTGGTATCTGGAAAGCACTTCACAGAGAACCAGGCCGCCAATGACCCCCAATACAGTTCCTGTCAGGCCGATAACCAACCCTTCGTAAATAAAGATTTTCATGATACCCTTGGACGTGGCACCCATGGACTTGAGAATTGCAATGTCCTTGCCTTTACTCATCACCACCATGATCAGGGTGCTGATGATATTGAACGCTGCCACCAGGACGATGA
>JAHEID010000233.1 GCA_024639555.1 Deltaproteobacteria bacterium
TTGTTGATCTCGTGGGCAACCCCTGCAGCAAGCTCACCGAGAGCAGCCAGCTGTTCTGCCTGCATCATTGCAGCCATGGCATTTTTTTCCCTGGTTACATCCCGGAGCAGGACAACGGCCTTCTGCTTGCCATCGATATCAATAATAGGGGTATAAGCCTGCTCAAAACTCTCATCGTTAGAGGTTGCAAACTCGAACTGCAGGGTAGAGCCTGTTGCTATGGACTCCCTCATCAGGCAGGGAGTACAGGGCATATCCCGGCCATGAAATGCCCTGTAACATGGAGTCCCTTCTTTTTCTCCGATGAACTTCTTATGGGTAATATTCTGAAACTCTATTCCATGATCAAGGTTAACGATGCTGATCCCTTCCTTCATTTGGGAAAGAATACCCTGCAGTTTATCGCGTTGGGAACGAATAGCTTCCTTGGCCCTTTCAAGCTCCGTAATATCCTTAAATGATTCAACAATTCCCACCATGTTTCCGTCTGGTCCAGTAAACGGGGTGGCGGTCAGTATGCAGGGGACGGTGCTGCCGTCAAGTCTTTTTTTCTCCACATGGCACTCAACAGACTCCTTGCCATTGAGAACCAGGGTTAAGGGGCAGTTTTGCGTGAAACACTTGGGGCCGGCAAAAATCTCATAGCATTTTTTACCTATAGCCTCATCGGCAGTAACCTGGGTGATTGTCTCAAAGGTCCTGTTTACTTTGAGAACATTAAAATCAGGGTCAATTACACGCATGCCGACAGAGGCTGTCTGGAATATCTGGTCCATTTCGCCAAGCGCAAGTGCAAGGGCATTTTCAGTGCGCTGCCGGATATTTATACTGCGCTGGGCGTAAATGCTGAAAACAATCAGGAGGGAAATAACGAGAAACCGCTTCCATAATTCATGGGGATCAGGTGTAAAGATATGTGAGATAAGGAAGCCTTCCTTGAAAATGACCACATGGATCCATGACTCTAAAAACCAGTATAGTAAACTGATTCCTACCCCGACCCATATCAGGCTTTGGGTAAAGTCATGTCGCGATGGAAGACGGAAACGGTGCATAGCACTCTGCCTCCGGATAAAGCCCGGCAACCAATAGGAATGACATCCCGGCTATCCGTTTCTTCGGATGTAAGGCTGCGATGTCCTTTCTTTTTGGAGGCTTGACTTTATCTTAAGCGTATATTGAATAATATAACCCTTAAAAAAATTGCATAACATCTTTTTCGCAATTATTAAATGTGGCAAATTGTCGCACCAAAGTGTTTACCTTAACAGTGATGAAATTTGGTGCTTGCAGCGGGATGTAACAGGTGCAGAAAAAAGACTGTAACCCATTAGAATTACAACTATTATATTCAATTGGTGGCGATGCAGGGAATAGATTGAAGTTGTATAACTATTTGAAATTATTCAAGTATAAGATTGTGTAGTTGCTAATATTTTTCTTCATTCTGCAACTTATCCGCAACCAATTTCTTTGTTTTGCAAAGGGGTGGGGATGGGAGCGGGACGGCAGGAATCGGATTCGTTTTTATTGTTATTCCTCTCCACACACACGGAGGTTTTTCAGGTCAACATATTTCCAAAATCTTTATTTATCAGTAGATCAGAATTCACTGACATATCAGCAGGAATCTAAACTTTTAATATTGTACTGTGTCCCCAATTTTAAGGTTTATGGCTTTCACTTGTCACCCGAACCCCCAATGGGCCCCTGGGAAGATAAAATTCATAGATGTCCCCGTCTCGAATTACCTCAAGGAGAACTGACTCATTGGCTATCCCTTCGGTCGTGGCGGTTACTAAATCCCTCATGCTATACAAACGATTCCCGGCATAAGAGTAAGCAATATCTTTAGATTGAATACCTACTTTCTGGGCCGGTGAATCTTCAATCACACTTTGGATGATCACTCGATTTGGTTGCCCGGTGCCATAGAGGTACAGATCGTAATCAGTGTCCCCAAGTTCCAGGCGAAGCTCTTCTTCACGTTCAACCAGGGTCATAATTTCCTGTCGATAACGAGGGGTTCCAAGCCATCCTTCGCGAGTTGCCTGATCATGCAGGTAAAGCCTTTCCATTTCGATATCGCCCAGGAACTGCGTTATTGATTTGGCCTGTTGCGGTTCCAGCCCTGCGGCCACAAGTTGTGTCTCTCTGTCCAACTCTTCTTCAACTTCTGCACTTATTTCCGTCTCTTTTTCTGTGACCGGCTCTTCATCTTCTATGGATTTCGTAATCAATTGTAGCTTTTTTAGTTTTTGCTCAAGTTCAGTCACTCTTTTCTGCAAACTATGTCGTTGCCTTTCCTCTTGACCTAGACGTTTTTGCAGCGAATTTAGCAAACTACCATAGTCCTCTGTCTTGCCAACATTACTACCAGAATCATTTAGCTTCAGTTTTTCTTCAGGCACCGACTCTTGATCAGAACGAAATACCGGGTCGATCACATACATCCCTAAAAAAAGCCCACTTAATAAAACGATTAAGGAGAAAACAACCTGCCTGGCTATTTTTC
>JAHEID010000013.1 GCA_024639555.1 Deltaproteobacteria bacterium
GTTCGGTTTCCTGTGCCACTTCTGCAGGTATCTGTGGTTCGGTTTCCTGCGTAACTTCTGCAGGTATCCTGGTTTCTGCTTCCTGCGCCGGTTCTTCAGTTATTTGGGGTTCTGCTTCCTGTGCCGCTTCTTCAGTTATTTGTGGTTCGGTATCCTGCGTAACTTCCTGAGGTATCCTGGTTTCTGCTTGCTGCGCTAATTTCTCAGGTATCTGTGGTTCGGTTTCCTGCGCTAATTTCTCAGGTATCTGTGGTTCGGTTTCCTGCGTAACTTCTTCAGGTATCCGGGGTTCTGCTTCCTGTGCCGCTTCTTCAGTTATCTTGGGTTCAACTTCCTGTGGAACTTCTTCAGTTATCCGGGGTTCGGTTTCCTGCGCCGCTTCTGCAGGCATCCGGGGTTGGGCTTCCTGCGCTACTTCCTCAGGTATCTGTGGTTCTGCTTCTTGTCCCACTTCTGCAGGTATCTGTGGTTCGGTTTCCTGCGTAACTTCTTGAGGTATCCTGGTTTCTGCTTGCTGCGCTACTTCCTCAGGTATCTGTGGTTCGGTTTCCTGCGCCACTTCTTCAGTTATCTTGGGTTCAGCTTCCTGTGGAACTTCTTCAGTTATCCGGGGTTCTGCTTCCTGTGCCACTTCTTCAGGCTCCTTAGCCTGATCTTCTTCTGCAAAACCCTTGTCGGATTCAGGTTTTAGCTTGCTTATGGCTGGAGAAGAAACCGTCTCTTTTGGGGGGCTTGGTTTCCGGATGTACTGAATCGATGTGCAGTGAGGACATTTAAATTTAACAACCTCAGATTTTATCTTATCCGGGTCGAATTTAAAAATTGCCTTGCATTTTTGGCAAACAATCTTTTTTGTCGCTGTCATTATTCGCTATTGTCTGTTTTTTTAATATTAAAATACTCATAAAGAAGAATATATATCATTACACAACAAATTAACAAAAAACTTTACAAAAAAATAGTAATGATATCTTTATCATGATGATTTATTTATTTCTGCAAATAAAAGGAAGAGAAAGCAGCCTGCAGAAGGCTGCAACAAGTCTGCATGGTGATCAGAGGGTTCACCCAATACCTGATTTCCGGCCAAAATGATAGAGCAGAAGCATTGCATCGGCTTGCATGAGGGCTTTGCTCCTGTTAACTGTTGGACAATTAGCGGGCATTAGCAAGCGTATTGCCTGGAGTAGGACAATATGAAGATTTTTCTGCATGGTCTTGAGAGCAGCAGCAGGGGGGCTAAGGCTGCTTTTCTGCAGGATCTATATCCGGATATGCTGATCCCGGATTTTAAGGGCAGCCTTGCTGAACGCATGGTATCTTTACATGCTATTCTTGCCGGGCAAAAGAATATCATACTCATCGGCTCAAGCTTTGGAGGTCTGATGGCTACGATTTTTGCAATGGAGAACTACGAAGCTGTAATTCGGATTGTACTCCTGGCACCGGCGCTTAATTTTCCCGAATTTTCAGATTATACGTTACAGCGGATAGATATTCCAACATGGATGATTATCGGGAGAAATGACACGGTTACACCGGCAGATAAAGTTGTATCAGCGGCCAGAAAGATTTTTACAACCCTTTACTATGATGAAGTGGATGATGATCACTTGCTGGCCAGGACCTTTCGGGAGCTTGATTGGAAAACCATGCTGGCCGAGTGAGAGAAATGTATTTTTATAATAATCCGGATAGGTTGACATGAAGGATTTTGACTTTGATGAACCGGTTGCCCGGTATCATACAGCGAGCCTCAAGTGGGAACGTTTTGCAAACCGGGACATTATTCCCCTGTGGGTCGCAGATATGGACTTCAGGTCTCCGCCTGCTGTCATTCGGGCTCTGGGCAGAAGGGTCGAGCATGGTGTTTTTGGCTATGGTGCTGCGCCCAAAGCGGTTACCGAATTGGTTTGTGAAATGCTGGTCAGGAGATACAGCTGGCAGGTAGAACCGGAACACCTTGTCTGGCTGCCCGGCCTTGTCTGCGGCCTCAATGTTGCCTGCAGGTCGGTCGGTACAGAGCATGATGAAGTCCTGTCCCTGGTGCCCATCTTTCCTCCTTTTTTGACAGCACCCAGAAATTCCGGCCGAGGGCTTGCCACTGTTCCCCTAGTGATTGAAAGTAACAGATGGGTAATAGATTTTGACGAGCTGGAAAAGAGTATTACACCCAAAACCAGGCTGTTATTATTCTGCAACCCGCATAATCCTGTGGGACGGGTATACAGCCGCCAGGAACTTGATAAACTTGTTTCATTATGCGGCAGGCATGATCTCATCATCTGCTCTGACGAGATTCACTGTGATCTTATCCTGGATGCTGATAAAAAACATATTCCCACTGCAACCATAAACCCGGATGCGGCAGCCCGCACCATTACGTTAATGGCGCCCAGTAAAACCTTCAACATTCCGGGTCTGGGCTGCTCCTTTGCAGTCATCAGTAACCGGCAGATGCGGAAAAATTTTTTGAAGGCCATGGCGGGCATCGTCCCGGAGATGAATATTTTAGGCTTTACTGCGGCCGAGGCAGCGTATCGTGACAGCTGGGATTGGCATGCCGCCCTGCTTGAATACCTCAGGGGCAACAGCCGGCTGGTGGAAAATGAGATTGGTTTCATGGCCGGTCTTTCCATGCATTGTGTGGAGGCAACGTATCTCGCCTGGATAGATGCCCGCAGGATAGACAAAATTTTTCCCGGACGGTTCTTTGAAGCATTCGGCGTCGGCCTGTCAGAGGGCTGCGATTTCGGCTTTCCAGGTTATGTGAGGTTGAATTTCGGCTGTAGCCGTTCACTCCTGCAGCAAGCCCTGCAAAGAATGAAACGAGCGACAGAGGAAAAATGTAATAGCAAGTGAAGGGAGTGTTTTATGCGTGAAAATATCAGTGTCTCCACTTCGAGGCGTGAAGAGCTTGTAGATATTACAGTCCAGGTCCAGGAGGCTGTAATACAATCCGGTGTCGAAAATGGTTTGGCAGTGCTTTATGTGCAGGGAGCCACAGCAGCCTTGATGATCCAGGAGAACTGGGACGAGAGCGTGCAGACTGATGTGGTGAACCTGCTGCACAAGCTGATCCCCAAGGGTATCTGGCTGCATGACCGCCAGGACGGCAACGGGGATTCTCATTTGAAGGCAGGTCTTGTCGGGCCTTCTGAATCAATTCCCATCATTGACTCCAGGCTTGGCCTTTCCCGCTGGCAAAATATTTTTCTCTGTGAATTTGACGGTCCCCGTTCGGAACGGGTGGTGGTGTGCACGATTATCGGGGATAAATAGGGCTGAACTGCAATTTCGAGTTTTTAATTTTAAATTAATCAACATTCAGAACTTAAAACCCCAAATTTTTGTGGCAAATTGGGATCTGTCACAAAAAAACGCGGGCCGAAGATCCGGGGATCGACGACCCGCATTTGAGGGGAAGCTTAATAAAACTTGAGAGAAGCCTTACTATTTTGAAGATACCTCAAATGAACCGTCGGAACTTACCTGGACGACTGCATCGACATATCTTGCCTTGTACCCATTATCCTGCAGGGTTTTAAGAGCCATACTCGCAAGTATCCCGGTATTGCAATGAATAATGATTTCTTTATCTTTTGGAAGTTCAGCAAGTCGACCTGCAAGCTCGGCCTGCGGAATATTGATTGCTCCAGGAATTGTTGACATCCCACTATCGCGCACATCAAGAATAACTTTGTCAGTCATTTTACTTGCCGCCGCCTTCTTGAATTCAGCAATCGTTATCTCGCCTGGTTTCAGTTTTTTTACATAAACAATCTTTGAGCCTGGATCACCCGGGAAGAACATACCGTCCCAGGCCTTGGCTCCTCCGTTAAGAACAGAGGCATTTTTATATCCCCAGCCGCGTACAAGTGCAAAGGTCTTGGCGGAAGCCTGGTCATCATTATACAGAATGACCGGCGCTGATTTGTCCGTAGGGAATTTATCTTTAGCTACTGCAAGATCAGCCTCGGGGATTGAGACTGCGCCTTTGATATGACCTGCGGTTGCTGCTTTTTTAGAGCGGAGATCGATAAGGACATATGAAGTATCCTCATGGATCATTTTCTTAAGGCCATTGGCAGGCATTTCAAAAACACCCTTGGATTTTTTCCAGCCGGGAAGACCTGAAGAGAGAACTTTTACATTAGTGTAACCGAGTTTTACTGCCTCACGGGCAGAGAATGGGCTCATGGTTCAGGTGGGCCCTCCGCAGTAAAAGACGAGCAGCCTGTCTTTATCCTGGGGCAATACTACTGAACAATTTTCCTCAAAGCTGTCAAATGGAAGAGAGATCGCCGTTGGGATATGACCGCCCAGGAAAGCACCGGTAGGCCTGGCGTCAATCAGTGTATACTGGCCTTTTCCCGGTCCCATGGAAACCAGTTTTGCTACTTCGTCATTTGTGATTTTCTGGTCTTCCGGAACCTTATAGGGCTGTTTAACAATGATTTCGGTAGCCAGGGGTTTTGATTCCCCACCTGAGTAACTTATGCTGATCTCTTTGTTCTTCGGAAGATCCTTAATGCTTTCTGCCCCTGAAGTTTTATCGCCGTTAACAACGCTGGTTTTGTCGTCGTAATTGACGATCCAGATTAAATTTTTGCCAACTTTTACCTGCAGGGTGTTGAAATCAGGTGAAACTGTGCCAAGATTGCCGCGAACGGTATCAGCTTCTGCGGTGTGGCATTTCTTGCACGAACCGCCAACGGTCGGTTTGCCAGCCTCGGATACCCCGGCAGTGCTAAAAGTGGCTGCAACAAGTGCTGCCAGGAGCAGTGATGTTTTGTTTCTGTGTATCATTCTTTCCTCCTTACATATTAATTTACGATACAAGGTGATCTTGAACATATGGTTGCTGTTAATAGAGCAAAAGATATGCCAAGTAATCATGAACGATTATTTACACCTTGAAAAAAAATGCAAAATCGGCAAAAGAAAGTTGAAGGGTGCAAAAATGATTGCGCTAACGCCTTATTATGCTTTGAGAAAAGTAGCGTGGGGGAAAGATAGTTGCTGAATATAAATAGGGCCCAATTTTCTTTTTTGTAAAAAAAAATTGCGAATAGATCAGGTGTTAATGGAAAAAGCGCGTTAATGTGTTAACATATTAACGTTAAGTTAACGCTAATTAACAGGCTTGAGGATCTTACTGGGTGGTTTTCTGCAGAGGAATGAGGCCCTGTTTGGTAAAAGAAAAACGCTGGGCAAAGAGACGACTTCCTCCTACCCGGATAGAACCTGCCATGGAAAAAGATACATCTGATTTATTTGGCAGCTTGTTAAAGAGCTGGATTATGTCCCAATAAGCGCTTGACAGACGCAACGTTAAGTGTCCGTATTCCTGGGGCGCTATTGATTGGCTCAGGTTGCTTTTCCCGGCAAAAACCTTGATGCCTTCAAGGTGCAACGTGTAATCCACACCCTGAATGGTAAGGGCTTTTTCATTTGGATTAAACACCCTGAGATCGGCCAGCAGATTGACATGGCTCATTGTAACATCCTGGACGTCTAGCCGCATGAGATTAACCTCTGGCGGTACAGCATTCATCGTGCTGCAGGAAGATAAAGGAATTGTCAGAAGAACAGCAATCAGCGAAAGGAGCCAGTTGTGCCGGTTCGACGGGTTGGTCATGGCAAAATTCCGGTTGAAGAAGTAATCTGGCGAGTTTTTTCCACCACTCTGTTTTGTAAGTTCTTGGCAGCGTAGCGGATAAGGTAACCAAAATCGTTAAATTAAAAAAGATTAATTTGAAATTGCAAAAAAAATCCGAAAACACTATGAAAAATAAATTATTCTGGCAATGTTGCGGACATAACTTCAGTTTAATGCGTGAATGGAATATAATTATCTGTTATGAAAACCTTTCAGCGAGGAGAAGGGTGCTGAAAAGTAATCTTATGCAAAACTAGAGTTTCTGAGGAAAATGAATGTTTATCGGGGCTCTCTGCTGCTCAAGGGAAAGATTTAACATATTGTAAAAATCTCTTCTGGAAACTTTGTCTTTAACTGAAACAAAAAATATACCGTATTTCAGCGAATATCCTAGGGGGTGGAATTTGGAAAAGGATTTATCTGCAGAAAATAGCAGGTCAGAAGAACGAGCGCCTGTTGATTTTCAGGTTGATTGTATACATGAGGGAGACTATGTCCTTTCATTCAGCAAGAACATATCACTCGGCGGCATGTTTCTCTGTACGCCGAATCCTCCGGAGCCGGGGAGCAAGGTTAAGCTTATCTTTCCTGTTGGAGAATATTACCACACAGAGGTCATGACTGTTGTCGTCTGGATAAACAGGTCGCTCAATGTTGGAGATATTGGTATGGGCGTACAATTCTTAACCCCGCTTTCTTCTCATTTGAAGGAAAATATAATGAAACAGGTTAAGCGCATTGAGATCCTCAAAGAATTTGAAGGATTTGCCTGATTGGCTCTGCGCGTGAAAGATCCCGGCCTGCTTCTGTTTTTTAATGATCTTACGCCTTAAATCTCTCTCCTGATACATGCAGAATTCAGTTACAACGAGTATAGACCCGGATTCCTGTACTGGCTGCGGATTATGTATTGAAGTCTGTCCTACCAAGACGATTTCCATTCAGGATGGTAAGGCTGTGGTAACCGGAACTTATTCGATGGGCTGCGGTCACTGTGAAGCAGTCTGTCCTGTTGCTGCCATTCGGGTCGAAGCCCTTGAGCATCCCTTTGCCCTGTCATCGGCTGCAGTGGATGATCGTTGGCTGCCGCACGGAGAGTATGATATCGGGCAGCTTGTTCGCTTGATGCTGTCCAGACGTTCCTGCCGTAATTATAAAGACAAAGAAATTGATCGCCTGGTACTTGAAGACTTGGCGAAGATAGGCACCACCGCACCGTCGGGCACAAATTCCCAAAGTTGGACCTTTACAATCCTGAGCAGCCGCAAGGAGGTCGTTAGCCTGGGCGAGCAGATGGCCAGATATTTTCTTGAATTAAACAGGATGGCTGCAAAACCGTGGCTCAGGTTTTTTTCAAAAATGTTTGCCGGGGATGCACTTGGGAAATATTTCCACAACTATTATAAAACTGTGCGTGATGGGCTCCTGCTCTGGGACAGGGAAGGTGAGGATACCCTCTTTCATGGTGCGGCTGCAGCCATTCTGGTGGGTGGGAAAAAATCTGCAGGTACGCCCATGGAGGATGCTCTCCTGGCAAGCCAGAATATCCTGTTAGGCGCGCACAGCCTCGGTCTCGGTTCCTGCATGATAGGCTTTGCAGTTGAGGCCATTAAACGGGATAAACAGATAAGTAAACTATTACAGATCCCGGACGATGAATCAGTGTATGCAGTTATAGCCCTTGGTTATCCGGCAGAAAAATACCAGAGAACAGGGCTCAGGAAAAAGACTGTCCCCCGTTATCCGTTAAAGCTTAAATATTCCAAAAAATAAAATGCCGGTTCCAGAAAAGCCAATACAAAGCAGGGATCTTGATAACTCCTGGCAGGCTGTCCGTCTTGTCCTGCCTTTTTTCCGATTATATAGACTGCAGTTGCTCATCGGTTTTTTTTCACTCCTTGCGGTCAATGGGCTGCAACTGGTTATTCCAAGGATCATCAAGCATGCTGTCGATGGTCTGCAAAATGAAGGGGTCTCCCCTGCAATCCTTCTGCAGTATGGCATAATGATAATTAGCCTCGCCGTCTGCATTGCTCTGTTCCGTTTCGGCTGGCGCTACATGATACTGGGTTTTTCACGCCACCTGGAAAGGGATTTACGCAACTGGCTTTTTTCTCACATCCTGACCCTGGACCGTATGTTTTTTCAACGCAGCACCACCGGAGAAATAATGGCTCTGGCCACCAATGACCTGGCGGCTGTTCAGCTCGCCGGGGGCATGGGGCTGGTAGCTTTTGCAGATGCAGTTGTTCTCTCGCTTGCTGCCCTTTCTTTCATGGCATATATCCATCCGGGATTAACCCTTATAGCCATAGTACCAATGCCCTTGCTTGCATTCCTCACCCGATTTCTTTCCGGTAGGCTGCACCGTTATTTTAGAAAGGTGCAGGAACAGTTTTCCAGGCTTACCGAGTTTGTCAGGGCATCAATTAATTCCATACGCATGATTAAGGCATACACCCTGGAGAAAAACCAGGTGAAGCAATTTGATGGAATGGGGCATGAATATGTACAGGACAACCTGCGCCTTGCCAAGGTGCAGGGTACCCTTTTCCCGGTTTCAGGACTTATAGCAAATACCAGTATGCTCCTGGTTCTGTTATTCGGTGGCCGCTTGACTATTCAAGGCAGTATCACCATCGGTGATTTTGTGGCTTTCACCTCCTACCTGTTCATGCTGACATGGCCGATGATGGCATTAGGCTGGGTGACAAACCTATTCCAGCGCGGTGTCACTTCCCTGCAGCGCATCCAGAATATTCTGAACGAGCAGCCGGTTATTGTCGCACCCTCCCAGCCGGCGCCCATTCCTGAAAAACTGAACTGCATTTCTATAAAAAATCTTACTTTTAACTACCACGGCCAAATTGATCCGACCCTGCAGGATATAACCCTTGAGATAAAGCAGGGAATCCTGGGCATAGTGGGTAAAACAGGATCAGGGAAAACAACCCTGTCCCATCTTCTGGCCAGACTCTATCCGCTTGAAAAGGATACCATCTTCTGGAATGGCATTGATGTAAATCAACTTGACCTTGCGGAAGTGCGCAAAAGAATCGCGCTGGTTCCTCAGGATATGACAGTTTTTTCGGATACTGTCAGGGCCAATATTACCATGGGAAATGCTGGAGCCACGCAGGAAGAGATTGAAACAGTCACCAGAGCTGCAGCGATCCATACCGAGATTCTAGGCCTGCAGAAAGGTTATGATACGCGGATTGGCGAGAAGGGAGTAAAACTCTCCGGCGGGCAGCGACAACGTATCGCCCTTGCTCGTGCCCTGTTATCCGACAGGCCGGTTCTCATTATTGACGATGGCCTATCAGCAGTGGATATCGAGACCGAGCATGAAATCATCGGCTCAATGAAATCATTTATCAGTGACAGGATCTGCATAATTGTTTCACATCGTTTGGCACCTCTGGCCCAGGCGGACCGGCTTATTGTAATGGACAGGGGAAAAGTAGTTGCCCAGGGTGACCACAAGCATCTGCTGCAGACAAACAGGTTCTACGCCTCAATTTATGATTACCAGACAAGACGGATTGGGAAAAAATAAAAAACAGAGTTCAAGGAGCCAAAGTAAAAAAAGCTATCAGCATTCAGGAGTCAGCGGTCAGCAAAAAATGGGATGCGGGGAAAATCATTTGGATTCATATTGAAGTTTTTTAGCCACAGCAGATAACTTTATAAAAACTTTAGCTCACTTTAAAATTCAGGCGAGCATAACTTTTCGACACGTATGCCGAGTATTGAGAGACACTTTACACACAACAGAGTAAGGAGGACTTAAACCCCTTGACCGCTCGAACTCTGGAAACCTTGAACCCTTAAGAAAAGACATGCAATACGGATACGGCTATTTTGAGGAAGACAAACTGGGAGAGGTCACTGATCTCAACCTCTGGCGGCGGATACTGGGGTATGCTGCACACTACTGGCAGGGTGCGGCTCTGGCGGTGCTTCTCTCCTTTGCAGTGATTGGTTCCAGTCTCCTGCTGCCGTATCTGGTCAGGCTGGGGGTTGACAACTATATCATCAACGTGGAAATCCCGGTATCAGAGCGATTTTCCGGCCTGACAATACTGGCAATGATCTTTGGTGTTGCGGTCATTGCAGGTTTTGTAGGCAATTATTTCCAGGTCACTGTACTGGAGTGGACAGGGCAGAATATCATGCACAGGCTGCGGCAGCACATCTATATACATATGCTGGGACTTGATCTGGCATTTTTCAATGAAAATCCCAGCGGCAAGCTTGTAACCCGGCTGACCAACGATGTCCAGAATATGCACGAAATGTTCACCTCAGTCATTGTCACCATTTTCAATGATACTATACGGATTATCGGCATCCTGGTCCTGCTCTACTGGCTGAACTGGCGTCTTGCCTTGCTCATGAGCCTGCTGATGCCCGTGATCCTTGTCGCCACCCTCTGGTTCAGCAGGATGGCCCGCAATGTCTTTCGGAAGATCAGGACAAACCTGTCGAGAATAAATGCTTACCTGCAGGAGGCTGTTTCAGGCATCAGCCTTATTCAGCTGTTCCAGAGAGAAAAGGATACTGAACGCTATTTCGTGAACCTGAACCAGGCCTATTTTACATCCACCTTGCAACAGATAAAAATATTCGGAATTTTCATGCCCTTGCTTGACATTCTTGCGTCAACGGCAACAGCCATTATTATCTGGTACGGCGGTATCCTCATTCTCAGGGGCGAAATGACCATAGGAATTCTTGTGGCCTTTCTTTCCTATATGCGTCTTTTCTTCCAGCCGCTCCGGGAACTGTCGCAGAAATATTCCATTGTACAATCGGCCATGGCCTCGGCCGAAAGAATTTTCCAGCTTCTGGATACAAGAAGCAGGCTGCCGTTAGTGCCGGAGCCGCTTAGGCCCCAATCAGTAAACGGTATCCTTGAGTTCAGAAATGTGACCTTTGGATATGATCCTGACAAACCGATCATCCACAACCTGTCCATGAAGGTGGATGCGGGTGAAACCGTCGCAATTGTCGGGGCTACAGGCTCAGGGAAATCCACGCTCGTCAACCTGCTTGAACGGATGTATGACCCTGATTCCGGCGTGATCCTGCTTGACGATCATGATTTACAGAAACTTGACCCGGAATGGCTGCGTAAGACAGTGGGGCTTGTCATGCAGGAGGTCTACCTGATTCCAGGCACCATAAAGGAAAACATCCTCCTTGACTCCGGAATGGGGGAACAGGACCTCGCGGCCATACTGCATCTGGCCCAATTGGATGAACTCATAGGCCGTTTACCGCAGGGAATCCATACCAAGATCGGTGAAGGCAACCTGGACCTGTCAGCAGGGGAGCGGCAATTACTGGCCCTGGCAAGGGTTATGGCAAGGGATCCTGATATCCTGGTATTGGATGAGGCCACAGCCAATGTGGATTCAGAAACGGAAATACTGGTTGAGCGCGCCATTGATGCAACGTTGTCAAAACGGACGAGCATCGTCATTGCCCACAGGCTGTCAACCATCCGACGGGCTGACAGGATCATTTTTATGGATTCAGGACAGATTGTAGAAGAAGGGACCCATGAAAAGCTCATGGCTGACAAGGGTTTCTATCACCGTCTGCAGAACCTGCAATATGTTGACTGGGACAGCAGCGAGAAAACTCATGTGTTTTGATTTTCATCCTGCCTGACAGCCTTGAGAACTTCCTGGACAAAAGCGACAATTTTTTCCTGGTGCGAACCGGGCCAGTAAATTTTTTTGCACTTCTCACATATATGAAACGAATCGTAATATTTCCTGGTCAAAGGTTCCAGGCGTTCCAGAATAGTTTCTTTGCTTACAGGCACCAGCAGACCGTTGCAGGGGATACATCTGCTTAACGGTTTGATATGGCTGCTGAGATCATAGAGACGCACAACTTCAATGAGCTGCCTGGTGGGGTCCTGCGCCCTGAGCAGATATCCGTGCATGACAATTTTCCTTTTCAGCAGAGAGATATCCCGGGTCAGGAGAATTCGCTTTTGTGCATAAGCGATCCCGGCCAGCCTTCCATCCCGGGTATCGTTTTCATACACGGCATCAAAACCAAGCGTTCTGAGGTGCAATGCCAGTTTTCCGACATTAACATCAACGACAAAAGCAATCCTGGGCAAGGCTTCCGGCCGTAGAATGTTGGGAATAAAGGGATTTACAGGCGGGGTTAGGGGGGTTGCTTCTATAATATCCAGATCACGCAGGATATAGTCAAATCCGACTTCCGCGCCGTTCACTTTCAGCCTATCGATAAGAGGGTGGGGAACGCCAAGCGATTCAATGACATCTTTTATAGAGGCCTTTCGGTCAAAATGATGCAAAAAGGAGGACCCAGCAGCCCCTTCTTTTTTAAGCATCTCCCTTAAATAATTACGAAAAATGAATGTAACAGCTGCCATGATCAAAAATAAGAAAAATTCCTAATAAACTGCTTGCTATTCTCTCAAAAACTTAATAGGTACTTACACCAAATTGCTACATTCGTAAAAAGTCTCGCTGCCAGCAACAGGGCCTAATAATATCAGTAGATTACAGACGGAATACCTGTCCGTCGAGTGCTTTTTGCGAGACCGACAGATTAAAAAATAAAATTTGTATCACTCTGTCAAAAATTGAAGAAATGATTCACTTGAACCATGCAAGTTTTTTTAAACTTTGACATATGGTGAAGACGTATGGCAACCAGCGACAGACGGATTATCCAGCGTTTCCCTGTTGACTTCAGAGTGGATTTCATCCATGCCGGGGATTACTTGATTTCCTGCAGCAAGGATATTTCCATGGATGGCATGTTCGTCAATACAAAATCTCCAGCCCCGGTGGGTACTCACGTGAATCTGATATTTCCGGCTGAGGGCAACCTTGAAGTGGAGGTTGCAGCACTCGTTGTCTGGAACAGGGAAAAAAGCAGCTATCAAAGACCGGGAATGGGAGTTCAGTTTCTTTCTCCTTTGCCACAGACTGTCAAAAAGAATTTTCTTAAAAACATTGACCGGATCGTGATTTTGAGCGGGAAGGGTATTTCCGCTTAAGAAACAGGATCCCTATTCCGGGCAGATTTCTATTTAGCAGCCCTAAGGTATCCTACGCCAGGCGTTCGACCAATTTCTCCATTACAGTTGAAAAATTCCCCTCCAGGGTAACTGCTGCCATATGGCTCAGAGCAGGCTCCTTGTTGATCTCAATAATCTTACCGCCCTTGTTGAAGACGATAAATGGTATACGTGCTGCTGGTTGCACCTGGCATGAAGTGCCGGCAACGAGCAGCAGATCGGCAGAGGCCAGCATTTGTTCGGTTTGGGTCAGGGCGGTTTCAGGGATGCGCTCGTCAAAAAAAACGATGTCCGGTTTAAGTATAGCATTACAGGATGCGCAATGCGGCGGTAGAGAAGATTCTTTCACATAGGCAAGATTATAGCCCGCACCGCACGAAAGGCAGGAAAATGTATCAAGCGATCCATGGAATGCAATCACATTTTTACTGCCGCCCTTTTGATGCAGGCTGTCAATATTCTGGGTTATGACTCCTGATAACAGGCCTTGCTGCTCAAGAGTAGCAAGTGCTTTGTGGCCTTTGTTCGGCTCGGCCTCAACAACCTCCAGAAGGCCGGCAAGCATACGCCATACCTTTTCGGGATTTGCCATAAAGGCGCCCAGGGTTCCATATTCAATCGGGTCGTAGCGGGACCAGAGGCCGTCTTTTCCACGGAAGTCAGGGATGCCGCTTTCAGTACTCACTCCCGCACCGGTAAGCGTCACTCCACTGCGTGAATTCCGCAGGAGGGCAGCGGCTTTGTCAAAAAGGTCTTCCGCCATGATGCACACTTTAATTACTTTTTCTTTTTCTCTGGGCCCTGATGCCGCATATCTTGTTGCAGAATTGTTTGATCATCGAGAAATAAAGTTCGCCCGCACTGGCAATAACGGTGTTATGCGAAGCGCCGGGCACCACCTGGAATTCTTTTGCCCGGGCCGGTGACTGGGCCTGGAGTATGGCGGCAGTGTTTACCGGGATAATTTCGTCATACTGGCCATGGATGATGAGGGTCGGCTTGGTAAGGGAGGAAATCTTGCGTACATTGCGAAAACCGTCCTCTTCTGTTATTCCCAACCGTGCTACATCTACTCCGAGATTCATAAGCAGGGGCAGCGTTGTGGCAAAGCCGCTTTCAATTATCAGTCCGGCAAAATCATCTGCATGGTTTGATGCCAGTTCAAGGGCAGCTGCGGCTCCGAGGGAGCGTCCCATAACTAACAGCGGTCCGGTGTGCCCTGCCTTAGAGAGCCAGTCCCTTACAGCATCAAGTATATGATGTGAGTCTGCCAGCATGGCGGTTACCGTCGGGCTCCCGGAGCTTTTGCCGTAGCCACGGTAATCCACTGCCAGGAAATTCATACCGAATTTTGTATAAAAAGGGCCAATGGTGTCATAATCGCTTACAATTTCACCGTTGCCATGAAAGAAGAGGATGTTGGGCTCTTCCTGGCCCGCCAGATGAAATCGTGCGTGCAGCCCGATTCCTTCATCAACAGTTATGATATTATCCACTGCGTTATCCGGGGGAGGTCCGGTGTGTGCTTCCCGGCGCGGGTGAAATATTATCTGCAGCACTTCCGGCTGGTCAAGTTTGCTGTAATCATAGAATATCTCGGTCATTTTGCTCTCCGGAAGAGGGTGAAAAAAATAAATTGGAAACGGCAATTGTTTTACGTGTAAATATGTATCATCTTGGTTCATTTGTTTATACACTAACTTTAAGAGGGATTTGCAACAATTTCATAATTAATCGTGATTCGTAAAAATTCTCAGGAGATGGTGATTATCAGCATACGGGACGGCTGATGATTGACAGACAAGCCTTTGCACATTTAAAATACATTTCAAGGAGTCATGGAGTTTGAAATTGTGAGGTAAGCACCCTTAAATACAGGGCATAAACTCCGCCTCCGTCTGTCTGAGCCTCCACAGTCGGCGAGTTTCGTAATTTAGCGGGGTGAACCGTAGGATTGATTAATTGTGCAGCCAGCGCTGGAAATCACCCTCTGATATGTGTACGAATGAATATTTACATGAAACTGGAGTACTGAGAATACACCACTTCCAATACTCCAAGCAATCTTCTGCCTCTTCTGCCAATCATCTGCAGCAGCTTATGCAGATAATTTTTCAACTTTTCAATATAGACTGTCAAAATTATCCTGCGAACCCTTGACCCTTTCAAAATAATGACCGGATATCTCTCGACAGGACAGTATTGCTGTTACAATATAAAAGGCACAGTTATTCCCTGTGAAAATTCAGGCCAGGACGGCGAGTTCCGCACCGGTATCCCCTGGCCGCACGAGCGGTTTGTCGTGGACGGACAACTGGTACTCGATCAACTCACCGGACTGCAATGGCTCAAAAATGCCAATCCTGCAGAGTTCCCCGTTACCTGGCAGGAAGCACTTGATCACATTTCCAGAATGAACCGAGAAAAAAAGGAGGGGTGCACTGACTGGCGATTGCCGAACCGGAGAGAGCTCAGAAGCCTCATGGCATTTGAGACGAGAAAGCCTGCCCTGCCGGCAGAGCACCCTTTTGAAAATGTTTTTCTCGGCTGGTACTGGACTTCGAGCACTGCAGCAATCCATCCCGCTTATGCCTGGTATATGCACATGGAAGGGGCCCGCATGTTTTTCGGCCACAAGGAGCAGTATTGCCTTTTCTGGCCGGTATGCAGCCAGGGCAAGCGAATTTTACCAGTAACCGGCCAAAAGAAATGCTATGACGCAGCGGGCAACGAGATACCATGCCGGGGAACAGGGCAGGACGGTGAACTGCAGATGGGTCTGGCCTGGCCTGGCTCCCGCTTTGAGACCAGGCAGGCAACGGTGCTCGACAAACTTACAGGTCTCTATTGGCTGCAGGATGCGGATGTCAGTCCCGGAATAATGAATTGGCGAGAGGCCCTGCATTATGTAAAAAACCTTGAAGTGCCATTACCTGAAACGTCCATGCGCTGGAGGCTGCCCACCATCAATGAACTGGAGTCACTGGTTGACTGTTCCAGGCATAGCCCGGCCCTGCCGGTCGAGCACCCTTTTGAAAATGTCAGGGATACATACTGGTCATCAACAAGCAGCTTTTTTGAACCGGACTGGGCCTGGGCATTGTATATGCATAAAGGAGCCACCGGCGTCGGCTTCAAACAGGAAGCGGGCTTTCACCTCTGGCCGGTGGCGTCGCAAATAGACTAAAAGACAGGTTTTTATTCAGCTTTGAAAAAGGCGTTGGCATTGGCGCCGCATACCGGACATTTTTCCGGCGCTTCCTTTTCGTGGGTATGGCCGCATACCGAGCAGATGTAATACTCGCACTCCTCCATGTTGTCCAGGTTATCCAAGGCCTTCTGATACAGGGCTGCATGTTCCTGTTCCACTTCGTTGGCATAAGTAAAGGACCGTGCCGCAGACTTGTGACCCTCTTCTTCTGCGGTCTTGATCATATCAGGGTACATGTTGTTGAATTCATGGGTTTCACCGGCCAACCCCTCCTCAAGGTTTTCCTTGGTGGACCGTATGCCCCCCATTGCACGAAGGTGTGCATGGGCGTGGACGGTTTCAGCCGCAGCCGCAGCCCTGAAAAGTCTTGCAGCCTGGGGGTACCCATCCCTCTCTGCCTGCTTGGCAAAAGCGAGATATTTCCTGTTTGCCTGTGATTCCCCTGCAAACGCCTCAGCCAGATTCTGTTCTGTTGTACTCATGACTTCCTCCTTTGATTTTGGTTTTTAATTTGCAGTGTTTACTAAATATGCCAATTGTTGATCAATCGAAGAGTCTGAAGTAATTATTTTAGGGAACTGGCGTCATGGGGTCATGGTTTTTCATATCCCAATACTCCAATACGCCATACTTCAGAAGTAAGTCAATTTTTTTTCGGCAACTTATAAAGGCCCGATGGTAATAATTCTCAAAAAGTCTGGCAACCACTATATTCAAAATAGATAATTTTTTAAATTTAGCTCGACTAGTGTCACTTCCGGCGGCGGAAGAAAACGTCCAGGCGAACCGGACCTTGAGAAAAAAATAGAGGAGGAAAGTGCTGTAAATAAGTAAAAACCCGATGGGCAAAAGAGACATTTATAACAGTCTGATGATTTAAACAGTTAAACCGGCCGGATCAATTTTTACAAAATCCTGACAGGAAAAGGTTTGAGAAGTATAATATATAAATAATACCTTTAAAAATTCGAAAAGGAAGAAACTTTTGAAGTATTTCTTTAAGCAGAGAGTTCTTCTGTTTTTCCATACCTGGTTGTTCCTGCTTGCTTTTGGCAGCCATGCCATTGGCTTTGACCAGTATGAAGAAGCACGCCGTAAAATGGTCAAGGCAATTGAGGCTGATGTCCGTGAAACCAGCTTTTATATCAACAGGAAAAGCCTTGATCCCCGGGTCATGTCGGTCATGGGCAAGGTTGAACGGCACAAGTTTGTGCCCCCTTCCGAACAATCATGGGCCTATGCAAATCGGCCTATACCCATTGGCCACGGACAAACCATTTCCCAACCGTACATAGTGGCCCTTATGACAGATCTCATCAGTGTTGATCCCGGTGACAGGGTGCTCGAGATAGGCACAGGTTCCGGTTATCAGGCCGCCGTGCTGGCTGAAATGGGCGCAGAAGTTTTCACTATTGAGATAATTGAGCCCCTGGCCAGGAAGGCATCCGAACGATTGGCGGGCCTGGGGTACAATCAGGTAAAAACCCGCCAAGGTGACGGGTATTACGGCTGGGAGGAAGAAGCTCCTTTTGATGCCATTGTGGTAACAGCCGCGGCTGATCATGTCCCGCCGCCGCTTGTCCGGCAGTTGAAACCCGGCGGTGTCATGGTGATTCCGGTGGGCAGCAGGTTCCTGGTGCAGCAGCTGGTGCTGGTTTCAAAGGACAGCGCAGGTTCTATAACAACCCGGCAGATGCTGCCTGTCCGCTTTGTACCCCTGACCGGAGACCACTGAAGCGGGGCATCCAGGCCATTTTTGCTCAAACTTTTGCTGCATGAGAGCCTGGTGTATAAATAAGCATACCTGAACAGGAAAAGCGAGCGTTTATGCCCCCATGAGGGTGCAGCCCCCGGAGCTCGAAGTCTGCAATTATCTGCCGTGAGGAGTTTCAATAATCTATCCGTCTATGGACAGGAATACTGCCAACAGCAGGAAGGATCTATCCCCGCCCCGTTTTACCATTTTGCTTGTATCCGCAATGGCGCTCTCCTACGAGATTCTCTTGATGCGCCTTTTTTCCATCGTCCAGTATCACCATTTCGCCTATATGGTAATAAGCCTCGCTCTTCTGGGATATGGCGCCAGCGGCACCTTTCTGGTGTTCTTCAGACAGCAGTTTCTGCGCCGTTTCCCCGTGGTGCTCATTGGCAACATACTTCTCTTTGGCATAACAGTTGTAGCCTGCTATCTGGGGGGGCAGCACCTGCTCTTTAATCCTGATGAGATATTCTGGAACAACAGGCAGTGGCTGAAACTCTTTGCGCTTTATCTTTTGCTGGCCCTGCCCTTTTTTTTCGCGGCAAATTGCATAGCCCTTGCCTTTTCCAGATTCCGACAAAGGATCTCGGCAATCTATGCTGCCGACCTTTTCGGGGCAGGTCTGGGCAGTATTTTTATCATAGGCTTGCTCTTCATTTTCTTTCCCCAGAAACTACTTCTTCTTTTGGGCAGCTTCATTTTTTCCATTGCCATGGTGGCATGGCTGGAACTTCGCCTGCAACCACGATGGCAGGCGCTGCTCTTCATCGGGGCCGCTGCAGTTTTGTTTCTGCTGCCTTCAGCCTGGACTGATTTGGCAATCTCCCCTTATAAGGGACTAAGCCAGCAGATGCGCATCAACGGCAGCAGAATAGCGGAGCAAAAATCAAGTCCGCTGGCTCTGCTGACAGTTGTTGAGAACAACCTTGTCCCTTTCAGGTATGCGCCGGGGTTGAGCCTTGCAGCCCAGTCAGAACCGCCCGCGCAAGTGGGAATATTCATGGACGGTGATTCGATGAATGTCATCACCCGTTTTCCAGATGATGTTTCCCGTCTTGCATATCTTGACAAGCTTACCTCGGCCCTGCCGTATCACCTGAAGCAGGCAATGGATATCCTGATTCTTGGAGCCGGTGCCGGATCCGATATCCTGCAGGCTCTTTATTATAAAACCGTCGACATTGCCGCAGTGGAGCTTAACCCGCAGGTTGTACAGCTGGTAAGAAACCGGCCTGAATTTTCCGGCAACCTCTTAGACCGGGAAAATGTCCGTGTGCTCATAGGTGAGGCTCGCAGCTTTGTTTCAGGAAGTTCAAAGAATTTTGACCTTATTCAGCTGCCGATGCTCAATACTTTCAGCAGCACGGCAGCAGGACTTTATGCCTTGAATGAAAATTACCTGTATACGGTGGAAGCATTACAGGAATATATGCAACATCTTGCTCCAGCAGGATATCTGGGTATGAGCCGCTGGATTAAATTACCGCCGCGGGACACCTTGAAACTGTTTGCAACAGCACTTGAAGCGCTTGAGAGACTGGGCACACAGGATTCAGGAAATCATCTTGTTATGATCCGCTCCTGGCAGTCGGCTTTCCTGCTTGTAAAAAAAGCACCTTTCAGCCCGGAAGAGATCAACAGGGTAAAGGAGTTCTGTCAAGAACGGCTTTTTGATCTTGTTTATTATCCCGGCATGCGGCGGCAGGAAGCCAACCGGTTTAATATCCTGCGCCAGCCTTATTTCTACGATGGAGCTGTCAGCCTGCTTGGAAAGGAGGCTGGAAGTTTCATGAAAAGGTATAAATTCAATATAAAGCCAAGCACGGATGACAGGCCCTACTTTTCAAATTTTTTCAAGTGGCGGACCTTGCCGGAGATATTTCGGCTTAAAGGGCAGGGCGGCATGGTGCTCCTTGAATCCGGATACCTGATTCTTGTCCTCACCCTGTTCCAGGCAATAGCTGCCAGCCTTCTGCTTATCCTATTACCCGTAATCGCCAGGCCCTATGCCCAGGTTTCAGAAGCAGGCTGGAACCGACCCCGCATAGTTGCCTATTTTTTTGCCATTGGCCTGGGTTTTCTTTTCCTGGAGATTGCCTATATACAGAAATTCATACTTTATCTGGGCCATCCGCTCTATGCAGCAGCAGCTGTTCTGGCGATTTTTTTGGTTTTTGCCGGGATGGGCAGCCAGTATGGACAGGCAAAAAGAGTCCATATAAAATGGCCGGTAGCAGTTATTCTGGGCCTGGGAATAGTGGACTTGATCGCTGTAAATCTCTTGTTCGATGCACTCAACTGGCTGCCGGTACCGGTGAAAATATTCAGTGCCATTTTGATACTTGGGCCGCTTGCATTCTGTATGGGAATGCCATTCCCTCTGGCATTGACAGAGGTTGGTACAGATGCGCCGGACCTGATCCCCTGGGCCTGGGCTGTGAACGGCTGTGCCTCGGTAATTGCGGCTGTTCTTGCCACCCTACTGGCTATTCATTTTGGTTTTACTGCAGTTGTGTTGGGATCTCTTACTCTCTATGGACTTGCAGCGGCGATCTTTCCAGGCAGGTATAAATTGAAAGGTGGAAGGAATACCACGGGATAGGGTATATTTGCGTCGGTTGCTTTAATTATCGATGCCATTCATAGTAAAAAGCCAACGTACATGCATCAGGACTCCACAAATACAACTGGCACGGATGCCATAACTGAAGTGTGCCGACTGACCAAGCGGTTCAACAGTTTAACAGCCCTTGATTCATTGAGTTTCAAGGTTTGCAGAGGTGACATCCTCGGCCTCCTGGGACCGAACGGGGCCGGCAAGACAACCGCCATTCATTGCATGCTTGGACTGGTTACGCCTACCAGCGGTTCAATCCGTATAATGGGACTTGATGTTGCCCGTCATCGCCGCAATATCCTGGCGCGGGTTAATTTCTCCTCAGCCTATACGGCGCTGCCCTCAAACCTGACAGTCAGGGAAAACCTCATTGTCTTTGCCAGGCTCTACGGCCTCAAGTCAGCCCGGGATAGAATAGATACTCTCCTGGAGCTTTTTGAGATAGAGGAGACAAATGACAGGCTGACGGGCAGCCTTTCTTCAGGGCAGTTGACCCGGCTGAACCTGTGCAAAGCCTTTCTGAATGACCCTGAAATTCTTTTCCTCGATGAACCGACAGCAAGCCTGGACCCCGATATTGCTGCCAAGGTAAGGGAAAGGCTGCAGGAACTTCAGCGGCAAAGGGGGTTGACCATGATATATACCTCGCACAATATGCAGGAAGTAGAGCAGATGTGTGACCGGGTTATTTTCCTTGCTACTGGAAGGATCGTCATGCAGGGCTCCCCTGCCGAGATCATTAAGCAGTCCCAAAGCCGTTCCCTGGAGGATCTTTTCATAGCCATAGCCAGGAATGGTCACCTGTACCAGACAGTCGACAACCATGAGGATGAACCATGTGGCTCAGAATAAGTGCCATTGTCATGCGGTTTTTTTTCCTGCATCGGCGCAGTGTAGCCCGGGTCATGGAGATTTTCTTCTGGCCGGTAATGAACCTGCTTGTCTGGGGATTTGTCACCTCCTACCTGAAGGAGCTGGCTGTGCCCAAAACAGTGCTGTTCCTGATCGGCGCCGTCATCTTGTGGGATGTGCTCTACCGGTCGCAGCAGGGCATTACCCTGGCTATTACAGAAGAATTCTGGGTGAAGAACATCATCAATATTTTTATCAGCCCGATCAGTATTGGCGAGTTCTTGGCTGCCATCTGTGTCGTCGGCCTCATCAAGTCGGTGGTGACCACCATAGTTCTGGGTTTTCTGGCCTTTTTCTTTTACAGCTTTAATCTCTTGTCTGCGGGCCCGGGGTTGGTCCTGTTTCTGGGAAACCTGCTCCTGTTCGGCTGGGCTGTCGGGCTCTTTACCATGGCGCTCATATTCCGTTACGGCCGTGCTGCAGAGGCCCTTATCTGGGGAGTGCCGTTTCTCATCCAGCCCATTTCAGCCGTATTCTATCCTGTTTCCGTCCTGCCTGCCTGGCTGCAGAAGATTGCCTACCTTCTACCGTCGACCTATGTTTTTGAGGGCATGCGCCAGGTGCTGGCAACCGGGGTTGTAGATGTTTCAATACTGGGTATTTCCTTTGGCCTGAACCTGGTGTATCTTTTCCTCGGTTCCCTCTATTTCAGCTGGATGCTGTGTAAGGTCCGCGAAATGGGATATCTCAGCAGGTTGCATTTGGAGTGAGGAGTGAAAAGTTAGGAGTGGGGATTTTTTAAACATTCAAAATTTAAAACAACTTGGAACAAGGATAAAATGCCTATTTACGAGTTTTTCTGCAAGGAATGCAATACCATCTTCAATTTTTTCGCACGGCGCATCAATACAAGCACGGTCCCGGACTGCCCTAAATGCGGGAAGGAACTGAAGAAACTGTTGTCATCCTTTGCCACTGTCGGCAAGACAACAGAGCCGGGTGATGAGGATGTGCCGCCGGGTTTTGACGAGTCAAGGATGGAAAGAGCGCTGGGGGAGTTGGCCCTGGAAGCGGAAAAAATGAACGAGGAAGACCCTAAAGACATGGCCTGTTTGATGCGCAGATTTTCGGAGAAAACCGGATTGGCTCTTAACGAAAACATGGAGAAAGCATTATCCCGCCTTGAGGCGGGTGAAGACCCTGATCAGATTGAAAAGGAGATGGGGGACTTTTTTACGGGGGATGAAGCACTGCCTTTTGAATTTAAACAGGCCAGGAGAGCAGATTCCAGGCCAAAACCTCCAAAGCATGATGATACGCTTTATGAAATGGAGTAGCAGCGTAAATCGGAACGGGTGAGTACATGAAAAAGATTGATAAAACTAAAGCCGAGCTTTTGAGGGAACTCGAAGAAACAAAAAAGTTGGCCCAGGAACTGAATAATAGCCAGGCTGAATTTGATAAGACCCGCGCGAAATATGAAAAGCTTCTTGATTCCACCCCGGATGCCATGCTTTTTGTCAACACGCAGAATAAGGTTGTCCTGGTCAATGCCCAGTTTGAGAATGTTTTCGGCTACAGCCAGGATGAAATCCTTGGCAAGAAGCTTGATGTCCTTGTCCCGGACCGCTACAAAAAAAATCACAGCAAGATGGTCCAGCGGTTTTTTGAGTCTCCAAATGTGCGCCCCATGGGATCGCATTTTGAGATTTACGCGCGCAGGAAAGACGGGGGTGAATTCCCGGCAGATATCAGTCTGAGCCCGTTACAGACGGACGAAGAGCTCCTTATTACCGCAGCAGTAAGGGATATTACCAAACGAAAGGAGGCCGAGGAACAGATCGAATTGAACTATTATATTCAAAAGGTGACAAATTCCATGCTCAAGATATCATTGGAGCCGTTGTCACTGGAAGAACAGTTCGATAGCATCCTTGACCTTATTCTCAACGTGCCGAATTTGTCCCTGCAATCAAAGGGCGCTATTTTCCTTAAGGATCCCGTTGCTGAAGTTTTAGCCCTAAAGGCGCAGCATGGGTTCACAGAAGAAGACTCGCTGCCGTGTACTGAAATTCCTCTTGGCCACTGTCTGTGCGGCAAGTCCGCAGCAATGTCAAAGCTTATGTATGCCGAGGATATGGAACCTATTCATGAGATCCATGATGCCGGGATGTTCCCGCACGGGCATTACTGTGTCCCGATCGTATCAGGTAAAAAACTTTATGGCCTTCTCAATGTTTATATCCGGGAAGGGCATAAGCGCTCGGACCGTGAGGAAGACTTTTTGACTTCCGTTGCTAGTACCCTGGCTACCATTATTGAGCGGGACCGGGCGGAACAGGAGAAAAAGGATTTGCAACAGCAGCTGGCCCAGGCAGAAAAGCTGGCAGCGCTCGGCAGGTTTACTGCAAATATAGCCCATGAAATACGCAATCCCCTGACCTCGGTCGGTGGGTTCGCCAGGCGGCTGGATAAATCCATAGCTGAAAATACAAGGGAAAAGGAGTATGCCAATATCATAATTTCAGAGGTGACCAGGCTTGAAAAGATCCTGAAAAACATCCTGAGCTTTTCCAGGGAAGGGCTGCCAAACTTTACAGAAAATAACCTTTCCGAAGTCATCGAACGGGTGCTGTTGATGAACGAAGATCTGTTCAATGGAAAAGCCATTGCTATAAACAGATCTTTTGAAGACCTGCCCAGGTTTTCTTTTGACAAGGATATGATCATTGAGGTCCTGGAAAATATATTTCTAAACGCGGTTGATTCGATGTCCGGGGGAGGGAGCTTGACGGTAAGCACAGAAAAGGAGGTTGGACCGGAGGAGTCCAATGTGATTATCAGGATTCAGGATACAGGTGAAGGCATATCCGACGAGCAGATGGGAATGATCTTCGAACCATTCTATACGACAAAGCCAGCAGAACATGGGACCGGGCTCGGTCTGTCAATTACCAGGAAGATTATGGAATCCCTGGGCGGTACGGTAGAAATCGAAAGTGAGGTAGGCAAGGGGTCGGTGGTAATACTCTCTTTGCCTTTCAGGGAAAACGAAAACCACAGGCAGGCCAAGTAAAATATCCACCGGATCTGGGTATTTTATGATTTATTCACGACAGTTAATTGATAACTGACATCACAACTTAAAGAGCGTGCGAGAACTTTTAATAAGTTTTAATACTACCCAAGACTTTCAGTCCTACTTGAGCATCCTTTTCTACAACAACAATCTCACCCGAAGAAGGATAAATTCCTGTTAGAGCCGTGATGTTTACTTGATGCGTCACTAGAACTAACGGCTTGTCTATTTCTTGCTGAGACAGCCAAACATTTAGCGATTCAGTTCTGACATCTTTTTGTTCATAATTTTCAAAAAAAGAATTCAAAGCGGATAAAGTATTTACAGGTCCCAAATCAAGTAACTCGGCAGTGTCTCTGCATCGATACCATTCGCTTGAAAAAACACGAGCTTTATTAATACCGTGAGCACGAAAAAGATCTCCGATATGTTTTGCTTGTTTCCTGCCTTCCGCAGAAAGGTTGCGTTGAGTTTCGCGACGGCCCAAAGTAAATTCCGGAGGATCCCCTGTGCCCGGTGCATGAGCGTGTCTTAGTAACGCAAAATGGTTTTTTGAACGAAGGGCATCCCACAACCAATCTTTAGTAGTATCTGCTTCGGCTACAGTTACGTTCTGAACAAAGAATACACAAACTATAAATAATAAAACAACAACGAGTTTTTTGATCATTTTACTCATATAACAATTTATTAGGCGTCGATTTTTTGCAGTCTTATCAAATTTTGAGGATAAAGCTGCATTTAATACTTCTTGCCACAATGTTGAATCTGAGATGAATAATTACCACCTAAGATGTGTACTGGCAATAGTAACTTCTATGGGTGGGGTCGCTACTGAAGGTTCAT
>JAHEID010000109.1 GCA_024639555.1 Deltaproteobacteria bacterium
AGCCCTGGAAGCTGAAAGCAGGGCCATTGACCTGGACCCCGCCAACCATGTTTTTTACCGACGCCAGATGGATTTTTTTCTTAATAACGCCTGGCCGGCAGACCTGGAAGCCTGGATCGAGCAGAAATGAACTTTTTTCATGTTCATTTTCTTTACTTGCATAAAGAAAACGAACCAAAAGAAAGTGCAGCCGATCACTTGGCCCGACTGCGTCCGACTACCCTGTGCTGCTCACAAAGGACGGGCGACATCGGAAAGTCGCTCCCCCTTGCGGGGGTACTCCGCCGAGTCGCTGTTCCGCTCTTTGTTCCGCTGCTCGGCTGCGTGAAATGACAAAAAAACTTAACTTTCAGGTATTAAACCCGTTCTGTACCGCAGAGCATCGAAGCGGTTGTCGGAAAATGACGCTGGACCTGTTTGAGCCGCCGCAGGCGGTGAGTTTTCAGCGTCCCGTCAACAGCGAGAAGCGCAAGATAGCCCGTAGGGCCGGTACAGTCGGGTGCCTTTTTCTTGCTCCTTCTTTTGGGCAAACAAAAGAAGGAGGTATATAATAAAATTATGTTTTTTGAGAATAAAAGCTCTGCGCTAAATACGATGACAGCAGGTTATTGGCAAAATTTTTCAGAAAACTGCAAACTGACGATTGACAACTGCTAACTTAAAAAATAGAAAATGATGAAACATATCCTGCTGACCAATGATGACGGGATTCATGCCCCTGGCCTGAAGATACTTTTTCAGCAAAGTCGGAATCTTGGGAAAACGGTCATTATCGCCCCGGAGCATGACAACAGTGCGGCAAGCCATTCCCTGACCATGAATCGGCCGCTGCGTGTGCGTGAGATTGCTGAAAATATTTATACCATCAACGGGACGCCCACGGACTGTGTAACCATCGGCATAGGAAAAATCCTGCCGCAGAAGCCGGACCTGGTTATTTCCGGCATAAACCCGGGACCCAATCTCGGTGATGACGTCAGCTATTCAGGCACCGTATCAGCTGCCATCGAGTCCACCATGCTGGGTATCCCATCCATTGCCGTATCCCTGGCAGCAGAATCCGAACCCTTGCACTATGAAACTGCGGCTGCCTTTATCGTCAGGCTGGCAAAAATAATCCTGGAAAAGGGACTTCCCAGGGATACCCTGCTCAATGTCAATGTTCCCGATACAACACTGGAAATGATTGGAGGTGTTGCCTTTACCAGGCGGGGCAGAAGGCTTTATGATGATGCGATCAAGGAAACTTACGACCCGTGGGGCCGCAAACATTACTGGATAGGGGGCGGTACCCCTTCATTCGATGCAGGTGAAGATACGGATTCGGCCGCAATAAGTGTAAACAAGATTTCCATAACCCCCATGCATCTGGATCCCACGAACTACGAAGCCCTTACGCTCCTGCAAAATGACTGGGCTGAGCTGCTCACATAAAAATAGGGACAGATGTAAAATCTGTCCCCGAAAGAAAAATGCCGGCCACGGGATCGTGGCCGGCTTGTAAATTTTATTATACTTCTTGTCTCACTGAATCCGTGAGTAGTCGGGTATATTCCAGTTTCAAGGAAGAGCCTGTTCGGCTATGGTCTCCCATGCCGGACGGGTGATGACGCCGGAAAAGGGATGAGGTTGACAGCTCACTTTGTAAACTGGACTTCGACCCGCCTGTTCAGTTCACGCCCTTCCCGTGTTTTGTTGCTGGCAGCCGGCCTGGTTTCGCCAAAGCCTTTCATGATCAAGCGGCTCTTGGCAACTCCCCGGGTGACCAGGTAATTGACAACAGCAGTTGCCCGCCGCCTTGAAAGATTCTGGTTATAGGCCTCGGTACCGATCCAGCATGTATGGCCATGGATCTCGGCCCTGAGGCCAGGGTTCTTTTTGAAGACCTCCACCCAGCGGTTAAGCTCATGGTACGATTCGGTCCGCAGTGTAGACTTGTCAAAATCAAAGAAGATATTGTTCATTTTCAAGCTAATCTTGTCTTTGATCAGCTTATCGATCGGATACAGAATAATATCATGCCTGTACTCGGTATAGGTAGTTATGTCAGTGAAATCAAGGGTTTCAGAAGCACCCATATAACCTACTTTTTCCGCTGAGTATCCATACTTATGACCTGCGGGCAGAACAATGAGATACTCTCCGGAATCCGGGTCGCTTTTGGCAATACCGGCTGACTTGTTGAGGGTCAGGTCATTCCAGACAATCTCAGCTTCCAGGGGATTTTTGTCAGGATCCATGACCTTGCCCGAAACAGCAACTGCAACATCGGGCCTTGCTATGGCAGGCAACTCTGTGGAGAAAATATCACTGGGGCCGCAACCTGTCCTGGCCGAGGTAATGTCACCCTCCCAGCATTCTGACTTCTTTTCTGCAGTTGCATAATAGGCCAGATCGCCTTCCGTTGTTATCTGGAAACCCCAGTCGTTGTAAGGGCCATTTATTTCCTTGCCAAGATTGACCGGCTCACTCCACTCTGTCCAGGATGAGTCGCTCTGGCGGCGGGCCACAAAAACATCAAGCCCGCCAAGCCCGTAATGCCCTGATGAGCTGAAATACAAAGTTTTGCCATCAGGATGCAGGTACGGAGAATACTCTGCATGGGGGGTATTAATTGTTGGACCGAGGTTGATCAGCTTGCCTTCGCCGCCCGGTGTTTCCTCATATATGTAAATATCCGTATTGCCGGCATAACTGCCGTGAAACAGCGTTTCTTTAGGCCTGAAGGCGCCCATATTGCCAGGCCTGTCAGAGATGAACAGGATGGTTCTGCCGTCAGAAGGAAGCATGGCGTCTGAGTCGAAATGCTCGGTATTGATCGGGGCCGGATAATGTTTTATATCCGACCAGCATTTTTTACCTCTCTCCGCGTAAAATATATCACCGCGCCCGAATGAGCCAGGATAGTTGCCCATAAGGGTCATCTTGTTGCTGTCTGCTGAGATGCCCAGAATCATTTCATGAGCAGGTGTTGATATCGGGGGCCCTACATTATCTGCATTCTGCCAGGTGCGGAGTTTCCTGGTTGAAAAATAAATATCCTCACCCCCGGCCTCTTCACCCCTGTTGCGAGTAAAGTAAAGGGTCTGGCTGTCTGCAGAGATAACCGGCCTGAATTCAGCCCCCCTGCTGTTCACCCCGGAACCCAGGCGTGATTTTTCCAGGTACTCTTCAGGAGCTTCAAGCAGTCTGATTATCTTGTCGAACCGTTCTGCCATGCTCGGAAAGTTAACCTTGTACTTTTTATAGGCAGAAGCCGCTGCTCCCCAATTTCTATTATTGACATGGGGGCTTGCAAGCCTCTGCACAGCAACAAAGGCCAACTCGCACGGACTGTTATCTGCGACAAACTGTTCAAAGTCCTGGACTGTCACTGCCTGCTGCAGCAATGTTTCGAGCCCTTCACACGTCTGGGCTGCAACAGCAGGTTGGGGGATTAGTGCTAGCAAGAATATCAAGGCACCAAAAACTACCTTCCGGCCCGTCATCATCTTTGCATTCATCAAGGTCCTCCTCTAATTTACTCTTGGCAGACAACTAACTTATTTTTAAAATATACTAACAAATTAAACACCCTATAATTTTTTAGTTTTCTGGTCAACAAGATAGTTTGCAGAATTCACTTGAAAATAAAAAGATTTTCCGATTTTCTGTCAACTTCTGCCTTTTTATTTTTATAGCTCAACACATCAGTTACATGCAAGCAGCAGGCCAGAAAGGAACAAATTTTATGCTGTTTTTTACAAAAACCGGTAATTAAATAACCTGAAATGCCAATTTGTTGTGTTGCAAACCTTTACTGAGGAGAAATATGCCACTGCTTGGCGCACATATGTCCATTGAAGGCGGCCTGCACAAGGCCTTTGAACGGGTCAGCCTTGTCAAAGGCAAATCCCTGCAGATTTTCTCTAAAAATCAGCGGCAGTGGAGGGCACCTGCTCTGAGTGTTTCTGAGATTAAACAGTTCCGCGAGGCCTGGCAGCTGTGGGGCAAGGGACCTGTTGCCGTGCATGACTCCTATCTCATCAACCTGGCAAATCCTGATACAAAAAAGGCAAACAGGGCTGTTAATTCCTTTGCCGATGAAATCATGCGGGCCGGGCAGCTGGATATCCCCTACCTTATCATGCATCCAGGTTCCCATGTCGGAGTGGGCTGCGAAAAAGGCCTTGCGCAGCTCACTGCAAACCTTGACCGCGCCTTTAAACAGGCGGAAACAGCAAAATCCGTCATGGTCCTGCTGGAGACCACCGCAGGCCAGGGGACAGGGCTTGGCTCATGCTTTGAGGAGCTGGCCCATGTCATAAATCATTCTGACTACAGTGACCGGCTGGGAGTATGTTTTGACACCTGCCATGCCTTTGCAGCCGGTTATGACATCAGCACAAAGGCCGGTTATAAAAAAACCTTTGCCGAATTTGAAACCATCATAGGCCTTAAACACCTCAAATACTTTCACCTCAATGACTCGAAAAAAGAGTTGGGTTCCAGGGTTGACCGCCATGCCCATATCGGCAAGGGGGAAATAGGGCTGGAAGGCTTCAGGCTGCTTATGAACGACCCCCGTTTTGCCCATCACCCCATGGTGCTGGAAACACCAAAGGAAAAGGACCTGAAAGAAGATATGGAAAATCTGAAACTGTTGAGAAGTTTGCTTACTTAAAGTAAACCCGCATTTATCATACGTGAGACAGTTACAGATACGCGAAGCAGGGAATCGGGCTATATATTAAATATGCCCGATTTCCTGCAACAATGTAGATGCGGCTGTATCGTTTGTGATAAATGCGGGTTTAACCTGCCCTGGCGGCAAGCACCAACTCCCGCACAAAATCGAGCAGGAAGGCCCGGCCGAGCAGAAAAAGGATTATGCACACTATGGCGGCGGCAGGGACGGTAATCAGCCATGACTTGAATATCTTTTTGGCGATGCGGCTGTCAATACCTGAAAGACCACGGGCCAGGCCGATACCCATGATAGCGCCCACAAGTGTATGCGTCGTTGAAACCGGCAGTTTCATGCGGGTGCATATAAGCACAGTGGCGGTAGCGGCAATATCGGCTGCAACACCCCGGGTGGGAGTGATCTCGGTTATCTTTGTGCCAACCGTGGCCATGACCCGGTAGCCATAGGTGCCAAGACCCAGTACTATCCCGCCACCACCCAGTACTAATATCCAGAGGGGAACCGGCACTTTCATCTCCACGGTACCGGTCTTTAAAATGTTTGCCACAGCGGCCAGCGGACCCACCGAGTTCGCCACGTCATTGGCGCCATGGGCAAAGGCAACGGCACAGGAACTGACGATAACCAAAGGTACATAGACCTGCTCAACCAGCTCGAGCTGTTGGGCAAGGGGCAGTGAATCCTTGCCACCCAGTTTTTTCGTGACATGTATGCGCGAGATAATGGTTGAAACCACACTGATCACCACAGCAATGAGCAGTGTATGGGTGTCGGTCAGCCAGTCAACCCCTTTCAAAACATGCTTGAATCCCTTGTAGATCGTGGCAAGGGTCACCACCATGGCTAAAAAGAAAACAATATAGGGTGTTACCTTTATGGCGGCCTTTGTCGGCTGCTCCTGTCCCAGGATCATTTTGCTTATTATTTTGAAAATGATGAAAGCCATGAGGCCGCCGGCAAAGGGTGAGATGAACCAGCTGGCCACAATCTGTCCAATTTTGCCCCAGTTGACAGAACCGATACCGGCTGCCACAATACCGAAACCGGCCACCGCTCCGACAATCGAATGGGTCGTGGAAACAGGCATGCTGGTCCAGGTGGCAAAATTGAGCCAGAGGGCTGCAGATAAAAGGGCGGCCGACATGCCGATGACCAGAAGCGCCGCCGGTTCACCCTCAAGCATTCCCGGCATCGAGGCTAGTGCCGAAGGATCAACAATGCCTTTTCGGATCGTATCTGTAACATGAGACCCTACCAGGACCGCCCCGGCAAACTCACAAATGCCTGCTGCAATGACTGCCTGTTTAACGGTCAGGGCCCGTGAACCGACGGCATCGGCCATGGAATTTGCCACATCATTGGCGCCTATATTCCATGCCATATAAAGCCCGAGCAGGACCATAATGGCGAGTATTAAGATATCCATGAAATCAGAGGTATGGGTCTGAGGAAATTATTTGAGAATCATGGTCCTGAGCATATCGCCTGCATTTTCTGCCGCATTGGCAATTCCGCCAAGGGCAAGGATCATCTTTTCATAAAATATAATGGTGATCGGATCCAGCTCTTTTTCAAGCCTGTAAACATCTTTGCTCAGGCTGCGTGCCATCCTGTCTGCCTTCCATTCTTCTTCATTGAGCCCCTTGAGCAGGCTGAGGACCACTTTGGCCTCTGCGCCGCTGAAAGATGCCTCGGCAAGATTTTTCAATTCAACGGCTGCAGTGAGCAGGGTGCCTGTAACCTGGAATATCTGGTCAACAAAAGCAAAAAACTTGTCCATGACCTTAGGATGCAGCTTGGTCTTACGCAAAGTCAGGATAACAGCAAAGTCCTCTGCTTTATCCGCAATATTATCCTGGTTGCTTATAAACTTTTCCAGATCGACCCTTTCAACCGGCATGAAATAACGGCGCGGCAAATGTTCGCGCACATTGTGCTTGATGGTGTCTGCCTCATACTCCAGCCTGGAGACCTTATCCTGCAATCTGCGGATCTCATCATAATCTTCATTAACCAGGGCCTCCATCAGCGGCCGGATCATTTCCACGCATTCATGTACCTTTTTGGTGTGTTCCACCAACGGACCGAAAGGCGACTTGCCAAACAACTCTTGGATAATATTCATCTTTTTACCTCAGAAATTATAAAATAATCCCACTCAGAATTGACCACGCATAGAGCTAACAAACTTTAATCCATGTTACAATACCTTAATTTTACCTATAGGCAGAATTACTCCTCAAAAACTTCCGGGGTATGACGCACAATTTCCGCGTCAACAAGGTAGATAACATCTTCGGCAATATTGCAGGCATGATCGGCAATGCGTTCAAAATGACGGCCGGCCGAGACTGCATTGAGCATGCAGTTAATATCTTCGGGACTTTTTATTAACATATCTTTTACCCGGGCATACATGGCCCTATTGTATTCATCCACCTCATCATCTTCTGTCCGGATCCGGTGGGCAAGCTGCACATCCATATGCACAAGGGCATCAATACTTCTGGTGAACATGGATTCGACTTTTGTTGCCATCCCCTTGACATCATAGGGGATCTCAAAATCCTTACACTTGCTGAGGACTGCTGCCCTTTCGGCAATATTTACCGCAATATCGCCGACTCTTTCCATCTCATTGTTAATTTTCAGCACAGCTATGATAAACCGCAGATCAACGGCAACCGGTTGGTACAGAGCAAGTATCTTCAGGCAGTGTTCTTCAATATCAACTTCCATACTGTCAACTTGCTCGTCTGCCTGAATAACTTCATTTACCAGTCTTTCGTCCCGGTTGATAAGGGCCAGCGATGATTTATAGACCCTGTCTTCGACCTCGCTCCCCATGGTGATGATCTTATCTTTCAGGCTGTCTATATCTTTCTGAAGGTGCTTTTGCATGGCAGTTCCCTCTATAAAATTTAACAAATGACAAACAGTTCTAAATGATACCGGTAATCAGATTGTGATTATTGCCATATTTTCAAGTTAATCGAAACAGATTTCCAACTATAGCATAATTGCCGGAAAAGACTATACGGGGAATTTGTCAAAAACCTGTTTAATTGGTGATAAATATATGAGATGGGAGAGCTGCCATTTGGGTTTTATCTTATTAATTTTCACCAAATCACCAGCTGAATAATTCTTAAAACTTTTACCCTGCCATGACAATGATGCAAACGATACGGTTATTTTAAGAGTAGGGATAAACACGAAAAAGAAATCTGCGGCAAACACAAAAATAGAATTGGAATATTCATCATTTTTTAATAATTGTATGGTAGTATTATTAATTCTATATTAGAGCG
>JAHEID010000014.1 GCA_024639555.1 Deltaproteobacteria bacterium
GTACTTGATAAGGCCCCGGATGCCAACCTTGTCCTTATCAGTGAAAATGCCGACACTCTTGCAGCAGGTGCTAAACTCTGCGGTGACAGAAAACCGCTTCTCCTCGGTGCCGACAGCAATAACCGTGAAGCCATGTCCAACCTGGCCAAGGAACTGGGATGCCCCCTTGGCGTAAGAGGCACCAATCTTGACAATACCGTTGAGATCGCTGACCAGCTCTTGAATGACGGCTTAAAAGACCTTGTCATTGATACAGGAGCCCGTACCATGAAGGCTGCATTTGAAGACAACATTGTAGCACGCAGGGCTGCGGTCAATAAGAAATTCAAGCCGCTTGGTTTCCCGACGATAGCCTTCCCATGTGAGATGACAGACGATCCGCTCATGGAGGTCATGATCGCTTCTGTACTGATAGCTAAATATGCTGGTATCGTTATTCTTTCAGACCTGCAGGGCGACACCCTTTTTCCGCTGCTTCTCGAACGTTTGAATATATTCACAGATCCGCAGCGGCCTATGGTTGTCAAGGAAGACATCTATCCTGTCAACGGCCCGGGTGAGGATTCGCCTGTTCTCATTACCTGCAACTTCTCACTGACCTACTTTATTGTTTCAGGTGAAATTGAAGGCAGCAAGGTTCCGTCCTGGCTGCTCATCAAGGATACGGAAGGCCTTTCCGTTTTGACCGCTTGGGCGGCAGGTAAATTTGGTGCAGATCTCATCGCCCAGTTTATCAACAAGTCAGGAATTGCTGACAAGGTGAAGCACCGTGAACTGATCATTCCGGGGTATCTCGCCACCATCAAGGGTGAGCTGGAAGAAGAACTGCCTGACTGGACCATTACCATAGGTCCCCGTGAGGCGGGCCACATGCCGGCATTCCTGAAGGAATGGAAGACTGCTGCTTAACACAGATTTATTTTGCAAAATGTAAGATCGGCATAAAGGGCCGATCTCAATCCATAGAACCAGTTAGAGTAATTGGAGAAAGTTATGGCTAAAGCAACAAAGAGCAGGGAAGGGACAGTTATGGTCCTGGGCGGCGGTATCGCCGGAGTCCAGGCAGCTCTTGACCTGACCGATTTGGGGTACTACGTCTATCTGGTTGAAAAATCACCTGCTATCGGCGGCGTGATGGCTCAGCTGGATAAGACCTTCCCGACCAACGACTGTTCGCTCTGAATCCTGGCGCCCAAGTTGGTTGAGGCCGGTCGGTCTCCAAATATAGAGATTCTCACAAATGCTGATCTGTTATCCCTTAAGGGAAAAGCAGGTAATTTCAAAGCGGATATTGTACAACGTCCCCGGTATATCATTGCAGATGACTGTACCGCCTGCGGACTTTGCACCACTTATTGTCCGCGTCACCAGGTGGATGATTACAACGAAGGTTTGAACATAACCCGTCCCATCCACATTGATTATCCACAGGCAGTGCCGGCAACATACTATATAGATCCGCGCAGCTGTTTGCATCTTACCCATGAAACCTGCCAGATCTGTGTGCCTGTCTGCCAGAGCAAGGCCATTGATTTCAGCCAGAAACCTGAAGAAAGAACCCTGGAAGTAGGAGCTGTCATCATGTCACCAGGTTTTGGCCGTATACCTGAAGACACCCTTGCAAAGTACAGCTTTGGCAAGCACCCGGACGTGGTAACCAGCATTGAATTTGAAAGGCTCTTGAACCCGTCCGGTCCTTTTACCGGTGAGGTCCGCTGTCTTTCCGACAACCGTCATCCCCATAAGATTGCTTTTATCCAGTGTGTGGGCTCAAGGGATATCGGCTGTGATAACGGCTACTGCTCCTCGGTCTGCTGTATGTATGCAATCAAGGAAGCCATGGTTGCCAAGGAGCATGATCCGGACGCGGAAATAACCATTTATTATATGGACATTCGGACACAGGGTAAGGAATTTGACGCCGCCCAGAAACGCGCCGAGGACAAAGGCATTAAATTCGTGCGGGCCAAAGTGGCTGATGTAATGCCCTGGGGTAATCACCTGCGGCTAACCTATTCCACCCTTGACGGCACGCACAGCTTTAAGCCCTTTGACATGGTTGTCCTCTCTGTTGGTCTCGAGTCACCTCCTGATGCCGATAAACTGGCCGACATGGCCGGTTTTAAACTAAATAAATACAATTTCTGCGACACCGATACCTTTGCACCTCTGGCTACCAGCAAAGAAGGCATCTATGTTGCAGGCGCCTTTAACGGTCCCATGGATATCCCGGAATCTGTCACGCAGTCAAGCGGTGCCGCCGGAATAGCTTCAGGCCTTATTAAAAAACAGCGGGGCAGGGGCATTATACATAAGAGCTATCCCGATGAAAAAGAATTGGGAGATGAAGTTCGAATCGGGGTCTTTGTCTGCCATTGCGGTATTAATATCGGCTCTGTTGTTGATGTGCCTGATGTAAGCAACTATGCCGGTGATATGGATGGGGTTGTGTACTATACGGAAAGTCTTTACAGCTGCTCCCAGGATGCCCAGGAGGTTCTCAAAGAGAAAATCAAAGAGCACGACCTGAACCGGGTTGTGATTGCTGCCTGCTCACCCAGAACCCATGAGCCGTTATTCCAGGAAACATTAAAAGATGCCGGTTTAAACCGCTCCCTTTTTGAAATGGTCAATATCAGAGACCAGTGTTCCTGGGTCCATGCAAATGAGCCTGGTGCTGCCACCGATAAGTCAAAGGATCTTGTCCGTATGGCTGTGGCCAAGGCAAGACACATTCAGCCCCTGCCAGAACAGACCGTGCCGGTTAACAAAACCGGTCTGGTCATAGGCGGCGGGATTGGAGGCATGACTGCAGCTTTAAATCTCGCAGACCAGGGCTTCAACTGCTCCCTGGTCGAGAAGCAGGACTCCCTTGGCGGCAATTTCAAGACACTTTCCCATACCAAAAAACTTATTGACCTGGTTAAAAAGAACAAGTTGGTCACTGTCTATACAGATGCACAGCTCCAACAGACTAATGGATTTGTGGGCAACTTCACCTCAATTATTACCTCTGGCAAAGGCGCCAAGGTCAAGGAATATACTTTGGATCACGGTGTCATCATTATTGCCACCGGTGCACGTGAACACCGGCCTGAAACGGTTCTGGGCAATACAATCAAGTATTCCAAAAAGGTCGTCACCCAGAGCGAATTGGCAGAACAGCTGGAAGGGAAAGGCAAGAACCGCGCTCCTGATTCAATCGTCATGGTCCAGTGCGCCGGTTCCCGCGGGGATGATCTGAATTACTGTTCCAAGACGTGCTGTACGACTGCAGTGCAGAATGCTCTCAGGGTAAAGGAAATTAACCCGGACTCCCAGGTTATCATGCTCTACAGGGATATCCGGACGTATGGCTATGCCGAAGATCTTTACCAGGATGCACGTCAAAAAGGGGTTCTCTTTATTCCCTATGAATTGAACAACAAGCCCGTTATAGCTGAAAAAGGGAGTAAACTTTCGGTTTCCTACTTTGATCCGATTCTGCAGGACGATGTGAGCATGAGTCCGCAGATGGTGGCCTTGAGTGTTGGCATGGTGCCTGAAGAGACTGATACCTTGAGCAAACTTTTGAAGGTCCCGGTAACTGCCGACAGCTTCTTCCTGGAAGCGCACGTCAAACTGCGGCCTGTTGAACTTCCGGTTGACGGTGTTTATGTATGCGGCCTGGCCCACTCGCCCAAACCGATAAACGAAATCATTGTCCAGGCCCAGGCAGCCTCGGCCAAGTCAGCCATGCCACTGGTCAAGGGCTATGTTACGGTTGACCCGATTGTTTCAAATGTTGATAAAGATATCTGTATCGGCTGCAAGCTCTGTACAAGCCTCTGTCCTTATCAGGCCATTCAGATGGTCAAGGACGAAAACAACAGGCCCAAGGCTGAAACCATTGTAGCATCCTGTAAAGCCTGCGGAATCTGCGCCTCTCACTGTCCTACATTTGCTATATCCATGGGCGGTTTTACCAATGAGCAGCTTAATTCGCAGATCCAAGCATTTGGCCAAGCCGTTATGGAAAAGGAAACAGAGGCAGCCTAAACCTGGTGCCCTAAAGCAGTTTAAGTGCATCATTTACAACAATGATTAAAGGATAGAAAATGAGCAAGGAAGAGTATAACCCGAAAATCCTGGGATTTCTGTGCAACTGGTGCTGTTATGCCGCAGCTGATGCGGCCGGTGTTTCTCGCTACCAGTATCCACCCAACCTGCGGACAATCAGGGTGATGTGCACAGGTCGGGTCGATCCAGCCTTTGTCCTGCGGGGCTTTGTTGAAGGGGCAGACGGTATCTTTACAGGTGGCTGACAACTCGGTGAATGTCATTACCAGGTAGGTAATTACGACGCAATGGGAATGAACGCCTTGGTTTTCAATGTATTAAAGGAAATAGGCATAAATCCTGATAGGTTTTCCCTGCAGTGGGCTTCTGCAGCGGAAGCTCCGCGCTTTGTTAAACTGATCACTGAATTTACAGGCAAGGTAAAAGAACTTGGGCCTTTGGGTGAATCTGAAGGAATTGGAGCGGATGAGCTTCAGACCAAGCTGGAAAAGGGTCTGGCTGCTGTGAGTTCCAGAAAGGTAAGAATGGTCTTTGGTAATACGGCAAAGACAATTCGTAAAGAAGGGATCTTTACCCCGGAATATATCAACGGAATTATCGAGGAAAAGTTGAATAAGGCAATCGTTGGGGCACTCTCAGCCGAGGTTGAAGAAGGCAAGCCAGCAGCGTCTGAAAAAAAAGGCCCCCCGGCAAAACAGGACGCTGAAACCAAAGGGGCTCAAAAGACTGCTACCAAAACAAAACCAGCCTCAAAGAAGCCGGCGGGAAAAGCAAGAAAAAAAGCAGAACCTGCTGCCAAGAAAAAAGCACCAACGCCCAAGAAAAAGACTGCTGCAAAGAAATCCCCTGCCAAGAAAAAAACCACAGCAAAGAAAAAGTAATAATTTAGTAAAGCAAGAAATCTCCGCAAAACCCCGCTTTTCTGTATCAGGAAACAGCGGGGTTTTGCTTTTCTGTTTACAGAGTGACGCTGCCTTAATAATATGATTTCCGCATGTTTTTCAGTTCATACAGTACTTTCTCAAAGAGTTACCACAGAACGTAATACTATCATGCAGTAATAAAGTTTGGACAAGGAGGGGTCATGAAAAGAAAATGTAGTATAGTGATTATTCCCTTAGCGGCGCTACTGTTTTTTTCCACATCCGCTTTTGCAACAAACGGTTATCAGCTCATCGGAATCGGGTCCTACCAAAAGAGTCTGGCCGGGGCAGTAACAGCTTTTCCCGGAAGCAATATGACCGCAGTTACCAACCCGGCCGGCATGCTGCGTATTGGCCACAGGGCAGATTTTTCCATGGAGGCCTTCATGCCTGACCGTTCCACTGATTTTACAGCCTTTGGAGGCGGAATAGCTGAAAGCAACTCTGAAATCTATGGTATACCAGCCATCGGCTGGAATGGACCTGTTGGCAGTCGAGACGACATGGTGTTTGGCGGCGGCATGTACGGCACCTCCGGTATGGGGGTCGATTATAGTTCAACCCTTATGCAACCTTCAGTATACTGGGATGGATACAGCAGTATAGCCTTTTGGCAGATGGCCCCGAGCCTTGCCTGGCAGGCTTCTGAAAAATTGAGTCTTGGTGCTTCCATAAATATCGATTTTCAGCAGGTTTCCTTCCAGCAGCGCATGCTGGCCGACTCCAATGGAGATGGCCAGGGAGACATTGTGATTAATAATTTTGATCTGAGCAGGGGAGCTTCAGCCTTCGGTTTTGGACTCAGCCTTGGCCTCCTTTATGATTTTAATGAAATGGTAACTTTCGGAGCAAGTTACAAAAGCAAGCAGTTTTTTACCGATCTTGAATACCAACTGGCCCATGGCGATATTGACATGTCAGCTTTTGGGGGCGGGCCTCAGCCTGCCGGCACCTATACACTGGACCTGGATTTTCCGCAGCAGGCAGCCGTTGGCATTGCTGTGCATGTTACGGGAGCTTTTAGTGTTGCAGCTGACGTGAAATGGATAAACTGGTCAGACACCATGGATACATTGGCGGTTAGCGGACCGGGAGGAAATACTGCCATGGATCCGGGTTGGGATGACCAGGTTGTTTTTGCCCTAGGACTTACTTATAAGCTAAATGACAGCTTTAACCTGAGGGCCGGATTCAACTATGGTGAATCTCCCATTGATACGGCAAGTGCAGCCAACAACATGCTCCTGCCGGCAGTAGTTGAAACCCATTATACAGTTGGCGCTGATTATAAACTTGATGATCATTGGGATATCGGTTTTCATTATATGTATGTTCCGGAAAACACTGTCACTGCAGGCCCTGCAACTAGTGCACCGGGCGTAAAAATTGCCCTGTCTGAGCAATCCTTTGGCATGAACCTGGGTTACAGGTTTTAAAATTTTCTTCATTTGATACAACCAGTGAAGTTTAAATCATATACAGTAAAGCTGCCGCAGTGGGTGCATGATATCCTGCCAGGATATGAAATGATCTATCCCTCGGCTGAAGAGCGCATGGAGTTGGCAATTACACTTGCGGGCAATAATATTAAAAACAATGGCGGTCCTTTCGGAGCGGCTATTTTTGAACAGTACAGCGGCCGGCTTGTCGCACCGGGCATAAACCTGGTCCTGCAGTCGAACTGTTCCGTTGTCCATGCCGAGATAGTTGCCATCATGCTGGCCCAGCAGAGGGTGGCAAACTTTGATCTCGGCGCTGAAGGACTGCCAGATTATGAGCTTGTCTCTACAACAGAACCATGCGCCATGTGCCTGGGTGCCATCCCCTGGTCCGGGATCAAAAGCCTTGTCTGTGGTGCCAGGGATGAAGATGCAAGAAGTATTGGTTTTGATGAGGGAGACAAGCCGGATGATTGGCCCCAAAAACTTCAATCCCGCACCATTTCTGTGACACGCGATATACTCAGGGATAAGGCGAAAGCGGTTTTACAGCAATATATTGACGCAGGAGGAATAATTTATAATGGCCGGCTCCAGCCAACACCATAACATGGTTTTCATCGGGAAGGGAAAGAAATGACGAATAATACTGATACCCATCGCAAGACCATAGGATATATTCTCTGGCTCTTCGGTTTTACAGGCTCGCATCGCTTCTACTATGGAAAACCCTTTATGGGTACTATTTATTTTTTCACCTTTGGTCTTCTGGGAATAGGCTGGATAATTGATCTTTTCCTTATCCCTTCCATGGACCGGCAGGCAGACCTCAGGTTCACCGCCGGCCCCATTGAATACTCTGTTGCCTGGCTCCTGCTAACCTTTCTGGGCATATTTGGCATACACAGAATGTATTTGAACAAATGGCTTACCGGAATCATATATCTTCTAACCGGAGGCCTGTTGGGATTCGGGTACCTTTATGATTTCTGGACACTCAATGAACAGATAACGATCATGAACCGTTTAGGATAAATTTCGCAGACAATCCAAACATCTTGTCCGAATGCGCAGTTATGATATATTATAAACTGAACAGCAGAAAAAATTTTTCCCTGGGTAGTCGGTTATGAAAAAACTGGGATTAATTGGTCTTGTTATTTTATTTTTCATTAACATAGGATTTTCCGTAAACCTGAACTGTGAGGGCCTGGAAGGGAAAGACTTTTACAGGACTTTTGAGATTATTGATATTACTGAAAACGGCATGGTCCTGCAAGACAATGACGGCAATACTATTGTAGTTGACAAGGATCCGGCGAACTACAAGATTGGCTATAAGGTCAGATACGACAGTGTGAGAAAAAGGCTAAGGGCCTATCGCTGGCAGGATTATAAAGTTATCACAATTTCCGGTGACAGCCTGACACTGCAGCACAAAACTGGTGATACACTTTCTGTGCAGGGAAATTTTAAAGGCAAATACAACATTGGTGACCAGATTCGCTATGATTCAGTCGGTAACAAATTAAAGCCTGCAGATGATTCCGGGCAATGGAAACAGTATGAAGTTGTTGCAGCCAACAGCAAGAGCATCACTCTAAAAAGTACCCTTGGTGAAGAGCTGGTTTTGCAAATGGATAATAATTTATACCTGGGAACCAGGGGGCTTTATATTGGCCGCTACAAGGCAGGTGACCTCGTCCGCTATAATGCTGCCATCAATAAATTAAAAAAAGGCGTAATCCGCACATATGACTGGCAGGAATATAAAGTTAAGGAAGTAACCAAAGAGCATCTTATTCTGCTTAATAAAAATAAGGAAGAACTGGTCCTGGAAAATACTTATGGCACTAAGTTTACTGCAGGCGATTCGGTCAAATATGATCGCTTAAACAATCTGCTTAAAAAGGCTCGATAAATTAAAGTGCAAGAGCGTAGTTTTTCAGGGAAAGAATAAAAAATGGTCCTTGCAATCTCCGGCATAATGCTGATTTTCCTAGGATTGGTGGTCAGCATCGTCTTCTGGATGCCCAGCATATTCAATAGAAACAAAATAAGGTCAGTTATGGGCAGGCGCTACCCGCTTGTTTACGTGGTTTATATTGCCAATGGCCCGATGCTTGTTATATTCGGCCTCCTGCTTGTTATCTGGCCAAAAGTTTAGTGGATTAAAATTTTTTATGTATTTTGAAGCGAAATTTATAATTTAATACTGGACAATTAGAGTTAATAAAACTCCAGAGGAAATTTGCATGATGCTGGAGTAAAAGAGGGAGGAAAATGATGGGCAGCTGAGAGCGACGACAAGTATCTCCGGACGAGATGCATACAATATGGATTGCGGTCAAACCTATTATTATTGGGATAGTAGGTTTTTGCCTGTTTGTGTGGTTAGTTTACCAGCGATAAAGTATCCGCTGCAAATAATCTCTCTGGCAAATTTAAAAGCCGCAAGCCCGGGCTTCGGGCTTGCGGCTTTTCCATTTCAGGCGAACCGGTTAGCAGGGGTTTACGATAAAAGCTTGGGATCGTTGGCCACCTTGCGTACAAGTTCTCTATAATCCTGCGCACCATTGCAACCAGGGGCGTATTCATAGATGGTCTTGCCGTAAGCAGGCGCCTCGGACAACCTTACGTTATAACGAATAGGGACACAAAGCCTTTCACCGTAAATCTTGCCAATCTTATTCATAATTCTTGATGTTTTCTTGACCCGTTTGTCTTCGAAAGTCGGCAATATATATTGCAAGCCGAGTTCAGGCCGATATTTCTGTATGGAGGATATGGACCGGAGGAATTCACTGAGACCCTGTAAAGACATGATTTCTAGGGCGACAGGTATCATCAACTCATTGATATAAAAAAGGACATTTACAGTGAGGGGGTCCCACCCTGGAGAAGTATCGACAACAACGAAATCGAAAATTTTATCAACCGGTTGCAGTGCTTCACTGACTGTCATCTCGCCCCCATAATCCTTGCGGTCTATCATACGTTTGACTCCTGCAAGGGCCTTGCCGCCGGCAAGCAACCAAAGATTTTTTCGGGCCTTGGTCAAACACTCTTTGAGGGAAAGCTCTCCGGTTACGAGTTCGGTTAGGCCGGCTTTGGGCTTCACACCCAGCATGAAGCTGTCCTGCCCCTGGGTATCAGTATCCACTAGCAACACTTTGTATCCGGCAAGTGCCAGGCCGGCAGACAGATTAATGGCAGTTGTGGACTTGCCGACACCTCCCTTACTCAAGGAAACACCAATTTTCCGGGTAACAGTTTCACCTTTCTTGACAGGCTTCTGCTTCTTTTCTTCGACCGGTCTCTTTATATTAAGCGCAAAGGACTGGCCACAACTTGTGCAGCGAGCCTTTGTCGCATTGGGAGGAATCTTTTTTTCGTCAATTGTGTGCTTTTTTTTGCAGTGAGGACAAATGACAAGCATTCTACAGCCTCCCAATATTTAAGTTGTTATAGAACAGCAATCTTATCGACAAAATTCATAATTTCTTTTTTATAAGGCTTGATCCACAATGTAAGACCAGAGGACACCCTGAATCGTAAAATTTGCAGGCAAAAGCGAATGGATAGCCTTCTGGAGCCCTGTATAAATTCTCAGAAAAATCCTGAGATAGATAATGGGGGGGGGTCTCCTTTGTTGTTGGGGGCTTTTTTGGGGCACTTGTGACATTTTTGGTCATTGCCGGTTGGTAGTTTGTTTCAATACGAGTCTTTCTTGCAGGCATGCATACAAGAAATCTATTTACTGCATTAAGTTCTTTTTTGCTAATAATACCTTCATTTGACTTCCCCAAAAGCAACTTGGAGAGGATGTCTCGTTTTCTTCTTCTTGATAGATTGAAAAAATTTGGATTCATCTTGCCCCAGTTTCAATTAAATATCGCATAATTATATGCAATTTTGGTACCAGTTACTCTTCCTTGAAAATATTTTCACGGCGGGATTCCAGGAATTCCATCAATTTTACTTTGGTTTCATTATCCATATTCAAAAATTCAATGCCGCAGAGGAATTCTTCTGGTCCGAATGGACTGATATGCACAACTTTTCCCAGGAGGGTTTGAACCAGGTTCTTAATTTTAAATTCAAGCGGCAATTCGTCACCCACAGACACCAGGATATCTTCGGAACTTAACCGTATTCCTATACCGCCGTCGTTGAGGCCCATTACTTCGAATGGAACATTATTAATCTTAACGGAGACGTCATCATTTTCCTTGATGTTAATTCTGAAATAATTTCGCTTAATTTCATGCAAATCCATAATTTTCTCCTGAGTTGATTTGGGCTTGCAAACAGGCTGCCAGAGAAAGAAACACAATCTTAAACAATATTACAATTAGATAACATTATCATAAACTGTTTTTTGGGGTTTATGAAAAGCCATTATCATTAAAAGCGAATCTTTCAAATTTTGCAATCAGCAATCAAGAAATGATTTTTCCAGCAAGTTGGCCACAGGCTGCTGAAATATCAGCGCCCCTGCTGGAACGGACCAGTACTGTGTATCCTGCATTCCAGAGAGTTTGTTGAAAACGTTCAATCGTTTCATGCGAAGGACGCCGGAAGGGAAGGCTTTCGGATTCGTTATAGGGCAGCAAATTTATTTTGCAGGGTATGCCCTTAAGTTTTTGTGCCAGCATCTCGGCATCGGCTTCTGAATCATTAATATCCTTGATAAGGATATATTCAAACATGATCCGTTTGCGTTTCGGCATTGGAAAGTTTCTGCAGGCCTCAAGCAGTATAGCAAGCGGATATTTATTATTAATGGGCATTAATTTTGACCGGACTGAATCATCAACGGAATGCAGAGAAATTGCCAGGTTCACCTTTGTTTTTTGTCCCAGTTCAATAATTTTTGGCACCAGGCCGCAGGTTGATACTGTGATCCTGCGTTCAGAAAAATCAAGGCCCCGCTGCTCTATCAGAATATCGAGGGCGACTAAAAGGTTATCAAAATTTGCCAGGGGTTCACCCATTCCCATAAAGACGAGATTATTCAGTCCTGCAGTGGTCTCATTCCTATCAAGAAGCCAGTCCCTGACCCTGACGACCTGGCCGACTATTTCACCTGGCGTCAGGTTACGTTTGAAACCAATGGAGCCGGTCAGGCAGAATTCGCAAGCCATGGCGCAACCAACCTGCGTTGAGATACAGAGAGTTTTCCTGTCCTCTTCAGGAATAAGAACTGCTTCGATATAATTATCGTCCTTGAGCTTAAAGCCGTATTTGGCCGTACCGTCCTTAGCGTGTTCAATCTCTGCTATGTGCGGCCAGTCAAAACTTGCCTGGGCTGCAAGGGTGTCACGCAGGTCTTTTGACAGGTCTGTCATTTGTGAAAAATCTGTAACATGAGGCCTGTAAAGCCAGGCGAAAACCTGAATTCCGCGGTATTTTGGCAAGCCGAGTTTTACAAGAAATTCAGTCAGCTGCGACAGGGACAAGTTTGTGAGATCCGTTTTATTCATTGTGGATCAGAGAGCTCTCCGGTGTTCTGCCTTGAGATGGAGTCTGCCCTCCAGGCCATCTTCAATAATCTCCAGTATCCTTTTTTTGTCCTGTGCCAGGCGCCCTGAGATTGGCAGATAGTTTGAGGCATGGTTAGCCTGGAATTGTACACGCTCAAGATAGATCGATTCTACCAGCATCTTGAGTTCTTCAAGAAGCATACTCTGGTCAGGCAGTTGAAAAGAACCTGCGCGGATATCATTGTACAATGGTGTATTTTCCAGAACCATCAAGGTCAATACCGCTATCTGATTTGGCTTCATTTTTGTCAGAACCCGGCCTGTCTCCCTGGCGTGGAGGGAAGATTGGGCCCGACCTGCAATACCGAGCAGGACAGTGACAGAGAGGAAAATACCGGCTGCACGAACCGTTTCCGCTGCCTGTATCATCTGCTCGGCGTTGACGCCCTTGCTGATATTGTTGAGGGTCTGATCATGGCCGCTCTCAAGACCCATATACACCCTGTCCAGGCCGAGCTCTTTGAGTCGTTTAAGCTCTCCAAGCGTTTTCCTCAGAATACTTTTCGTGTTGCCGTAAAGGTTTATTCGGTTCACCCACGGCAGATTTTGCCTGATACTGGAAAAGATATCCACAAGCCTGCCAGTCGGGATGATCAGGGCATCGCCATCTGCAAGAAACACCCTTTTCTGGTTTTGGCAATACCGGGCAGCAAATGCAATATCGTCATTTATGCTTGCAGCATCCTTGATGCGAAACCGAACTCCTTTGTATGCTCCGCAGAATGTACATTTGTTGTGCGAACAGCCGACGGAAACCTGCAGGATAATGGAGTGGGCCTCACTGGGAGGGCGGATTATGTTTCCTTCATAATTCACAACATTGGTACAGCAAAACACTTGAATGTATCAAATCAACCATTGTGCTTTGCAAATTCCTCCATGAAGTGCACAAGTTTCTTGACACCCTCCCGGGGAAAGGCGTTGTAAATGGAAGCACGGCAGCCCCCGACAGAGCGGTGCCCCCTAAGTCCGTCAAGCGAAACCGCTGTAGCTTCATTTACAAATTTTGCTTCAAGGTCCGGGGTGGGCAGGTTAAAAGTGATATTCATCAGGGAACGGGAATCCTTTTGGGCATGCCCCTTATAAAAGCTGCTGTTATCAATGGCCTGGTAGAGAAGGGTGGCCTTGTCCTGATTCATCTTTTCAATGGCTGCCACTCCCCCGATATTTTTCAGCCATTTCAAAACAAGCCCGATGGCATAAATGGCAAAACATGGCGGGGTGTTGAACATTGAATGCTTGTCAGCATGTGTCTTATAGCGGAACATGGTTGGGATGTTTTCCGGAGCCCTGTCAAGGAGATCTTCGCGAATTATTACCACTGTACAACCGGCAGGCCCCATGTTCTTCTGGGCACCTGCGAAAATGAGGCCGAAACGACTTACATCAATGCGCCTTGACAGGATATCAGAGGACATATCGCAAACCATTACCTTGTCTGTTTCCGGCATGCTTTGGAACTGCGTGCCAAATATAGTGTTGTTGGAAACAAAATACAGGTATTCAGCCTCGGCTGGAATCATGTAATCCCCGGTAGAGGGCACCCTGTCAAAATTGGTATGCTCACTGGTAAAAACAACATCAACAGTGCCAAAAAGTTTTGCCTCCTTGATCGCCTTTTTGGACCAGGTCCCGGTATTAAGGTAACAGGCTGTTCTCCCTTGACCGAGCAGATTCATCGGCACCATGGCAAACTGCGTCGATGCCCCGCCCTGCAGGAAAAGGACCTTGTAATTCTGTGGGATCGACAGCAATTCACGCAGCAGCGCTTCACATTCATCGAAAACCTGAATGAATTCCTTGCTGCGATGGCTCATCTCAATGAGCCCAATGCCCTTATCATTGAAGTTGACTATATCTTTTGCGGCCTGGATAAGTACATCATAGGGCAGGGTGGCAGGACCAGGGCTGAAATTATAGATGCGGTCAGACATGAGAGATTTCCTCCAAAATCAAGTTTATGCAATAAACAGATAGATTACTTTTGTTGTGAGCAGCAGGCGACCTCCTGCCTGATCAGCTTTAAATCCTACCACAAGCTTCAAATCCTACCACAATGACTGCTGGCGCAAGGCCTCGTAAAGGACGATGCCGGCGGCATTGGCTAGATTAAGGCTTCTTATTTTCCTGTTGCTCATGGGTATCGTGTAGCAGCGGTCTATATACAGCCTTATAACCTCTTCTGGCAAGCCTTTCGTCTCCTTGCCGAAAATTAGGAAATCTCCCGGTTCAAATTTGGCGCTGGTATATGGTTTGCCTGTTTTCTTGGTAAAAAAGTAAAGTTTTTTTTCAGCTTGGGCTGTTAAGAAATCATCAATATTTTCCCAATAAACAATTTTTACATATTGCCAGTAGTCAAGTCCTGCACGTTTCAAGTGTTTGTCATCGGTGTTGAACCCCAGCGGTTTCACAAGATGAAGCACAGTATCGGTGGCGCCACACAACCTGGCTGTGGTTCCGGTATTCGGAGGAATTTCAGGTTCTACCAGGACAATGTTGAAGGGGGGGGTAGTGAACATCTAATGAGGTTTACAGGAGGGAAATCGCATGATCTTCGGACAGGGTTACATTTTTTACCTGAAGGATTTTTTCGCTGGTTTTGGTATTGAAAAGTTTTGCTGTTTGAGCACTTTCATGGCGAAAAAGAGCCAATTCTTTGTCCTGTAATTTAGTTTTTGCCTGGAATTTTATGCCGAATGGATTCCTGAAAACACCGTTGTGCTGGATACGGTAATCAAGGTGCGGTCCTGTTGATATGCCGGTGGAACCCACATAACCGATAATCTCTTTCTGTGTGACATTTTTGTGTTTTGTAAGCCCCTTCTTATAACCTCTCAAATGCCCGTAATATGTCTTGTATCCGCTGTTATGCCGGAGGATGACAGTTTTGCCGAAGCCTCCCTTCCTGCCGATATACTCAACTTTGCCGTCGGCGGTCGCCATGACTGGTGTGCCCAGTGGAGCAGCCAGGTCTACCCCGAGATGGGGCCGGACAACCCCGTCAATCGGATGCTTGCGTCTCATCGTGAATCGTGATGTTACGCGGCCAAAGGGGATTGGCGATCGAATGAACCAGGTCCCCAGCGCCTCTCCATTTTCATCAAAATAGCCTGCCGGGGAATTTCCAGAAGTAAAATGATAGCCTTCAATTCTGACGTCTCCCTTCTGGTAGCGGGCAACAAGAATTTTACCATAACCGACAAAAACATCATCCTTATAATATTTCTCAACCAGAAGTTCGAATCGATCCCCGGTTCTTGTCTCCGTGTTGAAATCAATCTTGGAAGCAAAAATATCGGCAAAGGCATGGATGATTTTAGGTTCTTCTCCCAAGACTACAAAAGCACTGTATAGAGACGACTCAATAACGCCTGAAACCCTTTCAATTCTATATTCCAGGGGAACCGCCTGCCTGCTTGCCAGGTAAGAACCATCTGCATTGCGTGCAAGAATATGCGTTTTCAGGAGTCCTGATGAGTAGGTTGCCCGGGTTATGGAATTGTCCTGATCTAATAAAATAGTAAAGTGATCACCGGGCTGTAGCACCTTGAAATCAAGGGTTTTGCCAAACCCTTTAATGATATCGGATCTTACTGAATCCATTATGCTAAGACGTTTCATTGCCTGGCTGAAACTTTCACCATGTCTTATTTCTCCAGCGATCTCGGTAAGAAGGGTCTGGGATGTTTCTGTTGCCGAGGCAGAAGGCGAATTCGGGATTGGAAGTTTGATGGCAGCAGATTCTTGTTTTTCGATGTTTGCTGCAATAGGTGTCGCAGTGGCTATGTTACCCAGATCTCCATTGGTAAGCAGCAGAAGAAGAACGATTGCTATCCAGAATGACAGACATAGGGCTAAACTTGTAATTATTTTTCCAGAATCCATGGCTTGTGTCTGTGAGGTTTGAATCGATGTTTTTACGAAAAGAAAGGGAACATAGAAAAATTACATACATAAAATATGTTTACTAATAAAATTACAGCACTTTTCTAACAAAATCTGAATCTTATTACAAGTTTGTTTTTGAACAGCAATATAAAAGATTTATATTGCATGCCAAGGAAAACGCAAACATTGTTGCTTTTTTGGTAATAAAGTTTACATTGTGCAGTCTTACAGTTTGACAATTTAATATCTGGATCAATTATTAGAATAATGGCCCTCATCGTTCAAAAATACGGTGGCACATCCGTCGGCAATCCTGTGAAAATCAAGGCCGTTGCTGAGCGTGTTCTCGGTTACAGCCGCCAGGGTCACGAGATGGTTGTCGTCCTCTCTGCCATGTCAGGTGAAACCGATCGCCTTATTACTCTTGCAAATAGTGTGCAGGAACAACCGGACACCAGAGAAATGGATGTTCTGCTGTCGACCGGCGAACAGGTGACAATATCTCTTTTCACCATGGCTGTTAAGGCTGCTGGATATGATGCCATATCCTTTCTCGGCGGCCAGGTAAAGATACTCACCAGCAGCATCCATACCAAAGCAAGAATCCAGGCAGTTGATACGGATAAGGTTAAAGACCAGCTTGCGCAAGGCAAGATCGTTGTTGTCGCAGGTTTTCAGGGCGTGGATGAGAATGGCGACATAACCACCCTGGGCAGAGGTGGTTCTGATACAACTGCAGTCGCTCTTGCTGCAGCTCTAAAGGCTGACCAATGTGAAATATTCACAGATGTCGAAGGGGTCTACACGACTGATCCCAATATCTGCCCCGCTGCCCGTAAGATCGAGCGTATTTCCTATGACGAAATGCTTGAGTTAGCCAGTTTAGGCGCCAAGGTACTTGATATCAGGTCTGTAGGTTTGGCAAAACGCTACAAAGTTCCACTGCATGTCCGGTCAACATTTGTTGAAACCGAAGGGACATGGGTGATTGAGGAGGATAAAGCAATGGAATCCATGTTGGTTTCAGGAGTTACCTACAATAAAAACGAGGCCCGGCTCACTATCTCCAGGGTGCCTGATAAACCGGGTATAGCCTCGAAAATCTTCCTGCCCATTTCCGATTCCGGTATTGTGGTTGACATGATTATTCAGAATACCAGGGCAGGGGATTTAACCGATATGACCTTTACAGTGCCGCGCACCGATTACAAAAAAGCACTGGGTATATTACAAGATATTGCCGCAGACATTGGAGCTGAAGAAGTAAGCAGTGCAGACAATATCGCCAAGGTTTCCATTGTGGGCGTGGGCATGCGCAATCATTCAGGTATAGCATCCACTATGTTCCACGTTCTGGCCAATGAGGGCATTAACATTATGATGATCAGTACCTCTGAAATAAAAGTCTCCTGTGTCATTGAGGAAAAATACACGGAACTGGCAGTCAGGGCGCTGCACGATGCCTTTGCCCTTGAAAGGGAAGATGTTCAGTAAACACTGCAGACCTTGCAGAATAGTACTCCAGCGACAGGCATTATGACAATAATATCATTGTTATTATTGAGCCTTTACGCACAAGGAGACTTTTTGCGATTTAATAAACTTTAACCCTATACATAAATACTATGAGTCACACGGTAGAGATATACGACACGACATTGCGCGACGGCACCCAGGCTGAAAACTTCAACCTCTCTGTTGAGGACAGGATTCGCATCTGCCTGAAACTTGACGAACTTGGTATCGATTTCATTGAAGGAGGTTGGCCCGGCTCCAATCCCAGTGCAATTGAATTCTTCAAGGCCATGCATGATCATACGCTCAAGCATGCCAAGCTTACCGCGTTCGGCTCCACCAGGAATTTTAACAAGCCTGTTGACCAGGACCCGAACCTGCAGGCCCTGATTGCTGCTAAGACACCCGGCATCACCATTTTCGGTAAAACATGGGACGTGCATGTCAGAGACGCCCTGCGTATCTCACTTGAGGACAATCTCACCATCATTGTTGAATCCCTGCAATACCTCAAACCTCATGTCGAGCACCTCTTTTACGATGCTGAGCATTTTTTTGACGGCTTCAAACAGAATAGGGAGTATGCCCTGGCCACTCTTGATAAAGCTGTGCATGGAGGCGCTGAATGTCTGGTGCTCTGCGACACCAACGGCGGCACACTGCCCAACGAGATCCCTCTGATTATCGAAGCAGTCAACAAGCATCTTGCCGACAACGGGTATAGCATACCTTTGGGAGTCCATGCCCACAATGACTCTGAAACAGCTGTAGGCAACTCACTCGTTGCGGTTTCAATGGGTATATCTCATGTACAGGGGACCATGAACGGCTTTGGGGAACGGTGCGGTAATGCCAACCTCACCTCAATCATCCCCGGCCTGGTTCTCAAGATGAAATGCCAGGTACATGCAGGCAAAAAACTTGAGCGCCTTCACGAGACGGCCCGGTTTGTCAACGAACTCGCCAACCTGCCACATAATAAATACCAGCCCTATGTGGGCAGGTCAGCGTTTGCCCATAAAGGCGGGGTGCATGTCCAGGCAGTCGAACGCAATCCCATCACTTATGAACACATAGAACCTGAAAAGGTGGGGAATGTCAGGCGCATCCTTATTTCAGACCAATCGGGCAAGAGCAACGTCCTGTACAAGGCCAAAAAATTCGGCCTCAACCTCGACAGCAAGGATCCCGTGGTCAGCAGTATTGTCCAGGAACTTAAGGAACTGGAGAATCAGGGCTTTCAGTATGAAGGCGCCGAGGCCTCTTTTGAACTTCTGATGCGCAAGGCGTTGGGTACCAAGCGCCATTACTTTGACCTGAAAGGATTCAGGGTTATCAGCCAGAAAAGCAGCATGGATGAACCATCCCAGGATGAAGCAACCATCCGCATTGTTGTGGGTAATGAAGGAGAGGTGCACACGGCCGCGCTTGGTGAAGGGCCTGTTAATGCACTGGACAAGGCCTTGCGCAAAGCCCTGACTCGCTTCTATCCGAAGCTCAAGGACATGGAGCTGGCCGACTATAAGGTCAGGGTTCTTGCCGGTGAGCATGGCACTGGAGCCAAGGTACGCGTCCTTATCCAGTCTCGCGACCAGGAATCAGAATGGGGCACCGTAGGGGTTTCCTATGACATTCTTGAGGCAAGCTGGCAGGCACTGGTTGATTCCATTACCTACAAACTCATGAAGGATGAAAAAAAGCAGGGATAAGGAAGAGAGCTCTCTCCGTTCAGCAGATCATTTGCCTGAAAAGAGCTCTGCAGAAAACATTTTGGTATTCCTTGCCCTGGCAATCCTTATTCTAGCGGCTAGTTTTTTTTCCAGCCCTCGACAATTTCTGCAGAAAAATAATGCACCGCCCCTTCCAGGGACAACAGAAAAATATGTATGGCTGTCGGGTTCCCCTGAGATGCATGAGGGGCTCTATCTTTTTACCCCGGAGCAGCTGGAAAACAATTTCCCCGCGATAGGATCACTTTTGGCAGAGGGAGCAGCACAAGACGTTAATAAGGTGGTTTATGCAATTCAATCCGATTCTGATATACCCCAATCTGTACGCCTGCCGCCAGCGGTGGCTAACATTTTTTTTCAGCCAATCCCCATAAACCGTGCCGATAAAAGCATTTTAACTTCCCTGCCGGGCATTGGCCCCGCGTTGGCAGAAAAAATTGTACAACGAAGAAGTCAACGTGGTCCTTTCAGGTCAAAGGATGAACTTTTACAGATAGCCGGAATAGGCCCTAAAAAATATGGCGCCCTGGTTGATCATATAACCCTGGACTAACGATTTTATATATGTCCCAGTGAACAGCCTTAAACAAAAGATCCTCGTGTTGTGCGGCCCGACTGCTGTTGGGAAAACCGAACTTTCCCTGCAGATTGCTGAAAGGTTTTCCTGCGAGATAGTGGGCGTTGATTCCATGCAGGTATACAGGCATATGAATATTGGTACTGCAAAGCCGACGCTTGCTGAAAGGACCCGTATCCCTCATTATCTTATCGACATTATTGATCCTGATGATAATTATACCCTTGGCCGGTTTGTTAAAGATGCCGGCGAAGCAATCCGGACAATATACAGCCATGAAAATATTCCTCTCCTGACCGGCGGCACAGGGCTTTATTTCAGAGGATTGCTCGAAGGGGTCTTTGATGAAAATTCTTTTGCTGCAGAAGATTCCGGGGCAGGCAGGCGAGAGGAGATCAAATCCACAAGGCATACTCTCCGCAAAAGACTACATGCAGAGGGGAATGACGTTTTGCACCGTGAACTTGGAGAAGTGGACCCTGATTCTGCAGGACGCATACATCCCAACGACAGCCAAAGGCTCATCAGAGCTTTGGAAATATACTACTCCACCGGCATACCGTGGTCCCGACACCTGGCAGACCAAAAGATCAAAACTGCGCCGTATCAAGCTCTCAAGATCGGTTTGACCCGGCCGCGCAAAGAACTGTATGCGCGTATTGAGCAGCGGGTCCAAGTCATGGCGGAACAGGGATTGCTCGCTGAAGTAAAAAAGCTCCTGGACATGGGGTATGGCACAGAATTAAAAACAATGCAGTCCATAGGATATCGCCATATACTGAATTTCTTGAATGGCACCTGGACCTGGGAGCAGACACTCGAAATTCTTGCCCGGGATACAAGACATTATGCCAAGAGGCAATACACCTGGTTTAACAGTGATCCGGAAATTATATGGCATGATGTGCGTGCGCGGGATACAATTTTTATGGATATTGAAAATTTTTTAACCCGGGATACACCTTAATCGAAGCGCAGAGAATAATTGGAAAAAGAAACTATATTCATAGGGGCGGGCACCCGCGGTGCAAAACTGGTAGGCAGCCAGTTCCAGCCCTATATGGATTTTCATGGCAAAACCTGCCTTGAATATGTGGTTGAGGCTGCAATGCAGGCCAGGAGCGTTGGCGACATCTATATCTGGGGAGACAGGAAGACCCTTGAAAGAGTCCTTACAGAACACGTGAAGCAGTACCGCCAGTTGCTGGTTCTCGTTGAAGAGCGGGAAAATATCATGGAGAGTTTTTTCTTCACCTATCTCAAATATCTTTCCCGTGACAGCAATACCCTGCGAAGCATGTTCAGCAGCTGGGATTCAATAAATAAAGTCAATTGGGATCAATTACAGGAATACTTTATACATGGTGACCAATGGGAAAAGCAGGTCAATGTCATTGTCAGTGATACACCGCTTATAAGTTCATTTGAACTGGATTTTCTCATTGAAAACAAGAACCGTAATGCTGACCTGATTATTGGACGAACTGTCAGAAAGGATTACAAGGCTATCCTGGAAAGGCTCGGTGAGTTTCCGGACAGGGAAAAATCCATAAAGAACTTTTACACCTACCGTATTGACAGCAAGGATGTACCCTTGATCGTCAACAGCTTTATAGCTGGCAAGCCCCTCAAACTAAACGAGAATATCTGGAACCTGGCAGGCAATTTCTATGAAAACAGGACCATTATTGCAGGGCGTAAAAAAAACCTGCGCAACATTGCCAAAAATCTCCTTTTTTTTAAAAGGCTCTTTTTTCCCAAATCCTTTGAAGTGGAACGATACAGCTATACAGACCGGGCCAGGGCCGTTTTCTACCTAATCAATGCCTACAAGGCAATTGTTAAAAGCAAAGGCGACAGTATTTATTATAGGGATCTGAAAAAGATTTATGAATCTATCCATACACTCATAAACCTCAAGTTGGAACTGGATTTGAGCCACTGTTTCGGTTCCGCCTTTGATATTGACACTGAATACGAGGCCGATTTTATTCGCCGGAATTTTTTTGCCCTGCAAAACATTTGTTATGAATATTACAAGACCCATAATAGCCCCCAGCTCTAAGTAGACTATTCGTACAGTAGAAAAATATGGACTTTCCACGCCCAGAAAAAAAATGGCTGTTCCGCCAAAAGCCTGAAAATATTTCCGGGGAACAGGTAAAAAAAATTGCCGGTGACTGCGGTATTCCCGAAACCATAGTAAACATCCTTATCCTCAGAGGGTTCTCTGATGGGCAGAATATTAAGGATTTTCTGAATCCATCTCTCCACGAGCTGCCGCGCCCCCATCTGATGAAAGGCATGGATAAGGCCGTGTCAATCCTGCTGGAGGCCTTGAAATTTCAACAACCCGTTACAGTTTTTGGCGACTTTGATGCTGACGGGGTTACATCAACCGCAATTCTTTCCCAATTTTTCAATGAACTCGGCGTCCCGTCGCATACTTACATTCCTGACCGCATGAGCGAAGGGTATGGACTTAACAGTAAGGCAGTCAGGAAAATCTATGACCGTCATATGAAACAATGGGGCGAGGCCGGGATCCTCTTGACTGCGGATTGTGGTATCAGTGATGCTGATGTTGTCAGTGAGGCAAGAAGTCTCGGTTTCAGGGTGATCATTACCGACCATCATAAACCACCCAAAAAGCTGCCCCAGGCCGATGCTATCATTAACCCACTTCAGCCTGGTTGTACATTTCCCTGTAAACATCTGGCCGGGGTAGGGGTGGCATTCTACCTTATCCTGGGTTTGCGCTCCGAGTTGATGACAAACGGTCACTGGCCTGAGGATAAAATTCCCAATCTCAAGTTATACATGGACCTGGTGGCAATCGGCACGGTTGCTGACCAGGTCCATGTCACCGGCTGCAATAGAATAATTGTCAAAAGCGGCCTGGAGATACTTAACCAGGCCAACCGGATTGGTTTGCAGAAACTGCTTGCTAATGCCAAAAACTCGAACACAGAAGTGACTGTTGAGGATATTGCCTTCCGCTTGGCACCGCGTATCAATGCAGTGGGCAGGATCGGATCAGCAGGCAAGGCTGTGAAACTTATGACCACGAGTTTCCCCGAAGAGGCTCAACAATTTGCCGAGGAACTTGAAGCAGCAAATAATTCCAGGAAAAGCATAGAAGCCGATATTTTTGCAGAAGCTGCAAGCATGGTTTCCCCGGAAACACTGGATACTGCGAATTCTTTGGTGCTGTATAAAAATAATTGGCACCAGGGTGTTCTTGGCATTGTTGCCAGCAGGCTGAGCGATCAATTTTACCGTCCCATCATCCTGCTTACAGACAGTACGCAGAATGATAACGGAGAATCTCAGAAACTGGTGAAAGGCTCCGGGCGCTCCATTGAAGGGATTGATATCCACGAGGCTGTTTCGTCCTGTCAGGGAATGCTGCAACGCTTTGGAGGCCATGCCGGTGCAGTGGGGCTCACCCTGCCTGCAGACAATATTGAATCCTTCAGGTATCGATTTGATGCATTCATAGGGTCACAATCCGGAAAAGACACCTTCAGCCCCAGTCTCTTTATAGATATGCAAACTACCTTAAATGAACTAACTGAGCGAAAATTTCTTGCAGCGTTTACTTTCCTGGCTCCCTTCGGGGCCGGCAATCCTGAGCCAATCTTCTGCATGAAATCACAAAAGCTTTCAAACCCCAGGCTTGTGGGCGCGAATCATCTCAGGTTCACCATAATGGAGAATGACAAATCAATAAACGGCATCGGCTTTGGCTTTGGCGACCTTGTCGCTGCATCGAAGAAGGGGGTCATGGACCTGGCCTTCACATTACGACTGAATTCTTATATGGGGCAGGAGAAGTGGCAACTGAACATTGTTGATCTGCGGCCATCCAGTGCCTGACGCGCCATCATTCAACCAGGCTCTTTGAGCGGCATATTTCCCTTGACATGATAGGTATTTTTACCTAATATTACGAGGCGTCAGGTATGGTATGCTTTTTACAGAAAAGACCAACGCAACAGAGGTATAGATTCTCTAATAATTGAATACAGTTGCGTATACAACAACCTTCAAAGGTTTACCGCAAACTCTTTGGGGGATTTTTTTTGACACTCTCAGGGCTTGAAAGACTTGTCGGTAGATTTATGCGGCATTCTTCCGCAGATGACTCCATGTCTCGATAAGGAACGTGTAAAAACAATGCTACAGGGGTGACAGACATGATGACAGAGCAGATAATTGGACACTTTGCAGGCCAGGCCAACACTTATGAAAACCTCATGGAAAGACTTGTTCCGCAATACAAGAAACAGCATGAAATAATTAATGAGTTACTGCCTGAAAATTCGGATGAGCAATTACGTATATTGGATCTTGGCTGCGGCAATGGCGTACTGTCTGAACTCGTTCTCAAAAAACTTCCCAATGCCTATGTTGTAGGTTTTGACCTGACCCCCAAAATGCTTGAGGCATACGAAGAAAATCTTTCGGCATACCGGGGAAGATATGAACTTATGCTTGGAGATTACCGTTTTGACTCCATTGGCAGCAATTATGATATTGTCCTTGCAGGCCTTACTCTGCAGCATCTCACCTGGGGCGAACGCAAAGATTTTTACAAGCTCATCTATACAATTCTGAATCAAAATGGTTCATTCATATTGAATGATATCATCATTGATGAGGATTGGGATACCCGGAAATTTCAATACAGCAACTGGATGCAATTTATCGCCGCAAACGGTGAAGATCCTGAATTCTGGCTTGATAAACACTTGACCAAGGATTATCCAGTAACCCTGGAAGACCACTTTCAATGGCTGGAGCAGGCAGGATTTGCAAAAATGGACTGCTACTGGCGTTTTCATAATTTTGCCATTACCATGGCTGTAAAATAACGCTGTCCACAGTTTTTCCCT